>NZ_KZ626846.1 GCF_002911015.1 Streptomyces populi
GCCGTGCCGGTGCATCAGCCCGTCGCCGTTGGACAAAGATGTGGGCGTCGGTGGCGACGGGCATCGATGTACCGGCACGGCCCCTCGCGTGCGTACCCGGCTGCGGGTGCGTCGTGGTTCGGGCGCAGCCCCTCATCGGCGTGGTTCTCAGCCCCTCCGGCGTTTGAGGAGCGGGGGCCGGGGGCGGCGCCCCCGGTACGGGTCGGGTAGGGGCGAAAGAAGCTTGTGTGGGGGCGGGTGCTGGATCCTGGTGGGGGAGGGGCGGCGGCGTACGATTTCGGCTGGTGGAAAGGGGTCGTATGGCTGGGGATTCTCGGAAGCGGCTGCTGGAGGAGCTGGCGGACGTGTCGCGGCGGTACATGGCCTCGTACGCGCTGTTCAACCAGGCCCTCGCCGACCACGTCGGACTGCATCCGACGGACGTGCAGTGCGTGAACCTGCTCAGCCTGGAGGACGGGCCCGTGACCACCGGGCGGATCGCCGAGATGACGGGGCTGACGACCGGGTCGGCCACGCGGTTGGTGGACCGGCTGGAGAAGGCCGGTTACGTGGTGCGGGAACGCGATGTGGTCGACCGGCGGCGGGTGCTGGTGGCGGTCGTGCCCGAGAAGATCGCCGAGTTCGGGCGGATGTGGGAGCGTCTTGGCGCCGGCTGGTACGGCCTGTTCGACGGGCTCGACGACGCCGAGGTCGCCCTGATCATCGGGCACATGCGCCGTACGGTCGACTTCAGTGCCGAGCAGGTCGCCCGGCTGCGGTCCGGGGACTTTCAGGAGGCCTCGGACGAGGCGTCGTAGCGCTCGCGGGCCTCCACGACCTCCTCGATGTGGTGCTCCGCCCAGTCCTTGACGGCGGTGAGCAGGCAGCTCAGGTTGGTGCCCAGGGGCGTGAGTTCGTAGTCGACGCGGACCGGTACGGACGGGGTGACCGTGCGGGAGAGGATGCCGTCGCGCTCCAGTGAACGCAGGGTCTGCGTCAGCATCTTGGGGCTGACTCCGGCGATCTTGCGGCCGAGGTCGCTGTAGCGCATCGGTCCGCCCGCGTCGGCGAGCGCGCTCACGATCAGGCTGACCCACTTGTCGCTGATGCGGTCCAGGAGCTGGTTGGTGGGGCAGCTCTTGATGAAGGCGTCGTACTCGATGCGGGCCTGCTGACGCCGTTGGGCCGCCGTCGTGGTCGCCATGACTCACCTCCGGGTGACGTACGCACCTTCAGGTGCCTACTTACCAATGGATAGTAACTCTTCCTAGGGTTGTTGTGGCGGGTGAGAGACCCGCGGATGGCCTACAGATGGGGTGAGCTGGGATGCGTGCAGCGGTTGTGACGTCGTTCGGTGGTCCGGAATCCGTCGAGATCGTCGAGGTCGCCCTGCCGGAGCCGGGGGCCCGGCAGGTGCGGATCAAGGTGGCGGCCGCGGGGGTCAATCCCGTGGACGCCGGGGTGCGCGCCGGTGTCTTCGGGGGTGCGGGGAAGCGGCTGGGGCTCGGTTGGGACGTGGCAGGTGTCGTGGATGCGGTGGGGGTCGCGTCGGGGTGGAACGTCGGTGACGAGGTGGTGGCGCTGGCGTACGGGACCGCCAAGTCCCTCGGTACGCACGCCGATCACGTGGTGGTCGACGCCGACGCGGTGGCCGTGGCGCCCCGCTCGGTCGACGCGGCGCACGCGGCGAGCCTGCCGCTCAACGCGCTGACCGCGGCCCAGGCCCTGGACGGGCTGCGCCTGGAGCCGGGCGCGAGTCTGCTGGTCACGGGGGCCGCGGGGGCGGTCGGCGGGTACGCCGTGCAGCTCGCCGCCCGGCTCGGGGTGAGCGTGACCGCGCTGGCCCGTGAGGGCGACGAGGAGTTCGTGCGGTCCCTGGGGGCGGACCGGTTCGTGTCGGAGCCGGAGGCGGTGGCCCCGGGGAGCGTGGACGCGGTGCTGGACGCGGCGCTCCTGGGCGAGGTCGCCCTGGAGCGGGTGCGGGACGGGGGCGCCTTCCTGGGCGTCATCCCGGGAGCCCAGCCGGCGTCCGTGCGCGGGGTGCGGACCGGCGCGGTGGAGGTCGCCGCCGACGGCGCCCGGCTCGCGGAGCTCGTGGCGCTCGTCGACGAGGGGGCGTTGACCACCCGGGTCGCCGGGACGTACGCGCTCGACGAGGCCGTCAAGGTGCACGCGCGGCTCGCGGAGGGCGGACTGCGGGGCCGGCTGGTCCTCGTGCCCTAGCCGGCGGCCCGGTTGGAACCCCTAGTGGTGCTGCTCCGGTGCCTTGAGCGGGAGCAGGCGTACGAGGGGGCAGCACAGGAGGGCGACGGCGGCGACGACGGTGAGGCTCACGGTGGTGGCGTGGGCCCCGCCGCCGGTCCGGAAGTAGACGGTGGTGACGGCGGCGGCTCCGATCGCGTTGGCGAGCTGCTGGACGGCGCCGAGCGAGCCGCCCGCGCTGCCGGCCTCCTCGGGGGCGATGTCGCCGATGGTGACGTCGTAGAGCGAGCCGAAGCAGGCGCCCATGCCGAGGCCGATGACGAGCAGCGGCGGGACCAGGGCCCAGCCGCCGGTGTCCGTGCCGGAGGTGGCGACCAGGGCGATGAGGTGGGCCGTTCCGGCGAGGGTGACCAGGAAACCGATGAGGACGAGACGGCGGCCCAGGCGGCCGATCAGGCGGTAGCAGGCGATCGAGGCGATGACGATGCCCGCGGACAGGGGTGTCAGGGCGAGCGCGGCGGCCGCGGGGGAGCGGCCGAGGCCCTGCTGGAGGAAGAGGGAGACGACGTAGAGGAGGCCGGCGACCGCGGCGAAGAAGACGACGCCGATGACCAGTCCCGAGGTGAAGCCGCGGTTGTGGAGGAGGGAGGGCTTGATCAGGGGGCTGGGCGCGGTGCGCTGGCGGTGGCAGAACCCGGCGAAGAGGGCGAGGCCGGCGAGCAGGAGCAGGACGGGGGGCGCGTCCCAGCCGTGGGCCGAGCCCTCGATGAGGCCGGTGAGCAGGGTGAGCATGGTGGCGCCGAGGAGGACGGAACCGGGGGCGTCGACGGTGGTCGCGCGGTCGCCGGTGTCACGGGGGAGCAGCCGGGCGGCGGCGAGGAGCGCGGCGCCGCCGAGAACGATGTTGATGAGGAACATCGGGCGCCAGCCGAGGCCGGCGAGGTCGGCGTCGACGATGAACCCGGCGAGGACCGGGCCGCCGACGGCGGACAGGCCCATCACCGGTCCGAACAGGCTGTAGGCCTTGCCGATCTGGTCCCGGGGCCAGGTCGCGCCGAGGATGCCGAAGCCCTGCGGGATGACGAGCGCGCCGAACGCGCCCTGGACCAGGCGGGCGGCGACGAGGGTGCCCGGGGTGGGCGCGAGGCCGCAGGCGGCCGAGGCGGCGGTGAAGCCCGCGAGGCCGGTCAGGAAGAGCCGGCGGCGGCCGTACTTGTCGCCGAGCCGCCCGCCGAGGACGAGCAGGACGCCGAGGGCGAGGGCGTAGGACGCGCCGAGCCACTGGATGAGGACGGTGCCGCCGCCGAGGTCGTGGGTGATGGTCGGGGCGGCGATGTTGGTGATGGTGCTGTCGAGGAGGTCCAGGACGTCGGCGGCGAGGACGACGCCGAGGATCGCCCAGCGGACGCGGGCGGGAGGATGGCTTCCGGTTTCGCGTGCGTCATGCAGTATCTGTGTCACGCAGATAAATGTCGGGCATGGGGTGGGGTGAGGTCAAGCGGGATATCGCGCGGTCGGGAGAGCGGAGTGCCCGTGCGGGGTGTGGTGCGGGGGCGGCGCGGGCGGAGGTCAGGCGGGCCCGTGGCCGGCCGCGTACGACGTCGGGGGGACTCCGACCGTCGCGGTGAAGTCCCGGACCAGGTGGGCCTGGTCGGCGTAGCCGAGGTCGGCGGCCAGGGCGGCCCAGTTCACCGGCTCGGACCCCTCGGCCCGTTCGAGGGCCTCGTGGATGCGGTAGCGCAGGATGATCCACTTCGGGCCGACGCCGACGTACGCGGAGAACAGGCGTTGCAGGGCGCGGACCGTCATGCCCTCGGCCTCGGCGAGCGTGCCGACGTTTCGGATCGCGCGGTCGGCGCGGATGCGGTCCACCAGGGCCGTCGCCAGGGCGGCCGCCGGGTCCGGGTGCGGATCGAGGTCCAGGAGGAAGGCGTCGAGGGCGGCCACCCGGGCCCGCTCGTCGTCCGGGTCGAGGACGGCCGCGACGGCGCTCGCGGAGTCCGGGAAGACCTCGGGGAGGGGGAGTCGCTTCCCGGTGAGGGCCGACAGGGGGCGGCCGGGGGCGAAGGGGCGGAAGCCGCCAGGGCGGAACTGGATCCCGCACACCCTTCCCCGGCCCTCCAGTTTCTGGGTGAACAGGCCGAGTCCGATGCCGGCGACCTCGCCGAAGGGGTCCTGTCCCGCGTACCGCTGGAAGACGACGTTGACCGACGGGTGCGGGACCACGTGCGAGGCGTAGGGCTGGGTGAGGTCCCAGTCGATCAGCCAGTAGTGCTCCAGGTAGGGGCGCAGCGGCTCGGCGGGCTCGTGGCGGCGGAAGCGGACGCGCGCGAAGAGCTCCGCGGCGTCGACGATGCCTCGGGTGTCACGGCGTGGGGCGGCCATGTCGGGATCGTAGGGCGGGGCACCGACAGTCGCGGAATAGCCGGGGCGGGGTGGTGGTTCACGGGTATAGTTGAAGCATCAACAACTTGGAGGGTGAGCGACCATGCAGTTCGGGATCTTCAGCGTCGGTGATGTGACACCGGACCCCACCACGGGCCGGGAGCCGACCGAGCGCGAGCGCATCAAGGCCATGGTCGCCATCGCGCTGAAGGCCGAGGAGGTCGGCCTCGACGTCTTCGCGACCGGAGAGCACCACAACCCGCCGTTCGTGCCGTCGTCCCCGACCACGATGCTCGGCTACATAGCGGCGAGGACGGAGAAGCTGATCCTCTCCACCTCCACCACCCTCATCACCACCAACGACCCGGTGAAGATCGCCGAGGACTACGCGATGCTCCAGCACCTCGCGGACGGCCGGGTCGACCTGATGATGGGCCGCGGCAACACGGGACCGGTCTACCCCTGGTTCGGGCAGGACATCCGGCAGGGCATCAACCTCGCCGTCGAGAACTACGCGCTGCTGCACCGCCTGTGGCGCGAGGACGTGGTGACGTGGGAGGGCAAGTTCCGTACGCCGCTCCAGTCGTTCACGTCGACCCCGCGCCCGCTGGACGGCGTCGCGCCGTTCGTCTGGCACGGCTCCATCCGCTCGCCCGAGATCGCCGAGCAGGCCGCGTACTACGGCGACGGCTTCTTCCACAACAACATCTTCTGGCCCGCCGACCACACCAAGCGGATGGTCGAGCTCTACCGCGAGCGGTACGCGCACTACGGGCACGGCACCGCCGAGCAGGCCATCGTCGGCCTCGGCGGCCAGGTGTTCATGCGGCCCAACTCCCAGGACGCCGTACGGGAGTTCCGTCCGTACTTCGACAACGCTCCCGTCTACGGCCACGGTCCCTCCCTGGAGGACTTCACCGAGCAGACCCCGCTCACCGTCGGCTCTCCGCAGCAGGTCATCGAGAAGACGCTGTCCTTCCGCGAGTACGCCGGTGACTACCAGCGCCAGCTCTTCCTGATGGACCACGCCGGGCTGCCGCTCAAGACGGTCCTGGAGCAGCTCGACCTGCTGGGCGAACAGGTCGTGCCGGTGCTGCGCGAGGAGTTCGCCAAGAACCGTCCGGCCGACGTGCCGGACGCGCCGACCCACGCGGCCCGGGTGGCCGCGGCCGAGGAGAAGGAAGAGGTGAGCCGCGCATGAAGCTCGTCGTCGTCTCGGCGGGGCTGAGCGTCCCGTCGTCCACGCGGCTGCTGGGCGACCGGCTGGCGGCCGCGACCGCCGGCCGGGTGTCCGGTGAGGTGGACCTCAGGGTCGTCGAACTGCGCGACCTCGCGGTCGAGATCGCGCACAACTTCACCAACGGCTTCCCCGGCCGCGCCCTGTCCGCCGCGATCGACGACGTGACCTCCGCGGACGGTCTGATCGTCGTCACGCCCGTCTTCTCCGCGTCCTACAGCGGTCTGTTCAAGTCGTTCTTCGACGTGCTCGACAAGGACGCGCTGGC
Organism: Streptomyces populi; assembly: GCF_002911015.1. Lineage (GTDB taxonomy): Bacteria > Actinomycetota > Actinomycetes > Streptomycetales > Streptomycetaceae > Streptomyces > Streptomyces populi. The sequence continues at coordinate 6,072 of NZ_KZ626846.1, forward strand.
GGGCAGGCCCGTGCTGATCGCGGCGACCGGGGGGACCGGGCGGCACTCGCTGGTCCTCGAACACGCGCTGCGTCCGCTGTTCGCGTACCTGCGGGCGGTGGTCGTGCCGACCGGCGTGTACGCGGCGTCGGAGGACTGGGGGGCCGAGGGGCTCGCGGAGCGGATCGAGCGGGCCGCGGGTGAACTGGCCGCGCTGATGCCGGCCGGTACACCGGCCCCGGCCCCGATGCCCTCCTCGGCCTCGGCCGGGTCCGAGGCGGTCGTCCCCGCCCAGCCCGCGCCCGGCCGCGCGGACGGTTTCCACGTGGTCCCGTTCGAGGAGCAGCTCGCGGCGCTGCGGGCGTAGCGAGTTTTTCGCCCCCTCCGCCCCTACCCTCCCCCAAGGTCTCGGCTTCTCCCCCAGCCTTCGGCCGGGAGGGACCCCCAGACCAGGGGGACCCCCAGCGCCCCCGGGGGCTCCGCCCCGGACCCCGCTCCTCAGACGCCGGAGGGGCCGAAACCTTCCCGCTGGAACCTTCCCGGAGTGTGCCCGCACCCGGGATCCGGCGTGAGGGGCCGTGCCGGTACATCGATGCCCGTCGCCACCGACGCCCACATCCCTGTCCGACGGCGACGGGCTGATGCACCGGCACGGCCCCGACCCACCCACCGGACCGGCCCGCAGGCACCTCAGCCGATCGGACGCGTGTCCTCCACCGTGAAGCCGATCACCGTGCCACCGCCCTTCCGGGGATGGGCGAACGGGGTGCCTCCATGGGCTGCGGAGACCTCGCGGACGATGGACAGGCCGAGGCCCGAGCCGGGGAGGCTGCGGGCGTCGGCGGCTCGGTAGAAGCGGTCGAAGACACGCACGAGGTCGTCGTCACCGATACCGGGACCCCGGTCGAGCACCTCGACACGGACCGGCCCGCGACGGCCCCCGAAGCCGGCGGGAGCCGCGGTGCCGGGGAAGCCGGTGTGGCTCGTGGAGCCCGCGGGGGCATCGGCGGGACCGGAAGAAGGATCGGCGGCGTCGGCCTGCCGTACGGGCCCCGTCACCACGACCTCGATCGGCGCCGTCCCGCCCCGGTCGAACTTGGCGGCGTTCTCCACGAGGTTGGAGACCGCGCGCTGGAGGGCGGTCGGGCGGCCGTCGACCGCGGTGTCGCCGGCGGCCCGGACGGTGATGTCCCGCCCGGTGCGGCGGCGGGAGACGATCGCGACGTCCTCGGCGAGTTCGGCGAGGTCCAGCCGCCGTACGGGCTCGGTGTCCGACTGGCCGGCCGCGAGGGCGACGAGTTCGTTGACCAGGTCGGTCAGCTCCCGGGACTCCAGCGCCAGATCGGCGACGAGTTCCTCACGCGCGTCGGGCGGCAGCTCGTCGATCCGGCGGAGCATCGAGATGTTCGTGCGCAGCGAGGTCAGCGGCGTACGGAGTTCGTGCCCCGCGTCCTGGACCAGGCGCCGCTGGTCCTCCTCGGACTGGGCGAGCCGGCCGAGCATCCGGTCGAAGGACCGGCCGAGCCGGGCCACCTCGTCATGACCGGTGACCGGCACCTGGATGCCGAGACGACCGGTGCGCGCCACGTCCTCGGCGGCCCCGGCGAGCCGCACCAGGCGCCGGGTGATGCGCCGGGCCAGCCACCAGCCGAACAGCCCCGCGGCGATCACGACGGCCCCGACGAGCAGGACCGTCCGCTGCTGGAGCTCCCGGAGCAGATCCTCCGTGTCGCTGAACTGCTGGGCGACCTGCACGGCGCCCCGTCCGCCGCCGAGCGACACGGTGGTCAGGCGGTAGCGGTCCCCGGCGACGTCGACGTCCTTGTGCTGCACCAGAACGCCCGCCGCGGCGTGGCCGGCGACCGTCCGGTCGCGGCCGTCCACGGGCAGGGGCGGAACGCCCCGGTCGACGATCGCGCCGCCCGCCCCGAGCACCTGCACGTCGGTACGGCTGGGCCGGATGATGTCGTCCAGGGGCCCGGCGTGGTCCGGGTCGGAGGAGACGAAGTCGCCCGGCTCCAGCGGGTGCTCACGCACCTGGTCGCGCAGGTCCTGCACCACCTCGGCGAAGACGGTCTGCTGGTCGACCCGCACCAGTCGCGCGGCGGCGTCGTAGCTCAGGAACCCGACCAGGACCGTGACGGCGGCGGCGACGGCCGCGAAGGACACGGTGAAGGTGGCCCGCAGGGAGGACACCTGCCGCAGCCGTCGTCGCACTCAGTCCTCCCTCAGGACGTACCCCACGCCCCGCACGGTGTGGATCAGCGCCGGAGCGCCGGGCTCGTCGAGCTTGCGCCGCAGATAGCCCACGTACACGGCGAGGTTCTTGGAGCCGGGGCCGAAGTCGTAGCCCCAGATCCGGTCGTAGATGGTGGAGTGGTCGAGGACGATGCCCGCGTTGCGGACGAGCAGTTCGAGCAGCTCGAACTCGGTCCGGGTCAGCTCCAGCTCGCGCTGCCCGCGCCAGGCCCGGCGGGCCTGGATGTCCATGCGCAGCCCGGCCGCGGAGACCTGCGCGCCGGACGTCCGCGGTTCCCGGGGCGCGGGCGCCGGGGCGTCCTCGTCGAAGGCGCCGTTGCCGGTGCGGCGCAGCAGGGCGCGCAGCCGGGCGAAGACCTCCTCGACGTCGAACGGTTTGACGACGTAGTCGTCGGCGCCCGCGTCGAGGCCGGCGATGCGGTCGGCGGTCTCGACGAGGGCGGTGAGCATCAGGATCGGGGTGCGGTCGCCCTCGGCGCGCAGCACGCGGCACACCTGGAGGCCGTCGATGCCGGGCATCATGACGTCGAGGACGAGGACGTCCGGCGGGGTGCGGTGGGCCTGGGCCAGCGCCTCCACCCCGTCGGCCACGGCCGTCACCCGGTAGCCCTCCAGTGTCAGTGCCCTTTCCAGGGCGTGGCGGATGGCGCGGTCGTCCTCGGCGAGCAGTACGTTCTGGGGCACTCGACCAGTCTGCCAAGCGGTCGGTGGGGTGCGGCCTGGTGAGCGGGTCCGTGACGGGCCTTCTTACCGGCCTCTCACTTCTTTCCGGAGTGTCGGACGTGCCGGAAAGGCCCGGGCACGTGCACCGGCTTCTCACCGTGCCGTATCGGTTCCCACCGCGCCCCGGAGGTGTCAGCCGACGTGCCCCCGGAGGTGTCAGCCGACGTGCACCCGCGGCCGTCGCGCGCGGTCGGGTTCGGCCTCGCGCAGGACTTCCCTGGTGACGGGGGCGACCTCGCCCTGGCCGAAGAGGAAGAAGCGCAGGAAGTTGGTGAAGGGGCTGCCCTCGGTCCACTCGAAGTAGATGTGCGGGATGCCGCCGGTGGTGTCGCGGACGTGGAGCAGCAGGGCGGCGAGGGCGTTGGGGATGGAGGCGGACTCCAGGGTGAGGACGCGGTAGCGGCCGTGGAGCACCTCGCCGCGTACGTTCATGACCGACTCGAACTCCGAGGGGTCGCCCACGGTGACCTCCAGGAAGACGAAGTCCTCCTGGGCGGGGAGGTCGTGGTCGGCGCGGATCTGCTCGATCTTCTCGCGGTACTCGGTGATGTCGCGCTTGTCGGGCTCGTTGGCGATGAAGCGGATCCGCCGGCTCGCGATGTCCCGGACGAACCGCTCGGCCATGTCGTCCATGCTCATGCTGGTCACGCGCAGCTCGAAGGCGCGGGCGAGCCGGGAGAGGAAGGAGACGAGCATGATGCCGGCGATGAAGCAGGCACCGATCTTCACACCGTCGGGACGCTCGATGATGTTGACGACGGTCGTGTAGAGGAAGACCGCCGAGATGACCGCGAAGAGGACGGTCCAGTGCTTCTGGCGGGCCTTGCGGGCGGCGATGGTGACGGCGATGGCGGCGGAGCTGATCAGGACGAGGACACCGGTGGCGTACGCGCCGCCCTGCTTGTCGACGTCGGCGTCGAAGATCCAGGTGACCAGGAACGCGATCAGGATGAAGACGATCACCATGGGGCGGACGGCGCGGGCCCAGTGCGGGGCCATGCCGTAGCGCGGGAGGTAGCGCGGCATGAGGTTGAGCAGTCCGGCCATGGCGGAGGCGCCGGCGAACCACAGGATGCAGATCGTGGAGATGTCGTAGACCGTGCCGAAGGCGTTGCCGAGGTATTCGTGGGCGAGGTAGGCGAGGGCGCGGCCGTTGGCCTGGCCGCCCGGCTGGAACTCCTTCTCCGGGATCAGCACGGTGGTGATGAAGCTGGTGATGATCAGGAAGACGCTCATGATCACGGCGGAGGTGGTCAGCAGCTTCTTGGCACCGCGGATCCGTCCGGCGGGCTTCTCCTCGGTGTCGGCCGGGTCGCCCTCCACGTGCGGCATGACCGCGACCCCGGTCTCGAAGCCGGACAGGCCGAGCGCGAGTTTCGGGAAGACGAGCAGGGACACGCCGATCATGGCGAGGGCGTTGCCGTGTTCGGCGGTCAGCGCGGTGGACCAGTCGGTGACGAGGTGCTCGTGGGTGGCGACCTCCCAGAGGCCCGCGACGGCGACGACGACGTTGAGCCCGAGGTAGATGCCCACCAGGACCACCGCGACGCCGATCGCCTCCAGGAAGCCCTTGAGGAAGACCGCTCCCAGCAGGGCCACCAGGAACAGAGTGATCATCATCTGTTTGTCGTGCAGGACGCTGTTCAGATGGGGGTTCTCCACCAGGTGGGTGGAGGCGTCGGCCGCCGAGAGGGTGATGGTGATCAGGAAGTCGGTGGCGGCGAAGCCGAGCAGGGTGAGGACGAACAGCTTGCCCTTCCAGAAGGAGAGCAGGCGTTCCAGCATCGCGATGGATCCCTCGCCGTGCGGGCTCTCCTCCGAGACCCGGCGGTAGACGGGCAGTGCGCCGGCCAGGGTGACGACGACGAGCACGATGGTCGCCACGGGGGACAGCAGTCCGGCCGCGAGGGCGGCGATACCGGGCTGGTAGCCGAGGGTGGAGAAGTAGTCGACGCCGGTCAGGCACATGACGCGCCACCAGCGTTGTCCCTTGTGGACGGGCGTGGGTTCGGCGGCCGGCTGCGGCAGCCGGCGGCCCTTGCTCTTGCTGATGTCGGACAGGCCTTCCAGCATCCACGCCCGCAAGCGGCTCGGCGGGGCGGGCTCGGTGCTGGCCATCGGTGACTCTCCTGACATGCGTCTCTTCGAACGGTTCCGGCCATCGAGGAGACGGCGCCCATCAGCGTATGCAGAGAGTGATGCACGGGCCCGAGCGTCCAGGGGCCTCAGGCGTCAAGCTTGCGTTAAGACCTGCTGGTCGCGCATCACGAGAGCACCGGGCGAGGAGGGGTTCGTCGCCCGTTCAGGTGCCGGCCGGCTCACGGACCGGCAGATCTCGCCGCCTCCGGGTGCGGCGGGCGCCGCGGTCTTCGACGGGCCCGGCGTCAACGGCGCGACAAGGACGGCTCCGCCCTGTATGGGATGCGTCAAGGGCGTGCCGTGCGCCGTATGGGAGGCGTCAACGGCGGCCGCGTCCGGCGTGCGAGGGGTTCTGCTCGGACTGTCAGTCCGAAACCGAACCTCCCCTAGGAGCTCACGATGGCCGACGTGGCCTTCGTCGTCACCACGATCGCGGTGTTCGCGCTGGTGGCTCTCGTCGCCAAGGGGGTGACGAAGCTGTGACCGCCGAGGCCGCATTCGATTTCGAGATGGGCGTCGGCCTGGTCGTGGCCGTCGCCCTGCTGGGCTATCTCGTCCTCGCCCTGATCTTCCCGGAGAGGTTCTGAGATCAGACATGAGTTCCGTACTCGCGGGCTTGCTCCAGCTCGTCGCCCTGATAGGCGCGCTGGCGCTCGTCCACATCCCTTTCGGCACGTACATGGCCCGGGTCTACTCCTCCGAGAAGCACCTGCGGGTGGAGAAGTGGATCTACAAGGGCATCGGCGCCGATCCCGACGCGCAGATGCGCTGGCCTGCGTATCTCCGCGGCGTCCTGGCCTTCTCCGCGGTCAGCGTGCTGTTCCTCTACCTGCTCCAGCGGCTCCAGGGCATCCTGCCCGGCTCACTCGGCTTCGACCCGGTCGATCCGGCGCAGTCGTTCAACACGGCCGTGTCGTTCGTGACGAACACGAACTGGCAGTCGTACTACGGCGAGCAGACCATGGGGCACGTCGTGCAGACCGCCGGTCTGGCCGTGCAGAACTTCGTCTCGGCGGCCGTCGGCATGGCGGTGGCCGTCGCTCTCGTCCGCGGCTTCGCGCGCTCACGCACCGGTGATCTCGGCAACTTCTGGGCCGACCTGGTGCGCGGCACGCTACGGATCCTGGTGCCGGTCGCCGCGGTCGCCGCGGTGATCCTGGTGGCCTGCGGGGTGATCCAGAACTTCTCCGGCATCCACGAGGTCGGCCAGTTCATGGGGGGCTCGCAGCAGTGGAACGGCGGGGCGGTGGCCTCGCAGGAGGCGATCAAGGAGCTCGGCACCAACGGCGGCGGCTACTTCAACGCCAACAGCGCCCACCCCTTCGAGAACCCGACCCCGTTCACCAACCTCTTCGAGATCTTCCTGATCCTCCTCGTCCCCTTCTCCCTGACCCGGACCTTCGGCGTGATGGTCGGCTCGGTGCGGCAGGGGTACGCGATCCTCGCCGCGATGGCCACCATCTGGCTGGGCTTCACCGCGCTGATGATGTGGACCGAGTTCGCCCACCACGGCCCGGCGCTACAGGCCGCGGGCGGGGCGATGGAGGGCAAGGAGACCCGCTTCGGCGTCGGCGGCTCGTCGATCTTCGCCGTGGCGACGACGCTGACCTCGACCGGCGCGGTGGACTCCTTCCACTCCTCGTTCACCGGGCTAGGCGGCGGCATCACCCTGCTCGGCATGCAGCTCGGCGAGATCGCGCCCGGTGGCACCGGATCCGGCCTCTACGGCATGCTGATCATGGCGGTCATCGCGGTGTTCATCGCCGGTCTGATGGTCGGCCGCACCCCCGAGTACCTGGGCAGGAAGATCGGCACCCGCGAGATGAAGCTCGCCGCCTGCTACATCCTGATCACCCCCGCCCTGGTGCTGGTCCTCACGGCGGCCTCGGTGGCGCTGCCGACCCCGCCGCACTCGATGCTCAATCCCGGCGCGCACGGATTCTCCGAGGTGCTGTACGCCTTCACCTCGGCGTCGAACAACAACGGCTCGGCCTTCGCCGGTCTGAACGCGAACACCGACTGGTTCAACACGACGACCGGGCTCGCGATGCTGCTGGGCCGCTTCCTGCCGATGGTCTTCGTTCTGGCGCTGGCCGGCTCGCTCGCCGGGCAGCGGCCGGTCCCGGCGACCGCGGGCACCCTGCGCACCGAGAAACCGCTGTTCACCGGTCTGCTGGTGGGCGCGATCCTGATCGTCACCGGCCTGACCTACTTCCCGGCCCTCGCCCTGGGCCCGCTCGCCGAGGGACTGGCGTCATGACCACCCGAACGGAAAAACACGAGGACTCCATGTCCACGTCCACTCCCACCCTTGCGCCCCACCAGGACGCGCCGACCGGGCACAAGCCCACCGAAGGCCGCGTCGGTGCGGGCCTCTTCGATCCCAAGGCGCTGGTCAAGTCCCTGCCGGACGCGTTCCGCAAGCTCGACCCGCGGGTGATGGTCAAGTCCCCGGTGATGTTCGTGGTGTGGATCGGCTCGGTCCTGACCACCGTTTTCTCCTTCCGGCACCCGGGCGACTGGTTCGGCTGGACGATCAGTGCCTGGCTGTGGCTCACCGTCGTCTTCGCCAACCTGGCCGAGGCCGTCGCCGAGGGCCGCGGCAAGGCGCAGGCCGACACCCTGCGCAAGGCCAAGACCGACACCGTCGCCCGCCGGATGCTGAACGACGGATCCGAGGAGCAGGTCCCGGGCACCGCGCTGACGATCGGTGACCTGGTCGTCTGCGAGGCCGGCGACATCATCCCCGGCGACGGGGACGTCATCGAGGGCGTCGCGTCCGTCGACGAGTCGGCCATCACCGGAGAGTCCGCCCCCGTGATCCGGGAGTCCGGCGGTGACCGCTCGGCCGTCACCGGCGGCACGAAGGTCCTCTCCGACCGGGTCGTCATCAAGATCACTACCCGGCCCGGCGAGACCTTCATCGACCGGATGATCAACCTGGTCGAGGGCGCGGCCCGGCAGAAGACCCCCAACGAGATCGCGCTCAACATCCTTCTCGCGTCCCTGACGATCGTCTTCCTGCTGGCCTGCGCCACGCTGCCGCCGCTCGCGGACCACGCGGGCACGCACCTGACGATGGTCGTGCTGGTGGCCCTGCTGGTCTGCCTCATCCCGACCACCATCGGCGCGCTGCTCTCCGCGATCGGCATCGCCGGCATGGACCGCCTCGTGCAGCGCAACGTCCTGGCCATGTCCGGCCGGGCGGTCGAGGCCGCCGGAGACGTGTCGACGCTGCTGCTGGACAAGACCGGCACCATCACGCTCGGCAACCGGCGGGCCGCCGAGTTCGTCCCGGTGAGCGGCACCACCGAGGCCGAGGTCGCCGACGCCGCCCAGCTCTCCTCGCTCGCGGACGAGACCCCCGAGGGCCGCTCCGTCGTCGTCCTGGCGAAGGAGCGGTACGGACTGCGCGAGCGCCACCGGGGCGAGCTGAGCGGTGCCGAGTGGATCGCCTTCACCGCCCAGACCCGCATGTCGGGTGTCGACGTCGACGGGCGCAAGGTCCGCAAGGGTGCGGCCGCCTCGGTCGTCGCCTGGGTCGGGGAGCGGGGCGGCACGGTCTCCGCGGACGCCGGTGCCCTCGCGGACCGGATCTCCGGGGCGGGCGGCACCCCGCTGCTCGTGGCCGTCGAGGACGAGCGCGGCGCCCGGGTCCTCGGCGTGATCCACCTCAAGGACGTCGTCAAGGACGGCATGCGCGAGCGGTTCGACGAGCTGCGCCGCATGGGCATCAGGACGGTCATGATCACGGGTGACAACCCGCTGACCGCGAAGGCGATCGCCGAGGAGGCGGGCGTCGACGACTTCCTCGCCGAGGCCACCCCCGAGGACAAGATGGCGCTCATCAAACGGGAACAGGCGGGCGGCAAGCTCGTCGCCATGACCGGCGACGGCACCAACGACGCCCCCGCGCTGGCACAGGCCGACGTCGGCGTGGCCATGAACACCGGGACCTCGGCCGCCAAGGAGGCCGGGAACATGGTGGACCTGGACTCCGACCCCACCAAACTCATCGAGATCGTCGAGATCGGCAAGCAACTGCTGATCACCCGGGGCGCGTTGACGACGTTCTCCATCGCCAACGACGTCGCCAAGTACTTCGCGATCATCCCGGCGCTGTTCGCCGCGGTCTACCCGGGCCTGGACGAGCTCAACATCATGCACCTGTCCTCGCCCGACTCCGCGATCCTCTCCGCCGTCATTTTCAACGCCCTGATCATCGTCGCGCTGGTGCCGCTGTCCCTGAAGGGGGTGCGTTACCGCCCGATGAGCGCCGACAGGATGCTCCGCCGCAACCTCGGGATCTACGGTCTCGGCGGCCTGGTCGCCCCGTTCGTCGGCATCAAGATCATCGATGTGCTCATCTCCCTCGTCCCCGGGCTGTAACTCCTCGAAAGCGTGCTGACTGCCATGAACAACTCCGTGACCAACACCGCCCGGCTGCTCGGGGCGGGTCTGCGCGCCCTCCTCGTGCTGACCCTGGTGACCGGTGTCCTCTACCCGCTGGCGGTCACCGGCATCGCGCAAGGGCTGTTCGGCGACAAGGCGAACGGCTCCGAGGTCAAGGCGGACGGCAGGGTCGTCGGCTCGTCCCTGATCGGGCAGTCGTACGACCTGCCGCCGAAGAAGGGCCAGGAGACCCCCGAACCGGACCTCAAGTGGTTCCAGGGCCGCCCCGCGAACGGGCTCGGCACCAACTCCCTCAACACCCGGTACGAGCTGCTCCTGTCCGGCGCCACCAACCTCGCCGCCGACAACAAGGACCTCGTCCAGCAGGTCGAGGAGGCCAAGGCCGCCGTCGTCGAGGACAACTCGGTGCCCGGCCACACGGTCAGGCCCTCGGACGTCCCCGCCGACGCCGTCACCTCCTCCGGCTCCGGCCTCGACCCGGACATCTCCCCGCGGTACGCGGAACTCCAGGTCCCCCGGGTCGCCGAACGCAACCACCTCTCCGTCGCCCGGGTGCGGAAACTGGTCGACGGGCACACCGAGGGACGCACCCTCGGCTTCATCGGCGAACCCCGGGTCGACGTCCTCGGACTCAACATCGCGCTCAGGGAACTCGTGGCCGGGAGCTGACGGGGCGGGCGGCCCTTCCTTCCGGACCGGACGCCCGCCGGATCGGACGGCCGGATCGGACGGCCGGGTCAGACGAGATGGGCGAAGACCACCAGGTTGTCGGTGTAGTCCTTGACGGTGTGGTTGTAGGTGCCGGCGCAGGTGATGAGGCGCACCTCGGCGTCGGGGGTGTCGGCGTACACCCGGTCGTCGGGGAAGGCGTCCTTCGCGAAGGTCTCCGCGCTGTCGACGACGAAGGACGCCGTCCGGCCGTCGGACCGCTCGACGCTGAACGTGTCGCCCTTCTTCAGGTCCGCGAGGCCGGCGAACACGGCGGCGGAGGTCTTCGTGTCGACGTGCCCGGCGATGATCGCCGTACCCGTCTCACCGGGGGAGACGCCCTTGGCGTACCAGCCGACCAGATTCGTGTCGTTCGCGGGAGGGGGCTGGAGCTTGCCCGTGTCGTCGATGGCGAGTTCGGTGAAGGGCGCGTTCACCGCGATCTTCGGAATGAGCAGCCGGGTGGGCTCGGCCCGCGGGAGGTGCTTCCCGGCCGGGCGGTCGTTCGAGGCCGAGGCGGAGGCCGAGGACACGGGCGGGTGCGAGTGCGCGGGGGCCGCCGCGGCGCGGGAGGCGGGGGAGGGGCCGGACGGCCCGTCCTGGCGGTGGAGCACGTTCGTGGCCAGCAGGACCGCGATGCCGGCGCACCACACGACCCACGTCGCACGGCGTCGGAAGGTCCGCTTGGGTGACGTGTACGAGGTCTCGGCGGGAGAGGACAACCGGGCTGCCATCGGGTACCACCTCATCGGGTCGGGGCAGCGGAGCGGATCGGTCGGGAGCGGAGGGAGCGGAGGGGGCGGTGGGGGAGGGGGCGTGGGGAGCGGCGGGACCGGCAGCAGAGGCAGCAGAGGCAGGGGTGGCATAAGAGGAGGGGCGGCAAGGGTGGTGCGAGCGGCGGTGGCGGGAGGAGCGGCAGCGGTGGAACAGGCAGGGGCAACAGGAGGAGGGACCGGGCGGGCCGCCACGGGGTGAGGGGGTGGCGGCCCGGACCGCTATGTCGTCAGGCATGGTCAGGACGCACCACCCTCGGTGTTCCTACGGCGCAGCATGTACACGCCCGCCGCAGCGAGGCCCAGGACCCCGATTCCGCCGGCCGTGACACCGGAGGACGTGGCGAGACCGCCGCCACCGGTGTGGACGCCGCCGTGCGGCTTGTCCTCGGATTCCTTGCTGCTCGAGTCCCACGAACCCTTGCTGCTCGAGTCCCACGAGCCCTTGTCCGTGCCGGAGCCCCACGAGCCCTTGTCCGTCCCGGAGCCCCAGGAACCGCTGCCGCTGTCGGAGCTGGAGGAGTCCTTGTCCTTGTAGGTCTCCGGGTCGTACTTCTTGTCGCCCTTGGCGGAGTCGTCCGTCGTGACGGACGTCAGCGCGCCGCCGCCGGTGTGCACGCCCCCTTCCGGCTTCTGGTGGTGCCAGCTGGGCTTGCCGTGGCCGCTGTCGCTGGGCTTGCCGTGCTCCTCCTTGCCGTATCCGGAGTCCTCGTGCTCCTTGCCGTATCCGGAGTCGGAGTGCTCCTTGCCGTAACCGGAGTCGGACTGCTCCTTGGAGGACCCGGAGTCGGAGTGCTCCTTGCCGTAGCCCGAGTCGGACTGCTCCTTGGAGGACCCGGAGTCGGTGTGCTCCTTGCCGTATCCGGAGTCGGAGTGCTCCTTGGAGGAGGAAGAGGAGGAAGAGGAGGAGGACGAGGGAGAGGAGGAGGAAGAGGAATCGCTGTGGTCCCAGTCGCCGGCCGCCGCGGCGTACGCGCCGGGAGCGCCGATCGCGAGAGCGGCGGTGGCCGTCGCGGCGGCCAGGAGCATGCGGGCAGATCGCATTGTCGGAGTCCTTCCGTCAGAACCAGGTAGCTGACCTCGTGTCAGCAGGCGAAAACCCGGTGCGACATGATCAACCGTCAATCCGATGTGCGAAGCGCACCACCCGGGAAGCTCGCCCGGCCCATGGCCAGGCCCCTGCCCGCCGGTTGCCCCGACGATCGGCCGAAGCCGGTCCGACCTCTCTGACCTGCCCATTCGTCGTGTCCGCCGGGAGACCGGGCCCCTCGATCGGCGCTTCGCGCATGACCCGATCGGCGGCGACACGTCTGCTTCGCCGGATGGGCCGTGCGAGGTGCCGACCGTCAGATCCCGTTGTCCCGGCGGCTCTTGTCCCGGGACGGCCGCGGAGGACCCATGGATCCCCATGGATCCCCATGGGGATCCATGGGGAGTCATGCTCTTGCGGCGCTTCTGGGGGCCGGTGGGCCGGGGCGTCCGGGGCGTCCGGAGGCGTGGGGCGTCCGGCGGCGTGGGAGAACAGGGGCGGGACCTTTCTCCGGCACACTGATCGTCCGCGGTGCGGAGAGGGGCGGCCATGGGGAACGGACGGAAGGTCACGGTGGTGACCGGCGGCAGCCGCGGTATCGGCGCCGCCGTCTGCGGGCGGCTGGCCCTGGAGGGCCATGACGTCGTCATCGGTTACCGGTCCGACCGCGGGTCGGCCGAGGAGGTGGCGCGCGCCGTCGTGGAGGCGGGCCGGCGCGGTCTGCCGGTGGCCGTGGACACCTCCGACGCCGCCGCGGTCGACGGACTCTTCGACACGGCGGCCGCCGAACTCGGTCCGGTCACCGGGCTGGTGAACAACGCGGGCGTCAGTGGCCCCAACGGACCGCTGGCCGACGCAGACCCCGACGGCATGCGGGAGGCCCTGGCGGTCAACGTCCTCGGCTATCTGCTCTGCGCGCGCCGTGCCGTACGGGAGATGACCGCGTCCGGCGGGGGCGCGATCGTCAACGTCTCGTCCGCCGCGGCGACCCTCGGCAGCCCGGGACAGTACGTCCACTACGCGGCGGCGAAGGCGGCCGTCGACACCCTGACCGTGGGCCTGTCCAAGGAGGTGGCGGCCGTCGGCATCCGCGTGAACGGTGTCGCCCCGGGCACGGTCTGGACCGACTTCCACGAGGACCCGCAGCGTCCGGCCAAGGTGGCCGCCGTCATCCCCATGGGCCGGGCGGGCCGGCCGGAGGAGATCTCCGGCGCGGTGGCCTGGCTCCTGTCGGACGACGCCTCGTACACGACGGGGGCGGTCCTGCGGGTCGCGGGCGGGCTGTAGAAGGGGTCACCCGGTGGTCCGCCTCGCGGGGGCGGGCCGGGAGCGCCGGAAGCGGGTCCCGGCGCACGAAAAAGGCGGGGTCCGGGGACCCCGCCCGCCGCCGTGGGAACCCCGGATCAGGGCCACACCAGGCAGTACGGCTGGTGCCCCGCCTCGTGCAGGCGGTTCGAGAAGTCCTGCCACTCGTGCAGCAGCTGGTAGACGTTGAAGGCGTCCCGCGGGCCGCCCCGGTCCGGGACGGTGGACCAGATGAAGGCGGCCGCGCCCACGGCCTCCTCGCCTATGCCGCGGATCGGGTCGACGACGGTCATCGGGAGCTTGACCACGGCGTAGTCGGGGTGCAGGACGACGAGCTCCAGCGGCGGCACCTTGCTCAGGGGGACGCCTTCTATGCCGGTGAGGACCATCGCGGCCATCGTCTCCGGCTTGATCTTGGTGAACATGCCGTTCATGCCGAGTTCGTCGCCGCCGAGTTCCTCGGGGCGCATCGAGATCGGGACCCTGGCTGCCGTCGCGCCGTCCGGCGCGCCGAAGTATTTGTACGTCACCCCCACTCGGCCACCATTCCCGCTCTCCGCCCGCAGTCGCTCGACCGCGCGGTCGATCCGCTCGTCGGGGTCACCCTGTGATCCCTGTACCTGTCCTGCTCTGCCGGCCGCTTCCTCCGCCTCACGCCGGTGCTTCCCCCGCCGGGCACGCCGAGGGTTGAGGTCATCGGTCCCCTCGCCCAGTCCGCCACCGCGATGCATATCTCCACCCGACTGCTTTTCTAAGTCGCGCGACCCCCGCCACGCAACCCGATCATCGTGACAGTGACCTCCCCCACGGTCGCACGACGAAACGTGCGCCGAAACACCTGTCCGCGGGATCTTCGCGGCCCCTGAACACCGTCGTTCATGTGACCTGTCCGTTCGTGTCCCAGTTTCGCAGATGGCCGGGGGAAGGGACCCGGTTGTCGTCCCGGGCTCCGTCACACCGGCCCGGCGATGGCCGGGATCATTCCTCTGTGGAGCCGTACGTCGGGCCGGGGCGCTCCGTTCACGGCGCCCCGCTCTTCCCCTCACGGCCCACCGGGGCCCCTGGCCTACCCTGAGGAGGTCACTAGCCCCCGGAGACGGAGACGTCGCAGGTCATGACCGAACTGCCTTATCCCTACGAAGCCCCAGCCTCGCAGTCGCTGTTCGACCGTGCGGCGGCCGTCACACCAGGTGGCGTGAATTCTCCGGTGCGCGCCTTCCGCGCCGTGGGCGGTACGCCCCGGTTCATGGTGTCCGGTACCGGACCGTACCTGACCGACGCCGACGGCCGTGAGTACGTCGACCTCGTCTGTTCCTGGGGGCCGATGATCCTCGGGCACTCCCACCCCGAGGTCATCGCCGCCGTGCAGGCGGCCGTCGCGCGCGGTACGTCCTTCGGTACGCCCGGTGAGGGGGAGGTCGCCCTCGCGGAGGAGATCGTCGCCCGCATCGAGCCCGTCGAGCAGGTCCGGCTCGTCTCCAGCGGCACCGAGGCGACCATGTCGGCCATCCGGCTCGCCCGCGGGTTCACCCGGCGCACGAAGGTGATCAAGTTCGCCGGCTGCTACCACGGCCACGTCGACTCGCTGCTCGCCGCGGCGGGCAGCGGGGTGGCGACCTTCGCGCTGCCCGACACGCCCGGTGTCACCGGTGCCCAGGCCGCCGACACGATCGTCCTGCCCTACAACGACCTCGAGGCCGTGCAGGCCGCGTTCCACGCGCACCCCGGCGAGATCGCCTGTGTGATCACCGAGGCCTCGCCCGGCAACATGGGCGTGGTGCCGCCGGCGCCCGGTTTCAACCAGGGCCTCAAGGACGCCTGCGCGAAGAACGGTGCCCTCTACATCTCCGACGAGGTGATGACCGGCTTCCGTACCAGCAGGGCCGGCTGGTACGGGATCGACGGCGTGCGTCCCGACCTGATGACGTTCGGCAAGGTGATGGGCGGCGGCTTCCCGGCCGCCGCGTTCGGTGGCCGCGCGGACGTGATGGAGCACCTGGCGCCGGCCGGGCCGGTGTACCAGGCGGGCACGCTCTCGGGCAATCCCGTCGCCACCGCCGCCGGGCTCGCGCAGCTGCGGCTGCTCGACCAGGCCGCGTACGACAAGGTCGACGCGGTGTCGGCGCGGATCCAGGAGCTGGTGACCGAGGCGCTCGCCAAGGAGGGTGTGACCCACCGTCTGCAGCGCGCCTCCAACATGTTCTCGGTCTTCTTCACGGGCCGTGAGGTGCGCGACTACGAGGGCGCGAAGGCGCAGGAGTCCTTCCGCTACACCGCGTTCTTCCACTCGATGCTGGCGCAGGGCGTCTACCTGCCGCCGTCCTCGTTCGAGTCGTGGTTCGTGTCGACGGCCCATGACGACCAGGCGGTTCAGAGGATCGCCGACGCCCTTCCGGCGGCGGCGCGGGCAGCGGCGGAGGCCACGGCATGAGCGAGAACAGCGGCAAGAACGGCGCGGGCGACATCACGGTCGTCCACCTGATGCGGCACGGCGAGGTCGCCAACCCGGACGGGGTGCTCTACGGGCGGCTGCCCGGGTACCACCTGTCCGAGCTGGGGCGGCAGATGGCCGACCGGGTGGCCGAGCACCTCACCTCGCGCGACGTCACGCACGTCGTGGCCTCGCCGCTGGAGCGGGCGCAGGAGACGGCCACGCCGATCGCGAAGGCCCACGGGCTCGACCTGGCGACCGACGGGCGGCTCATCGAGGCCGACAACGTCTTCCAGGGCAAGACCTTCGGTGTCGGGGACGGCGCGCTGCGGCGGCCGGAGAACTGGAAGCACCTCGTCAACCCCTTCAAGCCGTCCTGGGGCGAGCCGTACGTGGACCAGGTCGTGCGCATGATGGGGGCGCTGGACGCCGCCAAGGACGCGGCGCGCGGCCACGAGGCGGTGCTGGTGAGCCATCAGCTGCCGATCTGGATCGTCCGCAGCTACGCGGAGAAGCGGCGGTTGTGGCACGACCCGCGCAAGCGGCAGTGCACCCTGGCCTCGCTGACGACGTTCACCTACCGCGGCGACAAGATCGTGTCCGTGGGCTACACCGAGCCCGCGCGCGATCTGGTTCCGGCTCACCTCCTCGCGGGCGCCAAGCCGGTGAAGGGGAAGGCCAAGGCGTTCGGGGCCTGATGGTTCGGAACGGAGAGCCGGTCCAAATGGGCGCATATTCGTAAAATCGTATAAATCCGAGCGCGTTAAACGGAACCCCCGTCTTCGTCGTGCCCTCTCATGGGATACAAGCTGAGAGTCAGCTGAGAGGGTGCGATGAAAAGAGGACCGTATGCGCAACGTCAGCCGAAGAGGAATGATCGGCCTCGGTGCGGGTGCGGCGAGCGCGCTCGGACTCGCCGCGTGCGGTACGACCTCGGGCAAGGAGACCCCGCGACACCCTGACGCCTCCACCTCCGCCTCGTCCGGCACCGGCCGGCCCGGCGCCCCGAAGAAGCCGGTCATGCGTCTCATCGGCGACGGCTCCACCGCCTACACGGGCAAGCAGCCGCGCCAGCCGGAGGCCCCCGTGCCGCTGGAACCCGGCGAGACCCCGCCGCAGTTCGTGGTCTTCTCCTGGGACGGGGCCGGAGAGGTCGGTACCGGCCTCTTCGACCGCTTCCTCCGGCTCGCCAAGGAGAACGACGCGCACATGACGTTCTTCCTCTCCGGGCTGTACCTGCTGCCCGAGTCGAAGAAGCGTCTGTACGACCCGCCGAACAACCCCCGCGGCGCCTCGGACATCGGTTACCTCAGCGACGAACACGTCCGCTCCACCCTGAAGCTGGTCCGTCAGGCCTGGCTCGACGGCCACGAGATCGGCACCCACTTCAACGGCCACTTCTGCGGCGGCTCCGGCTCGGTCGGCAACTGGACGCCCCGGCAGTGGACCAGCGAGATCGAACAGGCCAAGTCCTTCGTCAAGGAGTGGCGCACCAACACGGGCTGGACCGACCTGCCCCCGCTGCCCTTCGACTACGAGAAGGAGCTCATCGGCGCCCGCACCCCGTGCCTGCTCGGCCAGAACAACCTGCTGCCCGCCGTCAAGGAGCTCGGCTGGCGCTACGACGCCTCCTCGCCCGGCGGTGTCCAGCGCTGGCCGCAGAAGAAGCAGGGACTGTGGGACCTGCCCTTGCAGGCGATGCCCTTCCCCGGCCACCGCTTCGAGGTCCTGTCGATGGACTACAACATCCTCGCCAACCAGTCGATCGCCACCACCCGGGCGCCCTCGTACAACTACCCGGGCTGGCGCACCCAGGCGTCCGCGTCGTACGTGGCCGGGTTCAAGCGGGCGTACGAGACGAACCGGGCGCCCTTCTTCATCGGCAACCACTTCGAGGAGTGGAACGGCGGCATCTACATGGACGCCGTCGAACACGTCTTCACCCACATCGCCCGGGAGAAGGAGAAGGGCTCCGACGTGCGCATGGTCTCCTTCCGGCAGTTCGTGGACTGGCTGGACGTCCAGCGGCCCGAGGTACTGGCGAAGCTCCAGTCGATGGACGTGGGGGAGGAGCCCGCCGGCGGCTGGCACCGCTACCTCCGGGGGCAGGCCGCCTGAAATGCGGGTTTCGGCCCGCAAGGGGGGTGCGGAAGATCCCCGAAACGGGCATGCGAAACTTTTCACATGAGTGCCGCCTGCCGCGCAGACCAGCGCCCGAACCGCCCCCGCGCCGCCCTGTACACCGCGGGGGCCGCCCTTGCCGCGCTCCTGCTGTCCGCGTGCGGCTCCGGCGGCACCTCCGGTGGCGGCGGCGGCAACAACTTCGTCAAGGGCAAGGACGGCATCTCCACCGTCGCCAAGGGGTCCAGGGCCGCCGCCCCGGACCTCTCCGGCAAGACCGTCGACGGCAAGCAGGTCGACGTCGCCGACTTCAAGGGCAAGGTCGTCGTCCTCAACGTGTGGGGCTCCTGGTGCCCGCCGTGCCGCGCCGAGACGCCCAACCTCGTCAAGGTCGCCAAGGAGACCGCCGCCAAGGGCGTGCAGTTCGTCGGCATCAACACCCGTGACGGCAGCATCGCCCTGCCCCGGGCCTTCGAGAAGGAGCAGGGCGTCCCGTACCCCAGCCTGTACGACCCGACGGGCAAGCTGATGCTCCGCTTCAAGAAGGGCACGCTCAACCCGCAGACGATCCCCTCCACGATCGTCATCGACCGGGACGGGAAGATCGCGGCCCGCACGCTCCAGGCGCTCAGCGAGGACAAGCTGCACGAGATGCTCGACCCCGTCCTCGCGGAGAAGTGACCGCCGTGTCCCTCCTCCAGACGACCACGAACCTCGCCGCCGCGACCGACATGAACACCACGGTCTACAGCGGCGCCCTGCTGCTCGCGCTGCCCATCGCCGTGCTCGGCGGGCTCGTCTCCTTCTTCTCGCCGTGCGTCCTGCCGCTGGTGCCCGGCTACCTGTCGTACGTCACCGGTGTCAGCGGCACGGACCTGGCCGAGGCCCGACGGGGGCGGATGGTCGCCGGGGCCAGTCTCTTCGTGCTCGGCTTCACCGCCGTGTTCGTCTCCGGCGGTGCGCTGTTCGGCTACTTCGGCTGGACGCTGCACGAGTACAGCGGCACGATCAGCAAGGTCCTCGGGGTGCTGATGGTCGTGATGGGCGTGTTCTTCATGGGGCTGATGCCCTGGCTCACCCAGCGTGAGTTCCGCTTCCACAAGCGGCCGGTGACCGGGCTCGCGGGGGCGCCGGTCCTGGGCGCGCTCTTCGGCGTCGGCTGGACGCCGTGCCTGGGCCCGACGCTCACCTCCGTCAACCTGCTCTCCATGGACCAGGCGAGCGCCGGACGCGGGGCCATACTGACGGTCGCCTACTGCCTCGGCCTCGGCGTGCCCTTCGTCCTCACCGCGGTCGCCTTCCGCAAGGCGCTCGGCGCGTTCGGCTGGGTGAAGCGTCACTACGCCTGGGTGATGCGGATCGGCGGCGGAATGATGATCGCGACCGGACTTCTCCTGCTCACCGGTGCCTGGGACGGCATCGTGCAGCAGATGCAGGCCTGGTCCGACGGTTTCACGGTAGGGATCTGATCCATGAGCAGCACTGACACCGGCAGCACGGCCGGCCCCGACGCCGGCGAGCCGGCCGGCGAGGACGTCCTGGCCTCCCCCCGGGAGGCGGGGGACGCCCACGAGATCGGCGAGGCCGGGTCGCAGCTGTCCACCGCGCCGGTCGAGACGGCGATGCCCGGCTCCTTCGGCGGCTCCCGCGCTCCCGGCGCCACCGGTTGGCTCGCCTGGACCGCCCGCGAGGTCACCGGCTGGGCCCGCTGGATCTGGCGCCAGCTCACCTCGATGCGGGTCGCGCTGATCCTGCTCTTCCTGCTGTCGCTCGGCGCCATCCCCGGATCACTGATCCCGCAGTCCGGCACCGACGCGGACAAGGTGCAGGCGTTCAAGGACGCGCACAGCGTGCTCGGTCCGCTCTACGACCGGCTCGGTCTGTTCCACGTGTACAGCTCGGTGTGGTTCTCCGCGATCTACATCCTGCTGTTCGTCTCGCTCATCGGCTGCATCGTGCCCCGCACCTGGCAGTTCGTCGGACAGCTGCGGGGCCGTCCGCCGGGCGCCCCCAAGCGGCTGACCCGGCTGCCGGCGTACACGACCTGGCGCACCGCCGCGGAGCCCGAGCAGGTCCGTGAGATCGCGCTGAAGGTCCTCAAGGAGAAGCGCTTCCGGGCGCACGTCGACAAGGACGCCGTCGCCGCGGAGAAGGGCTACCTGCGCGAGGCCGGCAACCTGCTCTTCCACATCGCGCTGATCGTGATGCTCGTCGCCTTCGCCTGGGGCCAGCTCTTCAAGTCCGAGGGCGACAAGCTGATCGTCGAGGGCGGCGGCTTCGCCAACGCGCTCATGTCCTACGACGACTTCAAGTCCGGCAACCTCTTCAGCGTCGACGACCTGACACCGTTCAGCTTCGACCTGAAGAACTTCACCGGCACCTACGAGCGGACCGGTCCCAACAAGGGCACGCCCCGCACGTACCAGGCGGAACTCACCTACAGCGAGGGCGCCTACGGCAAGGAGCGCAAGACCGTCGTCAAGGTCAACGAGCCGCTCGTGATCGGCGACACGAAGGTCTATCTGACCGCCCACGGCTACGCGCCCACCGTGACCGTCCGGGACGGCAGGGGCAAGGTCGTCTTCCACGACGCCGTGCCCCTGCTGCCGCTCGACTCCAACGTCACCTCGCAGGGCGCCATCAAGGTCATGGACGGCTACCGGGACGCGCGGGGCGAGTTCGACCAGCTCGGCTTCTCCGCGTTCTTCGTGCCGACGTTCGCCGGGGCGGGCAAGGGCGACATGTTCTCCCAGTTCCCCGCGCTCGACTACCCCGTGCTCGCGCTGAGCGGCTTCCACGGCAGCCTCGGTGTCAACGCGGGCCTCCCGCAGAACGTGTACCAGCTCGACACGACCCACATGAAGCAGTTCAAGGACGCCAAGGGCGAGATCCTCAAGGCGCGGCTGCGGCCCGGCGAGACGATGACGCTGCCGGACGGCGCCGGGTCGATCACCTTCGACAAGGACATCAAGGAGTGGGCGAACTTCCAGGTCACCCAGCAGCCCGGCAGTGACTGGGCGCTGGCCGGGGCGTTCGCCGCGATCGTCGGACTCGCCGGTTCGCTGTTCATCCAGCGCCGCCGCGTCTGGGTGCGGGCGACCACCGGCGACGACGGCGTCACCGTCGTCGAGATGGCCGGGCTCGGCCGCAGCGAGTCCGCGAAACTCCCCGAGGAGCTCGGCGACCTGGCCGCGCTCGTGCACGAACAGGCACCCACCACGTCCGACGAGGACGCGGCACCCGCCGACGCCGAACCCCCCGTACCCGCCGCCGAAGGGGCCGAGAAGCAGTGACGCTCGCCACCGCACACGACCTGGGCGCCGTGACCGAACTGGCCACCGCGACCAACGAACACCTCGCCAACATCAGCAACACGCTGATCTACTCCGCGATGGCCGTCTACACCCTGGCCTTCTTCGCCTTCATCGCCGAGTGGCTCTTCGGCAGCCGCAGCAAGGTCGCCCGCACCGCCAGCGCGCTCACCGCGAACGGTGCGCAGGCGGCCGCGGCGGCCCCCGCGGTCACCGCGCGGAAGGGCGGCACCACCACGGTGCTGGAGCGGCCGAAGGTCGTCACCCGCTCCGCCTCGGGCGCGCGGGACGTGCCCGACGGGCCCGGCGCCCACGGAGGGGACGAGCAGGGCGACCTCTACGGGCGGATCGCCGTGTCCCTCAGCGTGCTCGCGTGGGGCGTCGAGGCGGCCGGTGTGCTCGCCCGCGCCCTGTCGGTGCGGCGGGCCCCCTGGGGCAACATGTACGAGTTCAACATCACCTTCTCCACCGTGGCCGTCGGGGTCTTCCTCGTCCTGCTCGCGCTGAAGAAGAACGTCCGCTGGCTCGGCCTGCCCCTGATCACCACGGTCCTGCTCGACCTCGGTCTCGCCGTCACCGTCCTGTACACCGCGAGCGACCAGCTGGTCCCCGCGCTGCACTCGTACTGGCTGTACATCCACGTCTCGACGGCGATCCTGTGCGGCGCCGTCTTCTACGTGGGCGCCGTCAGCACGATCCTGTACCTGTTCAAGGACTCGTACGAGAACAAGCTCGTGAACGGCGGCAAGCCCGGCCGGTTCGCCACCTCGGTCATGGAGCGCCTGCCCGCCTCGGCCTCGCTCGACAAGTTCTCCTACCGCGTGAACGCCGCCGTCTTCCCGCTGTGGACCTTCACGATCATCGCGGGCGCGATCTGGGCGGGCGACGCCTGGGGCCGCTACTGGGGCTGGGACCCGAAGGAGACCTGGGCGTTCATCACCTGGGTCGCCTACGCCTGCCACCTGCACGCGCGGGCCACGGCCGGCTGGAAGGGCCGCAAGGCCGCCTACATCGCCCTGATCGCCTTCGGCTGCTGGCTGTTCAACTACTACGGCGTCAACATCTTCGTCGGCGGCAAGCACTCCTACGCGGGAGTCTGACCCGCTCCGACGCGTGAAGGCCGGCCCCGCACGACTCCTGTCGCGCGGGGCCGGCCTTCGTCGTACGCCCCCGGCCGCCTACGCGGTGTCCCTGATGCACGGGGTGCCGTCGGGGGCCGGCGGCAGCGGGACGAGCAGGGCCCGCGAGGACGGGGAGGGGCCGGGCCGCCAGCCGGTGGCCCGGGCGGTGTCGGACAGCGCGAGGCGGCCCGCGTTGCGCAGCGCCGGATGCGTGTGGCCCCGTAGCGCGGCGAAGAAGACGGCCTGGTCCCTGATGCCGTCGGCGCGGTCGCGCAGGACCGGCTCCAGGAGTCCGAGGCCCGCGGGCTCCTGGACGTTGTCGATCAGCAGGACCGGGCGCCCCCGCCGGTGCGAGCGCCGGCCGACGCCCCCGTGCGCGTCGTCGAGGTCGGCCAGCAGCGCCCGTACGAGATGGCGTTCGGCGTGCCTGCGGGAGTCGCCGCCCGCCCGGAAGTGCCGGGAGAGCAGGAGCAGCGCGCGCTTGGGGCTCCCGCCCGCGTCCGGGTAGTCCCGGTACCAGCCGGCGGCCCTGCGCAGTCGGCGGTGGGCCGGGGAGACGCCCTCCGCGAAGGCCTCCAGGGTCGCCTCGACGACGGGCTCCACCACCGGACCCGTCGCGCTCATCGACGCGACGAGCCGGGAGACCACCTTGTCCACCCAGCGCCCCGCGAACCCCGACAGCCAGGACTCCGTCTCGCCGAGCAGCAGGAGGCGCTCCGCCTCCCGCCGGACGCGCGGCACGTCGCGGCCGCTCCAGCCGCCCGCCGCGACCGCCAGCAGTCCGGACGACAGCCGCGGGAACCCGGTCCGTCCGGCGCCCTCCACCGGTTCGGCGAGCTGCCCGGCGGCCGTGGTGAGCGCCTGCCCCACCGGCGACCAGCACGCGGCCGGACGGTCCGGGGGTGGCGCGCCGAACTCCCTTTCCTCGGCGTCGAGGAGAGCGGTGGGGGTGCGCCCGCGGTAGGCGTCGCGCAGGGCGAGGAGCACGGCGGTCTTGCCCAGGCCCCGGCCGCCGGCGAAGACCACGAAGGGCGGCTCCGCGGGATGTTCGTACGGCGTGGCGCGCGACTGGTACGGGCGCAGGCCCACCAGCCGTGACGCGAGTCCGGGCGGATCGGTGTCGAACAGCGCCTCCCGGCCGTGCAGCCCTGTGTGCACCGTTCCTCCCCCTGGTCCGTGGCCCGGTCCGATGTACTGCTGCGATGTGTATCAACATATGGGTGCGAAAGGGGCACTTGATTCGGGATAGGCCGCTCGGTGTCCGCTCCGGGGTCGTTCGCTTACGAAGGTGTCCCGCCGTCCGCCCGATGGTGATCGGACCGGTCATTCACCGATGTCCTCGTTCCACAGCGCCGGGTTCTTCTCGATGAAGCCGCGCATCAGCGCGGTGCACTCCGGGTCGTCGAGCAGCACGATCTGCACCCCGTGCCCGGCGAGCCAGTCGTGGCCGCCGTGGAAGGTGGCCGCCTCGCCGACGACCACCCGGGAGATCCCGAACTGCCGGACCAGCCCGCTGCAGTACCAGCACGGCGACAGGGTGGTCACCATGGTCGTGCCGCGGTACGACCGCTGCCGTCCCGCGTCGCGGAAGGCGGCCGTCTCGCCGTGCGCCGAGGGGTCGCCGTCCTGGACGCGGCGGTTGCGGCCGCGTCCGAGGAGGGTGCCGTCCGCGCCGTACAGCGCGGCCCCGACGGGGATCCCGCCCTCGGCGAGCCCGGCGCGAGCCTCCGCCAGGGCGGTCGCGAGCCACGCGCGGGCCTGTGCCTGATCGATGCGCTCCATGTCTCCACTGTCCCGCGGGCCGTCCTCTTCCGCGGCCGGAACACGGGGGCGGTGCGGGGAAGCGCTCAGGGCGCCGTCGCGGGGGCCGGGGGGTCTTCGGCCCTGCGGGCCAGGACGAAGGCCTGCGGGGTCTTCTCCCGGCCGTCGGCCTCGCGGACGAGACGGGCGACCTCGGACAGGCCGGCCGCCCGCAGGAGTCCGGCGACCCGCTCGGGCGGGAAGCGGTGGACGTCGAGGTCCACGTCATGGCCGTACGCGTGCTCCAGCCGGACCTGTTCGTCGCCGGCCTTGAACGCGATGAGCAGATGGCCGCCGGGGGCGAGGACACGGTGGAACTCGGCGAACATCACGGGCAGTTCGTCGATCGGCGTGTGCACGGTGGAGTACCAGGCGAGCGCTCCGGCGAGCGTGCCGTCCGGGATGTCGAGGCCGGTCATCGTGCCCGTCTCGAACCGCAGATGGGGATGCGCCCGCCGGGCCACCGCCACCATCCCGGGCGACAGGTCGATCCCGAACGCGTCGAGCCCGAGGCCCTCCAGACGGACCGTCACCCGGCCGGGCCCGCACCCGAGGTCCGCCACGGCCCCGCCCCCGCCGGCCCGCACCCGCTCGGCGAACGCCGCCAGCATCGCCGTGTCCAGCGGCTTCCCGTCCAGCTCGTCCTTGAGCAGCTCGGCGTAGTCGGCGGCGACGGTGTCGTAGGAGGCGCGGGTGGCGTGGAGGCGGGTCGTCATGGCGGTGAAGGCTAGACGGGGGGTGCGACGGCCACGGTCACGACCACTGCGAACCGGCCACCCGCAGCAGCAGCTTGCCCGTGCTCGTCCGCGATCCCATCAGCGTGTGCGCCTCGGCGGCGTCCTCCAGGGCGAACTCCGCCGTCACCGGCAGGCTGACGGTGCCGTCGGCCACCGTCTCGAACGCGCGCGAGGCGATGTCGCGGAGGGCGGCCGGGGCCGTCTTCGCCAGGCCGAGGATCGAGAACCCGGAGACCGACAGGCCGGTCGGGTAGAGCTCCGGCTGGCCCACCGTCCAGGGCTCCGCCGAGCTCGCGTTGCCGAAGGACACCAGCCGGCCGAAGGGCGCGAGGGAGGCGAGGGAGCCGCGCAGGGTCTCGCCGCCCACCGGGTCCAGGGCCAGGTCCACTCCGCGCCCGCCGGTCGCGGCGCGGACCTCGTCCGTGAAGGAGCCCACGAACACCTCGTCGTAGCCGTTGCCGAGGGCGTACTCGGCCTTCGCCGGGCCGGACACGACGCCGTACACCGTGCCGGCCCCGGCCGCCTTCGCCAACTGGCCGAGAACCGTGCCCACGCCGCCCGCCGCACCCTGGACGAGCACCGTCTCGCCGGGCCGGATCCGGCCCACCGTGTGCAGCAGCGCGTACGCCGTGGGCAGGACGGTGGGCAGTCCGGCGCCGGTGCGCAGCCCGATGCCGTCGGGCAGCGGGAAGACCGTCACGGCGTCGGCCACGGTCACCTCCGCGTACGCCCCGCCCTCCGTGAGCGCGGTGACCTCCTGGCCCACCCGCAGTCCCGTGACGTCCGGTCCGACCGCCCGGATCCGGCCCGAGACCTCGAGTCCGGGCACGAAGGGCAGGGCGGGGACGCGGTAGCCCTCCGACCTCGCCTTGAGGTCGGCGAAGTTCACGCCCACGTAGGCCACGTCGATGCTCACCTGCCCGGGGCCCGGGTCGGGGACCTTCGCCTCGGTGACCCGCAGCACCTCGGGACCGCCGTACTCCTGGAATTCGACCGTACGCATGGCACACCCCTGGTTGACGCTCGACTGTTCAATGAAAAGCGAACACTCGGGAGTGTATGGTTTTCATCGAACACTCTGCAAGCGGATCAGCGGGACCAGGGAGGCCGACGTGGCGGAGCGCACCAGTCACCGGGCGGCGCCCGAGCACGTCCACCCCGACGAGGTCCCCGTGCTCACCGCCCTCGCCGCGCTCGCCGATCCCGTGCGCATCCGGCTCGTCAGGGAGCTGGCCGGGTCCCCGGAGTGGAGCCGCAGCTGCGGCTCCTTCGACGTGCCCGTCGGCAAGGCCGCCCTCAGCCATCACTTCGCCGTGCTGCGCGGCGCCGGTCTCGTCGAGCAGCGTGACGAGGGACCCAAGCGGGTCAACCGGCTGCGCCGGGCGGAGTTCGACGCCCGCTTCCCGGGCCTCCTCGCCCTCGTCCTGCGCGAGGAGCCGGCCCTCTAGGAGCCCTCACCAGGGGTCATCGGCACCGCCGATGAGGGCATCGGCAGGACGCCCCGGTGGGCCGTGGCCCGCGGGGTGCCGCCGCTCCTACCTTCGGGGCATGACCTCAGCCACCGCAGTCGAGAACAAGGGCGCCGTCCAGCTCACGGCCGCCATGATGCTCTCCGGGACCCTCGGCGTCTTCGTCGTCGAGTCCGGGGCCTCGCCGTTCGACGTCGTCTTCTTCCGCGTCCTGTTCGGGGCCCTCGCCCTCGGCGGCTACGCGCTGGCCCGGGGCTACTTCCGGGGCCACGGCTTCACCCCGCGCACCCTCGGACTCGCCGCGCTCGGCGGGGTGTTCATCGTCTTCAACTGGGTCCTGCTCTTCCAGTCGTACGAGAACACCTCGATCTCCGTCGCCACCGTCGTCTACCACACCCAGCCGTTCTACGTGGTGCTGCTGGGCGCCCTGCTCTTCCGCGAACGGCTCACCGCCGCCAAGGCCGGCTGGATCGCACTGGCCTTCGTCGGCCTGGTCCTCGTCGCCGGTGTCTCCCCGGCCGACTTCGCGCACGGCGGCGCGTATCTCACCGGCGTCGGACAGGCGCTCCTCGCCGCGCTCCTCTACGGCCTCTCCACCCTGGTCACCATGGGGGTGCCCCCACGCGTTGAGCAGAGGGGGAGCGTCACCGGTGTCCGCCCGCACCTCGTCGCGCTCGTCCAGGTCGTCGTCGGCATCCCGCTGCTGCTCCCCTTCGCCGACTTCGGCGCGATGCGGGGGACCGGCGCGGACTGGGGCTGGCTGATCGGGCTCGGAGTCGTCCACACGGGGCTGATGTACGTCCTGATGTACGCCGCGTACGCCAAGCTCCCGACCGCGAAGATCGCGGTGCTCGCCTTCACCTACCCGGCCGTCGCGATGGTCATGGACTGGGCGGTGTACGGCCACCACATCGGGCTCGTCCAGGCCCTCGGCGTCCCGCTGATCGTGACCGCCAGCCTGAAGGTGACGCTTTCCGGGAAGACCGAGAGCGCCAGGAGCGTCATGGCCCGCCGGATCGCCGAGAACGCCTCGCTCACCCCGGCGGACCGGACTCCTCGGACACCAGTCGCCGGGCCCGCTCCACGAACAGCCGCGCATGAGCCGGAAGCCGCTTCCCGGCCCGCCAGGCGAGCTGCGTCCACAGCGTGAACGGCGGCTCCCAGTCCAGCCGTACGAGCTCGCCCCGCTCCAGTTCCGCGGCGACCGTCACCTCGGGCAGCAGCGCGATCCCGAGGCCGGCCGCCGCGGCGCGTTTGGTCGCCTCGATCGTGCCGAACTCGGTGAAGTCGGGGGAGGAGCCCTCCGGGAGGCGGGAGTCGATCTCCCGCTCGAACAAGTCCCGGTAGGCGCAGCCGGGTTCGGTGGCGAGCAGCGGGCGGCTCGGCAGGCGGGCCGTGTCCGGTGCCGTACCGGCGAGCGGATCGCCGGGCGCGGCGACCAGCGCGAGGGGTTCCCGCGCGAGCACCACGACCTCCAGACCCGCGTGCTCGGTCTCCGCCTCCATCAGGAAGCCGACGTCGTACGTGCCCTGGCGCAGGGCCTGGCGGGTCTCGTCGCCGATGGTCGTGCGCAGCGACAGCTTCACCCCGGGGTGACGGTGGTGGAAGAACTCCAGGAGCGGCGGCAGCCGGTACGAGGTGAGGGACTCCATCGTGCCGACGGTGAGCGCCCCGGAGGGTTCCCCGGCGTCGACGACCGCGGCCCGCGCCTCCTCGGTCAGCTCGATGATCTGCCGGGCGTAGGGCAGCAGCCGCTCGCCCGCCCCGGTCAGCCGGATCCTGCCGCCCAGCCGGTCGAAGAGCTCCGTGCCGAGCGAGGACTCCAGGGCGCGGATCTGGCCGGTCACACTGGACTGCGCGTACGCCAGCTCGGCCGCGGCCCGGGTGAAGCTCAGCACGGTCGCGACCTTCTCGAAGGTCACCAGCAGGCGCAGTTCCATCTCGGGACTCCTCAGGACCCTTCAGGACTCCTCGTCGGACCCGCCCCGGTCCTCGCGCCGGCGCAGTTCCTCCTCGCGGCGGCGCAGGTCCGCCTCCCAGTCCTTCAGCAGGGCCTCGTCCTTGCGGTTCTCGGCCTTGAGGGACTTCAGGAACTCGGGGTTGTCGTCGGGCGCGACGAACTCCGTCCGGTGGTTGCGGTGCCATTCGGAGGGGGTGGAGCCGCCCGCGGGGCCCCGGCGGTTGCGGCCCGCGACCAGCCAGGCGATCGGACCGACCAGCACCTCGCCGAAGAGCAGGATGATGATGACCCAGACCACCTTCGGCAGGCCCTTGACCTCCTCCTCCGGCGTGTTCAGACAGTCGATGAAGGCGTAGATCCACAGCGCCAGGACCAGCAGGAAGGGCAGATACCTGAGCATGGCCGAACGATCCCCCAGTGAGCGACGGCGGGGCGGCACGGGCCCCCCGGTGACGGGCACAGATTAGCGGGTGGCCGATACTTGGACACATGGCTTACGACGATCTTCGCTCCCTGCTCAGGGCGCTGGAGCGCGAGGGAGACCTCAAGCGCATCAAGGCCGAGGTGGATCCGTACCTGGAGGTCGGGGAGATCGTCGACCGGGTGCAGAAGGCCGGCGGGCCCGCGCTCCTCTTCGAGAACGTGAAGGGCTCCGCCATGCCCCTCGCGATGAACGTGTTCGGCACCGACCGGCGCCTGCTGAAGGCCCTCGGGCTGAAGTCGTACGGCGAGATCTCCGACAAGATCGGCGGACTGCTCAGGCCGGAGCTGCCGCACGGCTTCGTCGGCGTGCGCGAGGCCTTCGGCAAGCTCGGCGCGATGGCGCACGTGCCGCCGAAGAAGGTCAAGGACGCGCCGGTGCAGGAGGTGGTGCTGCGCGGTGAGGACGTCGACCTCGACGCCCTGCCCGCCCTGTTCACCTGGCCCGACGACGGCGGCTCCTTCTTCAACCTCGGGCTCACCCACACCAAGGACCCCGAGTCCGGCATCCGCAACCTCGGTCTCTACCGGCTCCAGCGCCACGACAAGCGCACCATCGGCATGCACTGGCAGATCCACAAGGACAGCCGCAACCACTACCAGGTCGCGGCCCGCAGGGGCGAGCGGCTGCCCGTGGCGATCGCCTTCGGCTGCCCGCCCGCCGTGACCTACGCCTCGACCGCCCCGCTGCCCGGGGACATCGACGAGTACCTCTTCGCCGGGTTCCTCCAGGGCAAGCGGATCGAGATGGTCGACTGCAAGACCGTCCCGCTCCAGGTGCCCGCCAACGCCGAGGTCGTCCTGGAGGGCTGGCTGGAGCCGGGCGAGATGCTGCCCGAGGGGCCGTTCGGCGACCACACCGGTTTCTACACCCCGCAGGAGCCGTTCCCGGCGCTGACCATCGACTGCGTGACGATGCGGCGCCGGCCGCTGCTCCAGTCGATCGTGGTGGGGCGGCCCCCGACGGAGGACGGGCCCCTCGGCCGGGCGACGGAGCGGTTCTTCCTGCCCCTGCTGAAGATCATCGTGCCGGACATCGTGGACTACCACCTCCCCGAGGCGGGCGGTTTCCACAACTGCGCGATCGTCGCGATCGACAAGAAGTACCCCAAGCACGCCCAGAAGGTGATGCACGCCGTCTGGGGCGCCCACATGATGTCCCTGACGAAGCTCATCGTGGTCGTCGACGCGGACTGCGACGTCCACGACCTGCACGAGGTCGCCTGGCGCGCCCTCGGCAACACGGACTACGCCCGTGACCTCACCGTCGTCGAAGGCCCGGTCGACCATCTCGACCACGCCTCCTACCAGCAGTTCTGGGGCGGCAAGGCGGGCATCGACGCGACGAGGAAGTGGCCCGAGGAGGGCTACACCCGGGACGGCGGCTGGCCCGAGATGGTGCTGTCCGACCCGAAGACGGCGGCGACGGTCGACCGCCGTTGGAAGGAGTACGGGCTGTGAGTTCAGCTTCCGCGGCGCTTCCGCAGCCGGGCCGCACCAAGGCGTTCCTGCGCCTCGTCATGATCGAGCACTCGGTGTTCGCGCTGCCCTTCGCGTACATCGCGGCGCTGACGGCGATGTTCGAGGTCGACAAGAACATCCACTGGGGAAAGCTGCTCCTGGTGACCGTCGCGATGGTGGGTCTGCGCACCTTCGCCATGGCGGCGAACCGGATCATCGACCGCGAGATCGACGCCCGCAACCCCCGTACGGCCCAGCGCGAACTGGTCACCGGCGCGATGAGCGTCAAGCACGCCTGGACCGGCGCGCTGATCGCCCTGGTCGTCTTCCTCGGTGCCGCGGCCCTGCTCAACCCGCTGTGCCTGGCGCTGGCGCCCGTCGCGGTCATCCCGATGGTCGTCTACCCGTACGGCAAGCGGTTCACGAACTTCCCGCAGGCCATCCTCGGGCTCGCCCAGGCGATGGGCCCGGTCGGCGCCTGGATCGCCGTCACCGGCTCCTGGTCCTGGGACGCGGTCCTCCTCGGTCTCGCGGTCGGCGTCTGGATCGGCGGCTTCGACCTGATCTACGCCTGCCAGGACGTCGAGACGGACCGCGAGATCGGTGTGATGTCCGTGCCGGCCCGCTTCGGCATCCCGGCCGCGGTCACGGGCGCGCGGGTCTGCCACGCGGTGACGACGGCGCTCTTCGTCGGGTACGGGGTGGCCACCGGCGCCGGAGCCTTCTTCTGGCTCGGTCTGGTGATCGTGGCGGGCGCGTTCCTCTACGAGCACTCCATCGTGAAGCCGCACGACCTGAGCCGGCTCAACCGGGCGTTCTTCCAGGTCAACGGCTTCATCGGGATCGCCCTGTTCGTGTGCGCCCTGCTCGACCTGCTGGTGCGCGGGCTGACGGTCTGAACATGGGCGGTGGCCGGATAGGCTCGACATCATGAAGCCAGGACAGACGCAGCGCCGGCCTTGGATCGTGGGGGTGTCCGGCGCGTCCGGTACGCCGTACGCGGCCGCGGTGCTGCGTTCGCTGCTGGACGCGGGGGAGAGCGTCGACCTGGTCGTCAGCAGGGCCTCGCGGCTCACGCTGCTCGACGAGACCGGCCTCCCCTTCCGTGACGCCCACTGGCGGGGCGACCTGCGCGCGTGGCTGGAGCGGGGCGCCGACGGCAAGCCCGGCACCTTCGACGTCCCCGACGAGCACCTCGACGCCGTACGGCACTGGAGCGCGGGCGACCTGGCGGCCGGGCCCTCGTCGGGCTCGTACCCGGCCCGGGGCATGCTGATCGTACCCGCCTCCACCGCGTGCGTGGCCGGGGTCGCGCTCGGCCTGTCCAAGGACCTGTTGCAGCGGTCCGCGAGCGTCACCCTGAAGGAGGGGCGCAAGCTGGTCGTGGCCGTGCGGGAGACCCCGCTGAACGGGCAGACACTGCGTCACCTGGTCTCCCTGGACGACGCGGGCGCCATCGTGCTGCCCGCCTCGCCGGCGTTCTACGCGGGAGCCACGCACATCCAGGACCTGGTGGACTTCGTCGCCGGGCGGGTCCTCGACGCGGCGGGCGTCGAACACGGTCTCTACCGCCGGTGGAAGGGCGAACTCGGGAGCGGTTCCCGGGGCGCGACCCCCTAGACTCGCAAGATTCTCAGGACTTCTCAGACCTTTTCAGTGGAAGGCTTCGATCGCATGGACGCGGTGGACAGGCAGCTCATCCAGGCCCTGAGGGAGAACGGCCGGGCCTCCTACGCGGAGCTGGGGCGCCTCGTCGGTCTGTCGGGACCCAGTGTCACCGACCGCATCAACCGGCTGGAGGCGGCCGGCGTCATCACCGGGTACCGCGCGACGGTCGACTCGGCCTCGCTCGGTCTCGGCGTCACCGCCCTGATCGGCATCTCGCTCTCCGACGCGGCCGACCACGAGGACGTGGCCCGGCGGCTGCGCGACCTCAGCGAGATCGAGGACTGCTGGTTCATCGCGGGCGACGACTCGTTCATGCTCAAGGTGCGCTCCAGCGACGTCGACGGACTGGAGAAGACCATCCGGCGCCTGTCCGGGACCAAGGGCGTCTCCCGCACCCGTACGACGATCGTGCTCTCCACGAAGTGGGAGAACCGGGTCGGAGAGCTGCCGGAAGAGGACTAGGCACACCCCGGGGGGCGAAAGGCCCAGGTGGGGGCTTTTCGCCGAGAGGGCGGGGAGTACGGTTGCAGCGTTCGTCACAGGGAGAGGTAATCGCATGGATGTCGGGCTCAAGCGCGAGCTGGAGGACAAGGTCCGGGCCGGTGAGCGGCTGACCCGCGAGGACGGCATCGCGCTCTACGAGTCGGACGACCTGGCGTGGCTCGGCGGCCTCGCGCACGAGGTGCGCACGCGCAAGAACGGCGACGTCGTCCACTTCAACGTCAACCGCCACCTGAACATGACGAACGTGTGCACCGCGTCCTGCGCGTACTGCTCGTTCCAGCGCAAGCCGGGCGAGAAGGACGCGTACACGATGCGCATCGAGGAGGCGGTGAAGCTCGCCAAGGCGATGGAGGGCGAGAACCTCACCGAGCTGCACATCGTCAACGGCCTGCACCCCAGCCTGCCCTGGCGCTACTACCCGCGCTCGCTCAGCGAGCTGAAGAAGGCCCTGCCGAACGTCTCGCTGAAGGCGTTCACGGCCACCGAGATCCACCACTTCGAGACCATCTCGGGGCTGTCGGCCTCCGAGATCCTCGACGAGCTGATCGAGGCCGGTCTGGAGTCGCTGACCGGCGGCGGCGCGGAGATCTTCGACTGGGAGGTCAGGCAGCACATCGTCGACCACCGCACCCACTGGGAGGACTGGTCGCGCATCCACCGCCTCGCGCACGAGAAGGGTCTCAAGACCCCGTGCACGATGCTGTACGGGCACATCGAGGAGCCCCGGCACCGGGTCGACCACGTGCTGCGGCTGCGTGAGCTCCAGGACGAGACCGGCGGTTTCCAGGTCTTCATCCCGCTGCGCTACCAGCACGACTTCGTGGACATGCAGGACGGCAAGGTCAGGAACCGGCTCCAGGCGCGCACCCAGATGGCGACCGGTGCCGAGGCGCTGAAGACCTTCGCGGTCTCGCGCCTGCTCTTCGACAACGTCCCGCACGTCAAGGTCTTCTGGGTCATGCACGGCGTCCAGACCGCCCAGCTCGCGCTCCAGCACGGCGCCGACGACATGGACGGCTCGGTCGTCGAGTACAAGATCACGCACGACGCCGACAACTACGGCACCCCGAACAAGCTCACCCGTGAGGACCTGCTGGACCTCATCCGCGACGCGGGCTTCCGCCCGGTGGAGCGCAACACGCGGTACGAGATCATCCGCGAGTACGACGGACCGGACCCGGCGCGCCGTGAGGCGCCCCAGCCGATGCGGGTCTGACGTGGCACTGGTCTTCGAACTGGACCCGGCGGTCACCCCCGAACTCCGGGACGGTGTCGTCGCCCTGTGGGTGGACGTCTCGAACGCGGGCGGCTCCGTCGGCTTCGTGCCGCCGGTGGCCGCCGGCGACGTGCGCCCCGAACTCGTGAAGCACTTCGTCGCCATGGCGGAGGGCCGCACCCGGCTCCTGGTGGGGCGGGACGAGGGGGGCGCCGTCGCGGCGACCGCCTTCATCACCCACAACACCCACCGGCTGATGCGGCACTGGGTCTGGCTGTACACCGTGATGGTGCACCCACGGCACCAGGGCAAGGGGTACGGCCGGGACCTGCTCGCCGCCGCGGAGGAGGCCGCGGGCGGCCTCGACGGCATCGACGCGATACGGCTGACCTGCCGGGGCGGCGAAGGCCTGGAGCGCTTCTACGCCTCCTGCGGCTACAAGGAGGTCGGGCGGGTCCCGGGCGCGATCCGCGTCGCGCCCGGCGAGGAACGGGACGACGTCACGATGCTGCTGCCCCTCGCCCGGCGCGCCTGAGGTGCCCGGCGCCGGGCGACGGAGGACCCCCTGCAAGATCGACCTCCCGGCGTGCTTCACTGGACGGGGTTCTTCGGGAACATTCGGAACGGAAGAGTGGATTTGAGATGCTCCGCTACACACTGATGCGCCTCGGTGTCTTCGTGGGCTGCTTCGTGGTCGTCTGGGGCCTCGTCTACTCGGGCATCGCCCCGCGCGGCCTCGGCGACTCGAACTTCATGTGGATCGTCCTGCTGGCCCTGGTGATCTCCGCGCCGATCAGCTTCGTCGCGCTGCGCGGCGCCCGCGACCGCGCCTCGGAGCAGGTCGTCGCCCGCGTCGACCGCGCCAAGGCCAACCTGGAGCGCAACCGCAACCAGGAGGACGCCGCCGTGGACGAGGCCGCCCGGGGCGCCGCGAACCAGGCTTCCTGAGGCCGCTGTGCGCCCGGCCGGGCGGCGGCCCCTCGTAGGCTTGGCGCATGGGTGCTGTGAAGAACAAGCGGATGCCGCGTGCGGTGCGCGAACAGCAGATGCTGGACGCGGCCGTACGGACCTTCGGGCAGCGTGGGTACCGGGCCGCGTCGATGGACGAGATCGCCGAACTGGCGGGCGTGTCCAAGCCGTTGGTGTACCTGTACCTGAACTCGAAGGAAGACCTCTTCACCGCGTGCATCCGGCGTGAGGCCGAGGCGCTCACCGCGGCGGTCCGCTCCGGCGTCCGCACGGAGCTGCCCGCGGACCGGCAACTCTGGGAAGGGCTGCGGGCGTTCTTCACCCACACCGCCGAGCACCCCGACGGCTGGTCGGTCCTGCACCTCCAGGCCCGTACGCACGGTGAGCCCTTCGCCGCCGAGGTCTTCGCGATGCGCGAGGAACTGGTCCGGTTCGTCACGCAGTTGATCGTCGTCGCGGCGCGCGAGGCGCACCGCGACCCGTCGTTGCCCGCGCGCGAGGTCGCCGGACTCGCGGAGGCGCTCGTCGGCGCCGCCGAGTCGATGGCAGCGTGGGCCAACGCCACCCCCGGCGTCTCGGCCCGGCAGGCCGCCGCCACCCTGATGAACTTCGCCTGGGCGGGACTCGGCACCCTCATGCAGGGCCGGCCCTGGACCCCGCCCGCCGCGGGCGTCCCGTCCCGGGCCGCGGCGGAGGTCTGACACCTCCGGCCGGCGGGTCCCGCCGAGCCGGCCGACGTCGGTTCCGGCCCCAGCGGCGCAGCGCGGGGGCGACCTTCTCACGGCCCACGCGGTACAGGGACCTGGCGCCGCAGCGCGCGGCCCGGCGGACCACCGTCCGCAGGGGCCCGCGTTCCCGTCCGGCGCGGGCGCCAGTGGCCTGCCCTTCTCGTCGAGGCCGTTGCGCTCCAGGATGCCTTCGAGATACGCGCCCGCCCGCTGCGGCGAGTAGTACGGCCGGAGCGCGGGCAGCCGTTCGGACGCTTCCGGCGCGGCGGCCCGGGCGCGGGCGGCGGCGTACGGATCGCTCTTGCCGACGCCCTGCCGTGCCGCCCCGGCCCCGCCGACCGGGAGCCGACGGCCGGGGCGCCGTGCGGTGAGGGGTTCGGGCCATGCGCCGTTCGCCCGAAGGTCATCCGTCTCACGCGTGCGGCCGTACGTCGCCCCGCAGATGGACCCGGCCGCCCGAGCGGAGTTCGAAGGACGGCCCCCGCTCGGCGTACGTCACCGTCCCCGGCAGCAGCACCGGCGCCCTGAACTCGGCCCGTATCTCGACCGCTTGCCCTGGTCCGTACTCGGCGAGGCAGCGGGCGACCGTCCACATGCCGTGCGCGACGGCGCGCGGGAAGCCGAAGAGGCGGGCGGTGAGGGGGTGCAGATGGATGGGGTTGCGGTCCCCGGAGACGGCGCCGTAGCGGCGGCCGACGTCCGGGGCGAGGTGCCACTCGGCGACGGCCGGCAGCGGCTCGGATCCGCCGGGGGAGGGGAGCGGGGCGCGCGGCGGGGTCTCGTGCTCCCCGGTCCCGGTCCCGGTCCCGGTCCGGTCCGGGGTCCGGGGGCGGTGCCGGGCGAGATAGGTGCTCCTCGACTCCCACACGAGCCTGCCGCGGGCCCTCGCCCCGGTCAGCACGGTCACCTCCGTCCCCCGTCGGTGCGGCGCCGACTTCTCCACCGTCACCTCGAGTTCGTGCTCCTGGGTCGCGGTGATCCCCTCGTGCCGGGTGATCTCGATCGAGGTGTGCACCAGCCCGAGCAGCGGGAGCGGGAACGCGCGCCCCGCCATGATCCGCATCGCCAGCGGGAAGGCGAGCACGTGCGGATAGGTCACCGGCAGGGCGTCCGCGCCGGTCGGGAACCCGCACGCCCGCTCGTACGCGGCGAGGTGGGCGAGGTCGATCCGCACGCCGGGGAGGACGAGCCGGGTGGCGGGGACGGGGGCGTCCGGGCGGGGTCGCTTGAAGGGGGAGAGCAGGGCGCCGCGGGCCAGCAGCGGGACGAGGGAGGGGGCGGCGGCGAGGGTGCGGGTCCGCGGCTCGGGGCGGACGGGCGGCTGAGTGCGCATCGAAGTCTCCAGGCGGACGGGGAGGTGCGGCTCTCGGCGGGCGGGACGGTGTTTTCCGGGAAGGGGATTGTCCGGTGTCCGGGCGGGCATCTATTTACTCTGGAGTAAGTTACCGGGGGTAAGGCTACGTCAGGGGGAGGGTGGGGTCGAGATGCCGTGCGGAGATCCCCTGGGGCCGGGGTGCCCGGTGACGGCTCGCGGGGGTCCGGGCGCGGGTGCCCCGGGAGTGTCCGCGCCGAGGTCGCCGGGGCCGTCGGCGCAGGGGCCGTCGGTGCGCAGAAGGGCACAGCTACCCCGGGTAACTCCCACCTCGCCTGCGGCAAAGCGTCACAAACCCCACACTTCGGCGCCGTACGATCCCCGTCTCACCGGGTTGCGGAGACCCCTGAACCCCCCGTTTCCCAGGGCCGTATGAGGATGTGCGCCCCGCGCCCGTCCGAGCCCGAACACGCCTTGCACCCGCCCCGGCCTCCGGCCGACAAGGAGCCGCCCCGTGTCCAGCCCGTACTCCTCCGACTCCGTCCCCCTCCTCCCGGAGCCCGAGATCAAGCGGCTGGACGGTGTCGTGCGCGAGGTCGCGGTGCCGCCGATCGTGGGCCGGGTGACGCACGGCTCCCTCGCGGACATCCCGTTCGACAACGCCGCAGCGGCTCCGCTGGAGCCGGTCCTCAGCCGGAAGGCGCCGGACGGCGAGGGCTGGAGGGACGTGAGCGCCGCGGAGTTCGCCGACCAGGTCCTGGCGGTGGCCAAAGGGCTGATCGCGGAGGGGCTCGTGCCGGGCGACCGGATCGCCATCATGGCCCGGACGACGTACGAATGGACGCTCCTCGACTTCGCCGCCTGGGCCGCGGGCCTGGTCACCGTGCCCGTCTACCCGACCTCCTCGGTCTTCCAGACCCGCTGGATCCTCCAGGACTCGGGGGCCGTCGCGCTCGCCGTGGAGAACGTGGGGCAGGCGGCGGCGCTCGGCCCCGAGCGCGATCACCTGCCCGACCTGCGGCACATGTGGGTCTTCGAGAAGGGGCATCTGGAGCGGCTCGCGGAACTCGGCCGAGAGGTCCCGGACCAGGAGGTGGCCGTACGGCGCGGGATGCTGGGCCCGGACACGCTCGCCACCCTCATCTACACCTCGGGAACCACCGGCCGTCCCAAGGGCTGCGTCCTGTCCCACGGCAACTTCTTCGCCGAGGTCGACAACGCCGTCGAACTGCTCCACCCGGTCTTCAGGTCCCGCACCCAGGAACCCGCCTCCACCCTCCTCTTCCTCCCCCTCTCGCACGTCTTCGGACGCATGGTGGCCGTGGCCTGTCTGCGCGCCCGGGTGAAACTCGGCCACGCGCCGGGTCTGGGGACCGAGGAACTCCTCGCGGACCTGGCCTCGTTCAGGCCGACCTTCCTGCTCGCCATCCCGTACGTCCTGGAGAAGGTCTTCAACACCGCCCGCGCCACGGCCGAACGGATGGGCCGCGGTCCGTCCTTCGACCGGGCGGCCCGGATCGCCCAGAAGTACGGCGAGGCGGTCGAGGCCGGGCAACACGGCACCGGTCCCGGACCGAGCCGCTCCCTGCGCGCGGCCCGCGCCCTCTACGACCCCCTGGTCTACCGCCGCATCCGGAGCGCCCTCGGCGGCAGGGTCCGGCACGTCATCTGCGGCGGCTCCCCGCTCGGCCGCCGGCTCGCCGCCTTCTACGCGGGAGCCGGGATCGAGATCTTCGAGGGGTACGGACTGACGGAGACCACGGCCGCCGCGACCGTCACGCCCCCGCAGAAGCCGCGCCTCGGCACGGTGGGTCTGCCCCTGCCGGGCACCCGGGTGCGGATCGCCGCCGACGGGGAGGTGCTGCTGTGCGGCGCCCAGGTCTTCCGCGGCTACTGGGACCCGCACGCGGGCGGTGTCGTCGACGCCGCCCCGGACGGCTGGCTCGCCACCGGCGACATCGGGGAACTGGACGACGGCGGCTATCTCGCCATCACCGGCCGCAAGAAGGAGATCCTGATCACCGCGGGCGGCAAGAACGTCGCCCCGGCACCCCTGCAGGACTTCCTCCGCTCCCATCCGCTGGTCTCCCAGTGCATGGTCCTGGGCGACCGCCGCCCGTTCGTCTCCGCCCTTCTCACCCTCGACCCCGAGGGCATCACCCACTGGCGCCGGATGAACGGCAAGCACCCGGTTTCCCCCGAACTCGTGGCGGACGAACCGGAGTTGCTGGCCATCCTCCAGCGCGCCGTCGACGAGGCCAACCGGCTCGTCTCGCGCCCCGAGTCCATCCGCCGGTTCACCGTCCTGCCCGTCGACTTCACCGAGGAGGCCGGCCACCTCACCCCCTCCATGAAGCTGCGGCGCGCGGCGATCGAGAAGGACTTCGGCAGGGAGATAGAGGCTCTGTACGCCGTGTAGCAAGTGCCCCCCGTTGATCGGGTTGTCAGTGCCATGACTTAGCCTTCGCTCATTCGCCGCACGGAGTGCACAGGTCACGCACAGCTTCCGTCGCCCGCACGTCCGGCGGCCCCACATCTTCGTTCCGGGGGGTTCGAATCAGCGTGCGCAAGCGCACTCTTTCCATGGCCACGGCGTTCGCGGTCGCCTTCGGCTCCGTGGCCCTGACCGTCGGCACGGCCACGACGGCCGCCGCCGACTCCAGCAAGGTCCTGCCGGTCAAGTCCGTCGGCGACATCGTGGTGGACGGGGTCCACCGGCGGGTCTTCGTGAGCGATCCGTCCAACGGCAAGATCGTGGTCACCGACTACAGCGGCAGCGTCGTCAAGCAGATCACCTCGTTGCCGGGTGTGCAGGGACTCGAACTGTCGGCCGACTCCGGCACGCTGTACGCGGCCGTGCCCGGTGGCAACGACGCGATCGTCGCGGTCGACACGGCGACGGCGACCCAGTCCGACCGCTACCCGACCGGCAACACCGACCCGAAGTACCCGGCCCTCGCGGGCGGCAGGCTCTGGTTCGGCTACGGCTCGGCCGGTCAGGGCAACATCGGATCCGTCGACCTGACCGGTCCCGAGCACAAGGTCGCGCTGGCCCAGGACGCCGACAGTCCCTGGTTCGCGGCCCCGATGCTCGCCTCCGCACCGGGTGCGCCCGGTCAGCTGGTCGCCGGCATCCCGGTGCAGAGCCCGCTCGAACTGGCCGTGTACGACGTGTCCGGGGACACGGTCGTCCGTACCGCCCACACCTCTCCGTCGAGCGGCGGCAGCCTGGCGGACCTGGCCGTCACACCGGACGGCAAGGACGTCGTGGTCGCCGGCGCGGGCCCCAACGCCCACACCGTGTACCGCACGTCGGACCTGTCGGACGACGGCACCTACCGGACCGTCGCCTACCCGAACGCGGTCGACATCGCCCCGAGCGGCATGGTCGCGGCCGGCTCCTTCGCCTGGTACGACCCGGACGTGTACGTCTTCCGGTCCGGCGCCACGAGTGCGCTCAGACAGTACGACTTCCCCAACACCGGGGACAGCAGCGGCGCCGACACGCTGGCAGAGTCCGGCCTCGCCTGGGCACCCGACCAGAGCCGGCTCTTCGCCGTCTCCACCAACAGCCTGGGCGTGTACTCGCTGCGCGTCCTGGTCGACGCGGCCAAGCCGGCCACCTCCGTCAGCGTGAGCGCCCCGGCCACCGCGACCCGCGCCAGGAAGCTGACCGTCAAGGGCAAGGTCACGTCCAAGGAGGCGCTCCCGGCCGGTGTCCGGCTGACGCTGACCCGCACCGACCTGGAGTCACCGGGAGGCAAGTCGCTCGGCTCGGTGGCGGTCGCCGCCGACGGCACGTACTCCTTCACCGACACCCCGACGGTCGGCGGCAACGTGAAGTACACGGCCGCGTACGCGGGGGACCCCGCCCACGCGGCGGGATCCGGCTCGGACACCGTGGCCGTCTCGCGCGCGACCCCCGCCCTGACGCTGAACAACAACGGCAAGGTGTACTCCTACGGCGCGGACGTGAAGTTCACCGCGCACCTCGGCTCGACGTACAAGAACCGCACGGTCGAGATCTGGGCCGACCCCTACGGTTCCGACAAGCCCAACACGCGGGTGCGGACCGGCAGGGTCGACGCGTCCGGCAACCTGT
This sequence comes from Streptomyces populi, assembly GCF_002911015.1. GTDB lineage: Bacteria > Actinomycetota > Actinomycetes > Streptomycetales > Streptomycetaceae > Streptomyces > Streptomyces populi. Next base: position 46,791 of record NZ_KZ626846.1, read on the forward strand.
CGGTCACCCTCGACCTCAAGCGGAACGCGACGGTCACGGCGAAGTTCGCGGGCGACGCCCGCTACGCCGCCAAGTCGGTGACCGTGAAGGTGGGCGCCCGGGTCAGTGTGTCGACGGCCGTCTCCAAGCACTACACGACGAGGTCGGTGTACGGACACACGTACTACTACTTCCACCAGTCCACGGACCCCGTCTTCACGACGACCATGACGGCCTACCCGGGCCGCAAGCAGCGTCTGCAGATGCAGGCCTACTCCCAGGGCTCCTGGGTGACGACGGGCACGCAGTACTTCACGCTGAGTTCCTCGGGCAAGTCCCAGGTGCAGATCACCGGCACCCCGCCGAAGAACGTCCGTTTCCGGGTGCGTGACTCCTACGTCAAGGGCTCGTCGGGCGACTCGGTGAACTCGACGACGGACGGCGCCTGGAAGTACTTCCTCTTCACCGGCTGACCCGGCAAAGGCAGGAGCCCCGCTGCCGGCTGGCGCGGGGCTCCTTGGGTACTGCTATCCGTTCCGGATCAAAGCTTCGGGCTCATGGAGCCGCAGGCTTAGAGCGGAGTGACGTTCTCCGCCTGCGGGCCCTTCGGACCCTGCGTGACGTCGAAGGAAACCGACTGGTTCTCTTCGAGCGAACGGAAGCCGTTCGCGTTGATCGCGGAGTAGTGGACGAAGACGTCCGGGCCGCCGCCTTCCTGGGCAATGAAACCAAAGCCCTTTTCGGCGTTGAACCACTTCACGGTTCCGGTAGCCATAAGCCCTCCTTGGGCCCAAAGGGTTGCCCTGCTCCAGAACCTGCGATTGTGTAAACAACTGCATACGTCTGAAAACGACGAGAGCCCGCGGTCACATGCTCCGCAGGCTCTGTACTGCAAGGGAAACCAAACTGCAACTTGCGGCGAGCCTAGCACGCAGGCAGCCGAAAGCAATAGAGGCAAAGATCAAGTCATTCGGATGGGTGGTCCGTGCTGGTCAAAGGCCTGACGTGCGTTGACTGCGAGGTGTCACGACGGTTGACACGAGGGGTCGGGACGGTTTCCACCCGCACACGCCGACCCTGGAGCCTGCACGGTATCGCATGGGGGCTAGCCTCGCGATGTGGACAATTCTCGCACCCGGCCGCGCGTCGGCCACATCCAGTTCCTGAACTGCCTGCCCCTGTACTGGGGGCTCGCGAGAACGGGCACGCTCCTCGACTTCGAGCTCACCAAGGACACCCCTGAGAAGCTCAGCGAGCAGCTGGTGCGAGGGGATCTCGACATCGGGCCCATCACGCTCGTCGAGTTCCTCAAGCACGCCGACGACCTCGTCGCCTTTCCCGACATCGCTGTCGGCTGCGACGGCCCCGTGATGTCCTGCGTGATCGTCTCGCAGGTCCCCCTCGACCGGCTGGACGGCGCCCGCGTCGCCCTCGGCTCGACCTCGCGCACCTCCGTGCGGCTCGCCCAGCTGCTGCTGGCCGAGAAGGTCGGGGTGCGGCCCTCCTACTACACGTGCCCGCCCGATCTGAGCCTGATGATGCAGGAGGCCGACGCCGCCGTCCTCATCGGCGACGCGGCGCTGCGCGCCAACCTGCTCGACGGGCCGAAGTACGGGCTCCAGGTGCACGACCTCGGCGCGCTGTGGAAGGAGTGGACGGGTCTGCCGTTCGTCTTCGCCGTGTGGGCGGCCCGGCGCGACTACCTGGAGCGCGAACCGCTGCTCACCCGCAAGGTGCACCAGGCCTTCCTCTCCTCCCGGGACCTCTCCCTGGACGAGGTCTCCAAGGTCGCCGAGCAGGCGGCCCGGTGGGAGGCCTTCGACGAGTCCGTCCTGGAGCAGTACTTCACCACGCTCGACTTCCGCTTCGGCGGCCCCCAGCTGGAGGCCGTGCGGGAGTTCGCGCGCCGGGTCGGCTCGACGACCGGGTTCCCGGCGGACGTGAACGTACGGCTCCTGCAACCGTGAGGCCCCGGCCGCCCCGGTCCCGTTCGTTCCGGGGGCCCGGGGCGGTCACGGCACTACGCTGCTGGGCAGTGTGTACGGGGGAGGGGGAACCGTGAGTGCCATGCAGCCGCTCGGAGCCGACGAACCCACGGCCGTGGGGCCCTACCGGCTGCTCGGCCGGCTGGGTTCCGGCGGCATGGGGCGCGTGTACCTGGGACGCAGCGCGGGCGGCCGTACGGTCGCGGTCAAGATCGTGCATCCGCACTTCGCGCTCGACGAGGAGTTCCGCGCCCGCTTCCGCCGCGAGGTCGAGGCCGCGCGGCGGGTCGGCGGCGCGTGGACGGCGCCCGTCCTGGACGCGGACCCGGAGGCACCGGTTCCCTGGGTCGCCACCGGTTACGCGGCCGGTCCCTCGCTGACGGCCGCCGTGGCGGACGGCGGACCGCTCCCGCCCCACTCCGCGCGCGTCCTCGGCGCGGGTCTGGCCGAGGCGCTCACGGCGGTCCACGCGCTGGGCCTCGTCCACCGTGACGTCAAACCCTCCAACGTGCTGCTCACCCTCGACGGTCCGCTCCTGATCGACTTCGGCATCGCGCGGGCCACGGACGGCACCGCCTCGCTGACCTCGACGGGGGTCTCCGTCGGCTCCCCCGGCTACATGTCCCCCGAGCAGATCCTCGGCAAGGGCGTCACGGGAGCGGCCGACGTCTTCTCGCTCGGCGCGGTCCTCGCGTACGCGGCCACCGGGGAACCCCCCTTCCCCGGCGACTCCTCCGCCTCCCTCCTCTACAAGGTGGTGCACGAGGAACCCCGACTCGACTCCCTGGAAGGCGAGTTGCGCGAGCTGGTGGCGGACTGCCTGGCCAAGGAGCCCTCGGCGCGGCCCGCTCCGGGCGAGGTGGCCCTGCGGCTCGCACCGCAGGGTGCCGCCCGGCTGGTGTCGGCGGGCTGGCTGCCGGGCGCCCTGGTCGAGCGGGTGAGCCGAAGCGCCGTACAGCTGCTGAACCTCGAGGCGACGGGAGCCGCGCAGGCCGCGCCCTCGGGGCCGTTGGGCTTCAGCAGTCCCTCGGTCGAGGCCGGGCGGGCGGCCGGGACCGGCTCCCGGGCCGTCCAGGACTCCGGGTCCGGCCCCGGGACGGGCGGGGCGGTGTCCGGGGGGACGGCCGGGACTCCGGGACCGGGCGGCGGCTTCGGGCCGCCTCCGCCGGGCTTCGGGCCGCCGCCCACGATGCCCGCGTACGTACCGGGACAGGGCGCGGGCCCGGACACCGGGCCCCGGGACGCCGTGCACCACGAGGGGACAGCGGACCGGCGCACGTCCGACCGGCCGGGCAGGCTCTCGGTCAGCGTGGCGGCGACCTCCGCGCCCGGGGCGGGCGGACGGGGCCGCAGGATGAGCTGCACGGTCGCGCTCGCCGTCGCGGGAGCGCTGGCGGCGGTGACCGTGGGATCCGCGTTCCTCCTCGACCTGCTGCCGGGCGGCGACAAGGGCGAGGGCAGCGTGGCGGGCGGGCGCCCGTCGGCCACGGCGAGCCGGAGCGTCTCCGACACGGGGCCGAGCGCGACCGCCGAGGAGCCGGGCTCCACGGAGAGTGCCCCGGAACCGGCTCCGACGACGAGCGCCTCCGGTCCCGACGAGCAGCTGTCGGCGGTCCCGGCCTCCTACCTCGGCACCTGGGAGGGCGACGGTCTCGGTCTCGGCGGCACCCTCCCCATGGGCACCTTCCGCGTCACCGTCCACCGGGCCGCCGTGGGGCAGGAGTTGGGCACCTTCCGGCAGACCGACCAGATCGGCGGCATCTGCGACGACGTCCTCGTGCTGAAGAAGGTCACGAAGAAGCAGCTCGTCGCCACGAGCGTGGCCTCGGAGTCCAACCGTGACGTCTGCACCAAGGGACGCCACGAGGTCCGGCTGACCCCTGTCGGCGGCGACCTCACCTACGAGACGGACAACGCGGAGGCGGGGGACCCGGTGGCCCGGATGAACAAGGTGGGCTAGGGCCTGCGCCGGAAATCCCCGGTAGTGGCCGTGCACTGCCGGTGCCGACGCCGGGCCTCGGCCGCCGAGGCCCGCACAGCACGGTGGCCGCCGTCCTGGGACGGCGGCCACGGGGCCGGTGAGCAGCGGTGCGTCTCAGCCTGGGGCGGCGGGACCTCAGCCCTTCTGCCCGGGGGTCTGCTTCATGCCGTCGACGATCGCGCGCCTGGTGATGGCGCTGGTGTTGCGGACGGTGCCGGGCTTGAAGGCGACCCCGTCCTGGGAGACCGACTTGACCTGGACGGTCCGCTCGCCGAGGAAGACGTGGGTCTTCTTGTCGAAGATCCACTCCTCGCGTTCGCCGCTGGTCTCGTCCAGCCGTGCCACCGCGACGCCCGAGCGGCCGAGCGCGTCCTTGGCGTCGTTCACCACGACCACGCCCGGGATCTTCGCGGCGGCCTTGAACAGGGCCGAGTAGAGCTCCGCGGGCGGGTAGCTCTCGCCGAGCAGGTCACCGATCGTGGTGAACGCCTCCTGGTCGGGGGTGTTGCCCTGTCCCGCGGTCTCCTTGTAGATCAGCTTCAGCAACTCGTCGGGGTCGGTGGTCAGCCGGGCCAGGGAGTCGTACGACGGGTGGTTCAGGTTGGCCTCGGGGGTGTTGCCCTGCTCGTCGGGCAGGCTCAGCGTCTCGCCCTCGGCACTGTCGTTGGAGGCCGCGTCGATCAGCCAGCCCTTGGTGCCGTCGGCGGACCGCCAGATCTGGCGCCGGTGCAGCGCGTAGCTGGCGAGGCTGCTGTCGTCGCCGACCGTCTTCACGAAGGTGTCGGACGTCTGGGACTCGATGTAGACGTACTGGCCGGGCCCGACCGTGGGGTGGGTCTCCTCGGCCGCCGCCAACGAGACCTGATCGATCAGCTGCGGCAGGCCCCTGGTGGTCGTGGCGCCGACGGGGACGATCATCGCGGGTCCGGTGGCGAGTTCGGTGGTGGGTCCGGTGGCGGCGCCACCGCCGTGCACGCCGTTGTCGACCAGCAGCGTCCCGGCGACGACCGCGCCGGCCAGCGCCATCGCGGGCAGCGCGAACGCCGGGCGCAGCAGGCGGAACCCTCGGGACTTCGGCTGGGCGGGGGCGGCCTTCGTGGTGCTCGCGTCCCGCTGGGTGTCCTGCTGGATGTGGGCCATCAAACGCTCCTTGTGGAACTGGTGACGGCCCGCCGGGAGATCGCGCGCAGTCTTCGGGAGGAGAGGCGCGCTCTCCTCCCACTCGGCCGGATTCTGCCGGGACTGGGTCGCTTTCATCGATTTCCTTCCGATACGGGCCGGATCGAGTGGATGTGTTCTCCTCTTGTCTGTCGATCCGGCCGGCCGAGTTCCCGATTTCCTCGTACGGGTTTTCCCGTGCGTCCTTCGGCGCGGTGGTCCGAGTACGGGACCGGCGCCGCCCGGGCGGCAGTTCGGCCGCCGAGTTCGGCCTCGGTGAGTTTGCGCAGTCTGGCGCGTGCGCGGGAGAGACGTGAGCGCACCGTCCCGACGGCGATGCCGAGCGCCTCGGCCGCGGCCGTGTACTCCAGCCCCTCCCAGAGGCACAGCGTCAGGACCTCGCGCTCGGGTCTGCGCAGTGCGGCGAGCGCGCGCAGGGCGGCGGCGATACGCCGTCGGTCGTCGAGCCGGCCCGCCACCTCGTCGGCATGGTCGGGCAGCGCCGTCTCGGCCTCCGCGGCGGCGTTCGCCGCGGCCCGGTAGCGCCGGTTGCTGCGGTGGTGGCCACGGGCGACGTTGACCGCCACGCCCAGCAGCCACGGCCGCAGGCTGCCGCCTTCGGCGCTGACCCGGTCACGCAGCCGCCACGCTTCCATGAAGGTCTCGGCCATCACGTCCTCCGCCGCGGTCCAGTCGGCGGTGAGGCGGAAGGCGTGGTTGTACACGGCGCGTGCGTAACTGTCGTACAGCTCGGCGAACGCGCTCGGATCCCCGGCCCGTATCCGGGTACGCATGTCAGTGCTCACCCTCGTGACTGTCGATCCGTGCACCCCGGGTTCCCGTGATCCGCGTCACACGGGGCGGCGGAGGGGTCGGCCGGCCGCCGGACGCCGGCCCCAGGGGCGGGCTCGGAGCGGGGGCGGGAGGCACGGGGCTCAGGCGGACGGGGTCTTCTCGTGGGCGTTCGCGATCCTGACGAGCACGGTGATCAGCGCGGCGGCGACGAGCACCGTCGAGAGCAGGCCGACGGCCCAGACATACGGGTACTCGACGTGGACCCAGCAGGGGTTGCCCCTGCTGTGGCACGCGGAGCCCCAGTCGCGGTGGTGCCTGGGGCGGAAGGTGGCGAACACGACCACGGCCCACAGGAAGCAGGCGGCGACTCCGGGCAGTGAGGCGAGCACCCAGCCGAGCGAGCGGAGCGGGCTCGTCCTCCACTTCATCCTGTCGAGTGTCACGATCACCGTGGCCAGTCCGAGGGGCAGTACGGCCCCGACTGCGGCCGCGAAGCCGTAGCCGTTGCCGGGCCAGGCGGGGGCCGTGTCGCCCCAGAGTTCGGATCCCCAGGTCATGACCATGAACGCGAACCCGACGGCTGCGGCCATGGCGGCCAGAAGGATCAGACAGCCACCGGACGCCTCCCCCCGGGACGCCTTCTCCCTCGCCTGCGCCCACGCGGACGGCCGCCGCCGCACGTGCTCGTGGCCCAGCGCCGCCCCAGCGGCCCTGCGCCGCTTCGGTTTCGCCGATCCGCCCACCGGGCCCGCCCCCTTCATCCCTCTGCCACCCGCTCCGCTCAGGCCCGCGGCTCACATCGGTGTCGTCACCGTCAGCGGCTCCCCGTCGCCGAGGTGCAGCAGGCCCTTGCCGGGGGCGACCGGGCCGCCGACCATGCTGCGGTTCGTGCGGATGCCGATCAGTTCACCCGCGGAGGAGTCCTGCGGACACAGCAGGATGCCGCGGCGGCCCTTCTTCATCTCGACCTGCCAGCCGGAGAACCCGCTGCACACGTCCTCCTCGTCACCGGCGATGACCAGACCGAGACCGCGTTCGGTGCCGCGCTGCACGATCCGCTTGAAGACCGTCCCGGCGTCGCAGTCCTCCAGGACCTCGCCGTCGTCGACCAGCACCACGACCGGCTCCTCGGGCGTCGCGGAGTCGATGGCCTCCCGCAGGTCGTCGCCCTCGATGTCGTCCTCGTCGAAGACCTTCAACACGCCTTCCCGCCCGTCCAGTTCACGCAGCGGCGACGGGCGCGGCGCCGCGACGACCAGACGTACGCCCTGGGCCAGGTACGAGCGCGCCATGTTCATCAGCGTCGTACTGCGCCCGGACTTGGCGGGCCCCGCGACGACGAACGTCGGCACGCCCCGGGAGAGGTCGGGGCCGAAGCCCATGACGTCGTCGCCGCCGATGCCCACCAGGCTCCACAGCCGGGAGCGGGAGGCCTCCGGGTCGCGCATCTCCCACGCCTCGGCGAAGCCGATCCGGGTGGGCAGCACGTCGACCCGGAACGGGCGCCGGGCGCGCGGCAGCCCGGCGTCGCGGACCGTGGCCGCCTCGCCGATCGCCGTGAGCGCCGCGGCCTGGCCCTGGCCGGTGGCGTCCTCCGTGAGCAGGGCGAACTGGGTCTCGGTGCCGTGCTCGTTGCGGTAGCCGCGGCCGGGCGGGATCTCCTCGGGGACCTTGCGCGCGTTGACGCCGATCAGGGAGAAGTCGGAGCGGTCGGCGAGCCGCAGAGCGTACTTGTCCTCGGTGAGCGAGCCGATCCGGGTGGAGAGGATCTGGCGGTCGCCCGTCATCACCAGGTGCAGCCCGACGCTCGCGCCCTCGCGCATCATCGCGGTGAGCTGGTCGGTCAGGTCGCCGTGGTCGTACTCGCCGAGCGTCGGCAGCCAGCCTTCCCAGCGGTCCAGCAGCACCACGATGTGCGGGAGCCGTTCGTCCTCCGCCGACGCGGCCCGCTGCTCGCCGATGTCGGCGAAGCCCTTGTCGGCCAACAGGTCCTGCCTGCGGGTGAGTTCACCTTTGAGCCGGGCGACGAGACGGACCGCGCGTTCGGTCTGGTTGCGGCCGACGACCGCGCCGCAGTGCGGCAGCCGGGTCAGCGCGTTGAGCGCGCCGTTGCCGCAGTCGATGCCGTAGAGGTGGACGTCGGCCGCCGAGTGGGTACGGGCCAGCGAACCCGCGATCGTCCGCAGGATCTGCGAGCGTCCGCTGCGGGGGGCGCCGCCGATGAGCAGGTGCCCGAAGGAGGCGAAGTCCACCACGACGGGCCGGCGGGCCTGGTCGGCGGGCAGGTCCGCGACGCCGTACGGGGCGGGCGGCAGCTTGCCCGGACCGCCGGAGAACGCGGGCACGGTGATCTCGTCGAGCAGCAGCGTCTCGGAGAGGGCGGGCAGCCAGGGGCTGTGCTGGGGCGGGATGCCGAGGGCCCGGTTGGCCTCGCGCACGGCGTCGACCAGCACCTTGAGGTCGGTGATCTCCTCCTCCTCGCGCTGCTCGGCCTTCGGCTTGACCAGCGCGGCCCGCCCGAGGTCCGTCCAGCCGAGCGGTCCCGCCCAGGGTGCGAGCACCGCCGGATCGGCGGCACCGGGCCGGCGTCCGCCGACGCGTCCCGACTGGAACGGTACGAGCGAGGCGTGCCCGAGCCGGACGTAGGCGCGGCCCGGCGTGCTCTTGGAGATCTGCCCGGCTTCCGGGGAGTCGATGACGTCGCTCGACTCGCCGCCGTCGGTCACGCGCAGCGCTATCCGGAGGTTGGTGTTGGCCCGGATCTCGGGCGAGACGACACCGCTGGGCCGCTGGGTGGCCAGCAGCAGGTGGATGCCGAGCGAACGGCCCCGCTGGGCGATGTTGACCAGACCCGTCACGAAGTCGGGCAGGTCGCGCACCATGGAGGCGAACTCGTCGATGACGATGAGGAGCCGGGGCACGGGCGCGTGCGAGGGATCACGGCGGACGAGGTCCTGGTAGTCCTCGATGTCCTTGGCGTCGGCGGCGGCGAGGATGTGCTCGCGCCGCTTGAGCTCCGCGCCGAGCGATTCCAGCGCCCGCTCCACGAGATGGGCGTCGAGGTCGGTCACCATGCCCACGGTGTGCGGGAGCTGGACGCAGTCCTTGAACGCCGAGCCGCCCTTGTAGTCGACGAGGACGAACGTCATGTTCTCGGGGGTGTTGGCGACGGCCAGCGACGCCACGATGGTCTGGAGCAGCTCCGACTTTCCGGAGCCCGTCGTACCGGCGATCAGACCGTGCGGGCCGTCGCGCCGCATGTCGATGCCGAACGGCCCGTCGTAGGACTCGCCGATGACGGCCGTCGTCGACTGCCCGCCCATCCGCCAGCGCGCGCTGATCGCGTCCCCGGTCGGCGGCTCCAGCTGGAGCACGTCGAGCAGCCGGCTGGCGCCGGGCAGGGCCGAGTCCTCGGTCTCGCCGCTGATGTCGCGCAGCGCGGACAGGGCGCGCGCGAGCCGGGAGCACCAGGCGGCCGACACGAGGTCGGGCCGTACGTCCTGCACGCGGGCGATGCCCGCCTGCTGGACGCGCAGCCGCAGTTCGAGCGCCTTCGGCGTGTCCGCGGCGGAGACGTCGGTCCCGGCGGCGTGCCAGGCGTGGAAGGAGGGGAAGCCGCCGGGGGCGGCCGGCGCGGCCTCGACGGGCCGCCGCTCGTCCGGGTGCTCCTCGGGCCTGGGCTCCGCGATGACGACGGCCTGGCACTCGCCGGGCAGGAACCGCTCCTCGGCGTCCAGGCAGATCGCGTACACGGACATGGCCGGGCCCTCGCGCAGCAGCCGCACCACACCCGGCATGGACCGCAGCCGCCGGGACCCGTCCCAGACGACGACGATGTCCGGATCGCCGAACGAGGCCTTGTTGCCGTTCTGCCTGGCGGCCTTCTGCCGGGCGTCGAGGAGCTGGGTCAGCTCACCGATGCGGGCGCCGACGGTCTCGGCGTCCGTGCCGATGAGGACGTTGGCGTCCTGGGCGCCGGCGGGCCTGCTGTGCGGGAGCCAGCGCACCCAGTCCCAGCTGTCCTGGCCGCCGTTCTCCGTCAGGACGTAGAACTGGACGTCCAGCGGACTGTGCAGCGCCGCGGTCTGCGCGACGGCCCAACGGCCCAGCGCCCGGGCCGAGTCACCGGGTCCGGCGATACCGACGACACCGCGCTCGGCCAGCGGGAGGGCGACGGGCGTGTCCTCGATGGTCCAGGTGACCTGGCGCTTGTGGTCGTCCTGCTCGGGATCGTCGAGCACGACCTCGGACGGCAGCCGTCCGGTGCCGACGCGCAGCAGCAGGTGGTCGGCGTCGGTGCGGCGCCGCTCCCACAGCCGGGTGCGCGGCCCGGTGCCCAGCGACAGCACGGTCGCCGGATCGGGGACCGCCCGGCGCCGGTCGAGCCGTTCGGCGACCAGCGCCTCCTTGGCGTCCTTCTCGATCCGCGCCTTGTGCTCGTTGTACTCCTTGACCTGCTTGGCGTGGGACTTGCGGCCCTGCTTCTTGTCCATGAGGTAGTTGCCGAGCATGATGAGCGGGCTCAGCAGCGCCATGATCATGTAGTACCAGCGCCCGAAGACCAGCACCATGACGACGGCGCTGACGAGCGGTGTCAGCGCCATCAGCCAGGGCAGCGGCCGGGCCTCGTAGTCCCGTACGGGACTCGGCAGCCGGAACTTCGTCTCGCGCTCCGGCGGGCGCAGCCGCGGCGGCCGGTTGTAGTCGAGGCCGGCACCGTCGTCCGACCACTTGAGCGCGGCATCGGGCTGTGCGTAACGGTCGAGCTGGAAAAGGGAGTTGCCGACGGCGATCTGGCTGCCGAGCGGCCAGGAGTCGTCCTCGCGCTCCTCGAAGGGGGCGCCGTCGAGGGTGACGTCCTCCTTCTCCCCGTGCACGGCGACGCCGCACGTCCCGTCCGTTGCGACTGACAATGTCAGTGCCCTTTGCGGAAGTTCGGGATCGTCGACGCGTACGTACGACGCGGCCCCGGAGCCGATGTCGTACCGGCCGATCCCGAGCCGGTGCACGGCACCGGCCGCGGGGCCGCCCGCCACCCGCAGTTCGACCAGCCCGGTCGGCTCGCCGGGCAGGCATCCGGCCGGATCGTGCAGGCTCACGACAGCGCCCTCGCGCAGCGGCGAGGTGGCGATGGTCGCGGCGGGGTCGACGGGATGCCCGTCGACGTACGCGACCGGCGCGCCGCCGTCCGCGGCTCCCCGGTGCTGTCCGAGGGGGATGATCTGCGCACCGCCGCTGTGACCGACGTGTTCCGCGAGCTCCTTGGCGATGTCCCCCACCGAGGACTCGGGATCCGCGTCGAGAACCACGTCGGCGGTGGCGCCGCCGAGCGGGTCGACGACGGTCAGAGTCAACCGCACGCTCGTCCTCCCCCAGACACCGATGGCCGCTTCCGGAACGCCGGCCACAGTGCTCCCGACCATAGCCGCTCATCGCTTCCCGCAGGCAACGGCCCGTGTGAGGGAACCACGAAGACCCCGTCCGGGAACCGGGCTTGGTGCGCGCTCGTGACACAACCGGGGTGTGCGGCTGCAAGCGCCGTAGTTAAGCTGCTTGCTCGACGCGGACGGTCGCACCATCCGCATCAGGAGCCACGGGGGTTGGCCCTGCGGCGAGTTGAAGCATGGAGGACGCCACATGGCCGGCGGCAAAGACGCGGACATCACTTACGAGAAGATGCGGCACGCCGCGAAGCGGCTCGGCCACGAGAAGGAGAAGATGGAGGACAAGCTCCACGGCCTCGACAGCTACATCGACGGCCTCGTCGCCGACGGTTACACGACGGCCAAGGGCTCCCAGGCCTTCGACGACTCCTTCAAGGAGTTCACCAAGGGCATGAAGGACACCCTCGAGGGCCTCAAGGGGATGGCCAAGTTCCTGGAGGACGCGGCGAAGGCGTACGAGGACCTGGACGACCAGCTGGCCAAGGGCGTCAAGGGTTAGTCGGACCCTGTGGACCGCACCGGGTGCGACGGGGCGCGCTGCGCTCGGTCGCACCCGTGTCCGTGGCACGGCGCAATGGGACGACCCCGTACGACAGTCGAGCAGGAAGCCTGGAAACCGTGGCGGACAGAACCCGATACGACCTCGACCTGATCAAGGATTGCTCGGATTCGCTCTACCGAATTCACCGTGAGTTCGACCAGCACGGCAATCCCGCCGACGGCTACGGCGATGATCTGGGCAGCGACAGACTCCGGGATGTCTTCGACGACTTCTCGGACACGTGGAAGAAGAGCCGCAAAAAGCTGATGAAGGACATCGAGAACCTCGCCAAGTACACCGCCGAGGCGGCCAAGGCGTACGAGGACATCGATCACCAGCTCGCCGAGGCACTTCGCGACGCCAAGAAGAGTGACCAGAAGGGGAAGAGGCAGTGACGGCCCGCCCGAGTGACTGGACGCCGATGTACGACTCCGATCCTGTGCCCGGCGATCCGCACGAGGTGGCACGGCTCGGCAAGAAGCTGCGCGGCATGGCCGAGGAGATCGACAAACAGGCCCGGAACATCAGGGCGTTGGCATCCGTCGACGGCTGGGACAGCGACGCCGGGCGCGCTTTCCACGAGACCGCGAGTGACACGGCCGGGCGGTTGAAGAAGGCGTACGACCGCTACAACGAGGCGGCGACGGCACTCGGCACCCAGGTCAAGGACGGCGAGTCGGACGAGTACGCCGGTGAACTGCATCGCGCGCAGCGCATGGCCGACGCGGCCCTGGAGGACTTCCGTGCCGCGGAGGTCGACCACAAGGCGGCTCTCAAGGTGCTGGAGCCGTACACAGGGACCGTTCCGTCCAAGGACGACCATGTCGAGCGCACGAAGCAGGAGAAGAAGCGGGACGACGCCGCACATCTCATGGCTGTCGCGCGCAGCAGGATCGAGTCGGCGAAGGAGATCCGGGACGACGCGGCGAAACGGGCCGCTCATCGGATAAAGAACGTGATCCATCACGACGGGGTCCACGACCCCGGCGGGATCATGAACTGGATCGCTGATCACGCGGACTGGTTCTCCGCCGCTGCCACCATCCTGGCGGTGGTGGCTCTCGGCGCCGCCATCATCTTCACCGGAGGTCTCGCGGCACCGATCATCGCGGGCATGGCGGCAGCGCTCAGTGCCACCGCTTTGTCGGGTCGGCTGTACGACGTGTTCGCCCGGGGTGGCGAGTTCGATGCTCTGAAGATCGGTTTCGACGTCTTGGGGCTCTTCCCCGGATTCGGTGCCCTCCGAGGTCTCAGTGCAGGGGCCAAGGGAGGCCGACTGGTCGCGGCGCAGGCCGGTCTCTGGGAGAAGTTCAGCAACGGCCTCGGCGTGAAAGGGATCAACGGCCTGGCCAAGGTCACCTCCAAGTATCTGACCAAGCGGGGAATCACCAAGGTGAGGATCCCGGAGGAGGGCTTCAATCCGGAGGTCGTGACCCGGTACATCAAGGGCACCGGCCTGGCTCACCTCTACGTGAAGACGCTGGAACGGCTCAGCGACGATCACCCCGAGGGCGGCGGACCTCATAAGATTTCGCCCCCGCCCGGTGATGTCCGGCCCACCCCGGCACCGGGTACGAGCCCTGCAGCCCCCGGAGGACCCGCCACGCCTTCACCGACCCCGCAGCCCAGCCCGTCGTCGAGCTCGTTCCGCGCCGCCCTGGCGCCCGCATCGTAGGACTGAAATTCATGAGCGATCAACGAGGTCTGCACTCCGGACAGTTCATGGGGGACGACGGGGGTGCCCACGCCATGGTCTCCTCGTCCGTCATCGCCGAGGTTCCCGCCGCGCGGGCCGCGGCCGAGAGGTACGGCCGCGAAGTGCGCTTCGACTTCCTGGACGACAAGGCCGTCCACGGAATGCTCTTCCACCGGTGGGAGGACAACAGGAAGTGGCGCGGACGCGGGTGCCTGGCAGGCGTTCTGCTGGCCGTCTTCGGATTCGGCGCCTGGCCGTTCTGGGATCTTGTGGCGTCCCAGAAACCACGCCCCTTCCAGATCGCTTTCATCGTCCTGGATGTACTGATCGTCTTCGGTCTGATCATCGGGCTGTATCTGTGGCGGCGGCCCAGTCTCAAGGACCCGTCGCTGCGCAACGTGCGCATCCGGGCACGCAGGTATCGCGAAATCGCAGTCATCGCCCGCCGGGGCGGAGCCGACATCCCAGCCGCATACCCCTACTACGGCATGTACGCGTCGTCCCGGAGATTTTTCCCGGATGCTCCCGAACTGCCCGGCCCCGAAGAGGAACAGCCCGCGTGACAACCTTGCCCGAACTGTCCACGCTGATCCCTTCCCGCTCCGTTTCGCCCGTCCTTGACGCGGAGGACATCCATGTCCGCTGGGTCGTGCCGGAGGTCTTCCACGACCTGCCTCTCCAGGAGACGGATGACGACGAGGCGGTCCGGTTGTTGGAAGAACTGGTGGAGAACGCGCTCCCGGGTGCCGCAGAGGACGAGAGGACGAGATTCGGACTGATCTGCGCGCTCGGCGTCGACGATCTCCGGGCCACGGGTACCGAATATGCCGCCGTCTGTCTCACGGCGGTGGACGACACCGTCTGTAGCGCCACGATGTCCGCGACCCTCGTCGACAGCCCTGACGCGCGGGGAGTGCGAGGTGCGGTCGAGGCGATCGCGTCGAGCCTCGCAGGGATCGAGGTGGCCGAAGTCTCCGAGATCGAACTCCCCTGCGGTCCGGGGGTCTCGTGCATCGGTACCCGGCAGGAAAAGCTCCCCGCCTCGCTGACCGAGGCGGGCGAGAATCTGGGCTTTCCGGTTGCCTACATCCGTGTGTACGTCCCTCTGCCGAACGACACCACCGTGGTCATGGAGATGTCGACCCCCACCATGACCGGTTGGGACGCCTTCTCCACGATGTTCGGTAACGTCGTCAGCAGCATCCGCCTCTTCAACGCCGACGGCTCGGCATTGATCACCTCGGGAACCGGACAGTGACCGCCACCGAGCCCGCGCCCTCGGACTACCGGCTCCTCGTACCCCGCGACTGGTTCCGCGTCGACCTCACGCACGAGCGCTGGCGCCGGCAGCTGAAGACCTTCGTGGACAAGGAGTCCGAGGGAAACCGTGTGCCTGCGGAGGCCGCTCGCAGCCTCTGGACAACGCTCCGCAACGCCGCCGAGGGCAGCCTCGCACAGGGCGGGCTGGAGTTCTTCCTGAAGACCGAGTCGCCTGGTTCGGCCCTCCCCGCCTCTCTCCTCGTTTCGTTGGCTGCAACGCCGCGCGGGCTGGCTCCGACGCCCGCTGACTTCGCCCCCGAGCTGGCCCGACGGCTGGGGCCGGAAGCCGAAGTGGATGTTCTGACACTGCCTGCGGGCGGAACGGTCCGCGCTGTCGGGAAGACAGCCATGGACTTCCACGTACACATGCCCGGCGGTATCGGCTACCTGCATCTGGCCTTCTCGGTGCCGCTGAGCGGCACCGAGAGCCCGATGGGGGACCTGTGCGACGCCATCGCCCACTCCTTGCGCTGGGTCTGATGTCCGCCTGAGCACCGAGCGCACGGACGATGCCGGGCGAGGCGAACGACGGCTCGATGACAAGCGGCCGTCCGCGGGCGTCGGCGCCGGATCTCACCCTCTGGCGGTGTCGGCACCACCCGCCCGTGAACGGCGCATCACATGCATGTGGAGTTCGCTGCGCCGCTCCTCCGTGATCAGCGTCAGCCAGGAGCCGTCGGTGAAGCGGATGCGCAGTCTGTCGCTCGCGTGTTCATTGCGGAGCGGGTCCTCAAGGACCGCGCTGTCCGCGGGGATCTCCGCGACGACCTGTACGAGGCTCTCTCGGCGGATGGACACACGCTTCGGCGGTGACGCCAGCACGATGCGGCCCTCGGTCAGGGCGACGAGCCGCTGGTGATGGGAGGAGTGGCCGTACCAGCGCAGCAGGAGCTGCCCGGCGGCGCTGTTCCAGTCGCCGTCGAAGGTCTTGTCGAGTCCGTGTTCGGTGACGGCCCGATCGCGGATCTTGGCCGCCCGACGTTCGGACCGGGACGCGTCTCGTTCCTCTTTCGTCGCCAGCACTGCCTGGAGGGCTTCGACGCAGGTCGCGAGGAGGCCGAGGAGCAGGCCGATGAGCATGAAGGGAGCAGCAAGGGCGACCCCGGCCATGGCCGGGGGCCGCATGACCGCCGGGCGTGTCCGCCCCGCGCCGGCCGCCTGGCGGACGGCCTCAGGGGGATCGGGGATCCTGCCGATCGTGCACCAGGCCGCGGCATCCGGAATGAACCCGAGTCTGTTCTTCCGAGAGGTGAGGAGAGCACTGTTTTTTCGCGCGTTCCGCGCCTGCCCCGCCCGAGGTCCAGCATCGATCGTGCTGGTGAATCGTGCCGAGGCGTCGGACGATTCCACGGATTTCTCAGGACGTGACACTTCGGTTCCCTGTCTTCCTCGCGATCCAGGTCGCACCGATGATGGTCACCCGCACTCTGAAGTTCGCTTTATTACCCAGCTGTTCGAGGAAAGTCCCAGTCATTTCGCCTGCTTTCC
This sequence comes from Streptomyces populi, assembly GCF_002911015.1. GTDB lineage: Bacteria > Actinomycetota > Actinomycetes > Streptomycetales > Streptomycetaceae > Streptomyces > Streptomyces populi. The sequence continues at coordinate 63,178 of NZ_KZ626846.1, forward strand.
TTGCGGTGTTAGCACGGTTTCCGGGGTGCGAGCTTGAGTGTTCCCTGCCGAGTGTCCGCCGTGGGCACGCGGCCGACTCTCGACGGATCCCCATGGCGTGAACGGATGCCGTCACCGGTTGACCGACTGGATCTCCTGCACGGTGATGTCCTGGGTGGTCCCGAAGGTCCCGTCGGGCAGGTCACCGCCGGCGCCTCCGGTACCGGTCCAGGTGACGTTCCAGGTGATGGTGGCCCGGAGCCTGTACGTGCCGTCGCCCGATGAGCGCAGGTATTTGATTCCGCAGGGCGGGGTCTGACCGGCCTTGCCCTTGGCGTACGGGGTGCCGATGGAGTGGTCGTCGTTCAGCCGGCACTCTCCCGAGGCCGGGTAGGTCTCGGCGTCGCTCGTGCCGGGATCCAGCCTGAGCGAGACGGGCTTCGCGGTGGTGGTCGCCGAGATATTGAGCCCGGCGACGTTGAGGGCGGCGGTCACGGAGACGTCCTTGAAGGTCGCCTTGTCGAGCCAGGCCCAGGTGGGCAGGTTGACCTTGGTGGTGTCGCGGGGGGCGAGGGTGACTTCGGTCGCCGGGAGCGTGATCCTGTTGTAGGCGAGTTCCGCCAGCACCTGCGGGGTCACGGCGTTCTTCACCGCGGGAGTGTCCCCGTTCAGGACCCAGAACGGCAGCTCACTACAGGTGAAGGCGGCGGGATCGTCCAGGCGGTTCGGGTTCTGCACCGATACCCACCAGTTGCCCTCGTCCGCCTCGTCGAGGTTGTAGTCCTTGTACTTGCCGTCTTTGTAGATGTCCCGGAACTGGCCCGTCGCCGACTTGGCGTAGTTGGGCTGCTGGGGATCGTTGACGACTTCGTCGTACTCGCCTTCGACCTTCTTCTTGAACTCGGCAGCCGACACAGGTTCGTACCAGCAGGCCGGAGGCGTCCAGTTTCCTACCGGCGTGACGTTGCCGGAAGACTTGCCACCGCTTCCACGAGCGCTGCCGGAGTACGTGATCCGCGACTCCAGCGTGTGGCCGGAGCGCTTTGCGGACGTGTTGACGCTGGTATCGGAACCGCCGGTGCCGCGATCGGCGAAAGCCGGGCTGGGCAACAGCACGCAGGTCGTCGCAAGGGCGCCGACGGTGAACATCCGGCTCTTGGACCTCAGCGCGTGCATTTGCCGCTGCCCCTTTCGGAGACGAGCTGTGTCGTCTGCCAGACGCCGTTGCCGGCCTTCTTCAGATGAGTGTTGTAGTAGACGTACGAGTTCTTGGTCACCGGGGTTCTGTCGACCTTCTTCGTCTTCACGTCCTTGTTGAACGCCTTGCTCTCGTCCGTGCAGAACGTGACTCCCGCGGATGTCGTTCCGTAGAGCGTCACATCGGGACGGAAGTACCGAACGGTGCCGGTGTACGTGATTCCGGCGTCCACGAAGGACTTGACCCACTGAGCGCCGCCGACGAGGGCGTCGCCCTGCCGGTAGAAGGCGAGGGCCGGCTCGTCGGGATTCCCCTTGATGATGGCGTAGTTCGTGGCAGTCTGCGCCCGACCCGCGTCCGCGAGGATCGCGTCCTTCGTCGCGTCCCCGGTCCTCCACCCCTCGAACTCGTCCTTCACGTCGCCCGGAAGGGTGATGTCGGGCCGGTCCGCGCCGTCCGAGGCGCTCGCGCTGGAGGAGGCCGAAGCGGTGGCGCTCGTGTCCGCGCCCTTGATCTTGTCGTTCGCCTTCGGGGTGCCGTCCCCACCACCACAAGCCGTCAGCAGCAGGGCTGTTGTCGCGGCGAACGCGGTAGCAACGGGCAAAGAGCGGCGCTTCACAGTGGTCTCCCCGTGGGACGTCGGTCGGGTGAAGTGGGTCGAGGGAAATGACGGTATCCGTGGGGTTCCTGGTTTCGCCAGGACGGAACCTCCCTGTGGATGGGGGCATACGGGTCTGTTCCGGGGTGAAGCGGAGCTCTGGGGGCGCCCGATCGTGTTCCGGGACACATCGGTTCGCGCGGTGACGGGGCCGTCTCCACGGCGCGGCCCCACTTTGCGTTCGGCATCTTCACCGGTGCGCGAGGGCAGGGGACCGTTCCGCTGCTTGGTTCGTGGGCGGCCTGCCCTTCGCGTGCGTCCCACCTCGTAGGCTGACCCGAGCCGAACTGATCGAACGGGTATCTGCAGTTCGCGCGGAGGGACGGACTGACCCCGGAGGGAACACCATGGACCGCTACATCGAGACGCTCACCGTCGAGCGCGGCGGATTTCGGATCAAGGTGCCGGAGTCGTGGTGGGAGTTCGACGTGCGGCCCGAGTCCCGGGACGACTCGATCCGGCGGATGGTGAACGAACGGATCGGACAGAGGTCCGAGTTGGCTCCGTATCGCGACACCTACGTCCGCTTCCTCCGCAAGGCCGCCGCCGACGCCTGGACGTCCGGTGCCCTCTACTGCGGCTGCATGGCGGAGTCCTTCGGCGGCGACACCCCGATCACCGGATCGGTCACCGTCTCGATCGTCGGCGGACGTACGCGCACGGGTGAGCCTCTGTCCACCGACCCCCAGGTCATGGCGGGCCAACTCGCCGTGCGCGAGGCCAAGAAGGAGGGCGACGCCTGGCGCAAGGTCACCACCGTCGACATACCCGGTGTCGGTCCCGCCGCCCGGACGTACGGCATCGAGGACATCCCCGTCCCCGACGACAGCCTCGGGCGCACGGTCCGTGCCGTGCTCATGCAGACGTTCATCCCGGTGCCCGGCCAGGAGGGCAAGGTCGCCCTGGTCGCGGGCAGCAGTCAGGTGCTCGATCTCGCCGACTCCTTCTTCGACGTCTTCGACGCCGTCACCTCCACGTTCCGCTTCGCGCAGCCTTAGCCCCGCGGCGGCTTCCTTCCTCACCTTGCGCCGGTCCAGTAACTTCGCTCGTGCGTACGGGTGTTGTTGAGACGGGCGTGACGGGGGTTGCGGCATGGCGGGGAACCGGCCGGGGGACTGGCATGTGCTGGATCTGGACCGGGATCCGACGCCGGGTGATCCGGACCGGGTGCGGAAGCTGTCGAAGGATCTGCATGATTTCGCCGATGACGTGTCGGACGCGTTGCGGCTGATCAAGGGGATGGCGGGCGAGGACGCCGTTCTGGCCTGGGCGGGGAAGTCGGCGGAGGCGTTCCAGGCCGAGTTCTCGGGTGTGCCGAAGCAGTTGAAGAAGCTGAAGAAGTCGTACGAGATGGCGGGGGACGCGCTCGGGGACTACTGGCCGAGGCTGGAGCGGGCGCAGGCGCTGGCGGACAAGGCGCTGGTGAAGGGGCGGGAGGCGCAGGCCGATCTCGCCTCGGCCAAGTCGCGTCTGTCGTCGGCGGATTCGTGGGTGACGCGGGCCGGCAAGGAGGCGGACAAGTACAAGGACGATCCGACCGGCAGCAAGGAGGCGGAGAAGCCGGACGAGGCGAAGGTCCGTGCCGCGACCCGGGACGCCCAGCACGCCAAGTCGGCGCAGGCCAGTGCGCGGTCGGACGTGGCGGATGCGAACGGTGCGCTGGACGCGGCGAAGAAGATGGCCGAGGACGCCCGGAAGATGCGGGAGGAGGCGGCGCGGGACGCGAAGTCGAAGATCGGCGAGGCGTCGGACGCGGGGATCCACAACCGGAAGTGGTGGGAGGAGGTCGGGGACTGGTTCTCCGACAACTGGGACACCATCGTCACGGTGTGCAAGGTCGTCGTGGCGGTGGTCGGGGTCATCGCGATGATCATCGGGGGGCCGATCCTCGGCGCGATCGTGCTGGTCGCTGCCCTGGTCGTGCTTGCCGACACGCTCAACAAATACGCGAAGGGGCAGGCGTCCCTGTGGGACGTGGCCTTCGCGGCGCTGGACTGCATACCGGGCGGCAAGGGCATCACCAGCCTGGGCAAGCTGGCCAAGGGGCTCAAGGGCCTGAAGGGCCTGGGCAAGACCGGGCTCAAAGGCATGGCCATGAGCCTGCGCGGTCTCGGTCCACGCATGAAGAACCTCGGGCGACAGATGAAGAAGCTCGTCACCCGTGGTGATCCGATCGACATGGCCACCGGCCAGATGGTCATGTCGGCGACCGACGTCAGCCTGGACGGCATGCTGCCGCTGCTCTTCGAACGCCACCACCGCACCGGGGTCCACGGCGGCCGTCTGCTGGGACCCGGCTGGACCTCGACGTTCGACCAGAGGCTGCTTCTCGACGCGACCGGAGTGAGGCTCGTCGTGGAGGACGGCATGGTGCTCACGTATCCCGTGCCCGAGCCCGAGGTCCCGGTCATGCCGGTGGCGGGTCCGCGTTGGCCGCTCGGCTGGGACGGCGGGGAGCTCACCGTCCACCGCCCCGAGACGGGCCGGACACTGCGCTTCCGGCCCGTCCCCGGCCGCCCGCCGTCGGAACAGGTCCTCACCCTCGTCACCGACCGCAACGGCAACACCGTCTCGGTCGTGTACGGCACCGACGGCACGCCCACGGAGATCGTCCACCACGGCGGCTACCGGATCGGCGTGGCCTGTGAGGACGGCCGTGTCGTCGAACTGAAGCTGACCAGCCACCCGGAGCGGCCCACGTTGGTCCGGTACGCCTACGACCGGAGGGGAGACCTCGCCGGGGTCCGCAACTCCTCCGGTCTCTGGCTGGAGTTCGACTACGACGACCGGCATCGCATGACGGGCTGGAAGGACCGCAACGGCTTCAGGTACCGCTTCGCGTACGACGAGGCGGGCCGGTGCGTCGCCGGGCGTGGGGACGACGGCATCCTCGACTACGCCTTCAGCTACGACGACGCGGCCCGGCGCACCACCGCCGTCGACTCCCTCGGCCGGACCACCGTCTACCAGTTCGACGACGCCTACCGACTGACGTCCGAGACAGATCCGTTGGGCCGCACCACCGTCCAGGAGTGGAACCACAGGGATCAGCTGGTCGCGCGGACCGATCCGTTGGGCCGTACCCTGCGGCTCGACTGGGACGAGGAGGACAACCTCGTAGCCGTTCGCCTGCCCGACGGCTCCGTCTCGACGACCGTGTTCAACGAGCTGAACCTCCCGGTCGAGGTGACGGGATACGACGGGACCACCACGCGGCAGGGCTGGGACGAGCGGGGCAACTGCGTCTCCGTGACGGACGCGTCGGGCGCCGCCGCCGTGTTCACCCACGATCGGACCGGCGCCCTGACCTCGCTGAGCGATCCGCTGGGCGCGGTGCGGACGTTCGTCAACAATGCCGCGGGGCAGCCCGTTTCGGCCGTCGATCCGCTCGGGGCGGAGACGCGCGTCGCCTACGACGACTTCGGCCGGCCCGTCACGCTCACCGATCCGCTGGGCCTCATCACGTCCCTCGCCTGGACCGTCGAAGGGCACCAGGCGTCGCGCACCGACCCCGACGGAGGAACGGAGTCGTGGACGTACGACGGTGAGGGCAACTGCGTCACGAACACCGACGTCCTCGGCCGGGTGACCCGTTACGCCTACGGCGGCTTCGACGTGGTCAAGGCCCGGACCACGCCCGAGGGCGTCCGCCACACGTTCACGCACGACACCGAGTTGCGGCTCACCCAGGTCACCGATCCCCGCGGACTGACCTGGGACTACGTCTACGACGCCGTGGGCAACCTCACGTCGGAGACCGACTTCGACGGCCGGACCATGCGCTACGTCCACGACCCCGCGGGTCAGCTGCTCAGCATCACCAATCCGCTGGGGCAGGAGACGGCGTACGCGTACGACCTCGTCGGCAACCGGACCGGGAAGACGGTCGACGGCCGGGCCACGGCCTTCGCGTACGACGCGAACGGCCGCCTCCTGCGGGCCACGGGGCCCGACGTCACCCTCGCCTTCGCCTACGACCCGGCCGGCCGTGTCACCGCCCAGGAGGCCGACGGACGCACACTGACCACGGCGTACGACGTGCTCGGGCGTCCCGTCGGACGGACCACGCCCGCCGGCGCCACCGCCTCGTACACCTATGACACCGCCGGCAACCGCACCTTGCTGGACACCTCCGGTCACCGCCTCGCCTCCGCGTACGACCCGCTGGGCCGCGAGATCACCCGCCGGCTCGGGGACCGGGGGCTCACCCTGACCCAGACCTGGGACGCCGACGACCGCCTCACCGTTCGCACGCTGGACGCCGGGGGCAGGCGGCTGAAGCACGACGCGTACACCTACCGTGCCGACGGCAGCGTCACCGCTGTGGAGGACTCCGCCCGTGGGCGGCGCAGCCTCGACGTCGACGGGACCGGCCGGGTGACCGGGGTGAGGGCCGCCGACTGGACGGAGTCCTACGCCTACGACGAGGTCGGCAACCAGACACGGGCCGCGTGGCCGGAGGGGCTGCCGCTTCCCGACGCGCGCGGGGACCGCGCCTATGCCGGCAACCGCGTCAGCCGGGCCGGCTCCGTCCACTACGAGTACGACACCGCGGGCCGGGTCGTCCTGCGCCGCAAGGCGCGGCTGTCCCGCAAGGCCGCCGTCTGGCGCTACACGTGGGACGCCGAGGACTGCCTCACCTCGGTGGTCACTCCCGACGGAACGGTCTGGCGCTACGTCTACGACCCGATGGGCCGGCGGACGGCCAAGCAGCGCCTCGGACCCGACGGGTCGACGGTCATGGAGGAGACCCTCTTCACCTGGGACGGTCCCCACCTGGTGGAGCAGACGACCCGGACCGCCGGCGGCGTGGAGGAGGTCACCCTCACCTGGGACCGGGACGGCATCCGGCCGCTCGCCCAGACGGAACGCCGCAGCACGCCGGACGATCCGCGGCGGCACGTCGACGAACGCTTCCACGCCATCGTCACCGACCTGGTGGGGACGCCGACCGAGCTCGTCTCGGAGGACGGTGCCGTCGACTGGCGCGCCACCGCCACGTTGTGGGGCCTGACCACATGGGCCGAGGACGCCGTCGCGAGCACACCGCTCCGCTTCCCCGGTCAGTACGACGACCCCGAGACCGGACTTCACTACAACTTCTTCCGCTACTACGACCCGGCGACCGCGACCTATCTCAGTCCGGATCCCCTGGGCATGGACGCGGGGCCCAACCCGCGCGGATATGTCCTCGATCCGCTCCTGTGGGCCGACTACCTGGGTCTGCTGACCTGCCGGCAGAACGCCAGGCGGCTGCGCAGGAACATGCGGCGCGAGGGGCGGCCGGTGAGCCGGGGACAGGCCGCCGCCCACATCGTCCCGTCGGGCGGCACCGCCGGGCACTGGGTGCCCGGGGCCAGAAGCCGTGCCCTGCTGGACAGGTACGGTGTCGACGTGAACGACGCGGCGAACGGCATACCGCTCGGTCACCCGAGCCCGCACAACTTCACTCACCGCGAGCCCTTCCTGCAACGCGTCAACCAGCGGCTGGACCAGCTGGTGCAGGACAGGACGGCCCGCGGCTTCGGCGTCCGGGCGATCCGTACGGAGCTCCGGCGGGAGCTGCGCGCCATCGGACGCGAGGTCGAGGGAGAGCTCTCGACCGGCGTACCCTCACCGACCGCATTCTGGACGGGACCGTAGATGACCGACAGCACCTCGAACGCCCTTGCCGTCTACCGCCTGCTGCCGCGCATGGGCGAGTTCCGGACGCTGCTCCTCGGCAGTTCCCTGAGGAAACTCATCCGCTGGCAGATCACCGGGTCCGAGGCGGACATGCCGACCTCGTTCACCGGTTCGTGGGACGGCAATCCCGGCTGGCGCAGGAGCGAGTTCCCGAGCGGCTATCCAGGCGCTCCGGTCCTGAGCCGACGCGTGGCGGGCCTGCTCGAGGCCGAGCTGTCGGACTCGGGCCCCCTCGTGCCGGTCGTCACCGAACCGGCCGACCGGGCCCTCCCCGGCGGCGGCGACGGTTCCGACGACTACGTCCTCCACGTCGTGGAGCCCGTCGTCGACTGCCTGGACACCCGCCGGTCGTCCAAGCCGAAGAGGACCACCGGCGAGATCACCAAGGCCCATTTCCGTCCGGAGGCCCTGCCCGTCGGACTCGCCGCGTTCCGGATCCCGGAGTATCGCGGCGGTGTCTACTGGAACGGCTGGGCGGTCGACCGTCTGGCCGCCCTGGTCGGCGACGACCTGGAGACCCGCCTGGTCTGGTCGCAGGACCCGGCCGCCACCCCCCATCCGGCGCCCTGGGGGTTCTGAAGCCGGCCCCGGTCTCCGTCGCGGTGACGGCGTGATGATGGCCTCCATGAACTCCGAGCCCCTGGCCGTGTACCGGCTGATGCCGAGCACCCGGAATCTGCGCACGCTCCGTCTGGACGACTCGCTGGTCGACCTCAAGCGCCGGCAGTTGCAGGGCGACCGGGCCCCGCGGCCCACCGCGTTCGGGGCGGAGTGGACGGGGGACCCGAAGGGCCGCAAGGCCGAGTTCGCGTCCGACTATCCCGGCGCTCCGATCCTCGGCGGCCGACTCGTGGACCACCTGGGGGCCGACCTGGAGAAGTCGGGCCCGCTGCTCCCGGTCCGCGTGGAGGGGTCCCCCGAGGACACCTACGTCCTGCACCTCGTGGACCGGATCGTCGACTGCGTGGACGCCCGCTCGTCGTCCCGGCCCAAGAAGGCCACCGGCGAGATGCGGAAGACCGTGTTCAGCCCGGACGCACTCCCGCTCGACCTGCCCTCCTTCCGCGTTCCGCAGTTCCCCGTCGCGGTCCAGTGGAACGGCTGGGCCGTCGCCCGCCTGGCCGAACTCCTCGGCGACGACCTGGAGACCCGCCTCGTCTGGTCACAGGACCCGGCCGCCGAGCCCCACCCGAGCCCGTGGGGCTTCTGAGCCCGGCTCTCGGCCTTCGAGGCGCCGTCGGTGGCGTTCAGGGGTGGGGTGGTCATCCGGGCCGTGACGGCTGTCCTCCGTGTGGCTGAAAGATCATGTCCTTACGGCCTCATCCGTAAGCGCCTCGTGCAGGCATCGTGCACACCCGGTGACGAAGTGCCGGAAAGGGGCATGTCAGAGATTCGCTGCCGCACAGGTCGGGTGCCCGATGGAACGGTGTGCTCAACAGGGAACCGGAAGGCTGCCGTTGCGCGTCGATAACGTCGAGTCGGGTGTGCTGTAGGGCCCTTGGGGCGCCTTGAGGGGCTTATGTGCGGCTGATACGGTGCCATGGCTTGACACCCGCTCCAGCGCTGGCTATCCGGCCAGGTCGCACGGTCCGTCCCGTATGGGGGCGGAGGAGTGAAGTGTCCTGAATGGCGCGTGAATTGGCAGGCATCATCTTGGGTGTACGGGGAGCGGTCGCGTGAGGATCCAAGAGCGTACGGGGGCGGGCAACGGCCGTTCCGCCGGGTCGGCGCAACCGGCGATCGGTGAGCGTCTGCCCACCCCGCCTCGCGAGCGCAAACCCGCACTGGCCGCCCTCGCGGTGCTCCTCATCCTCGTCGGCGCGCTCGGCGCGACCATGCTGGTGCTGCGTGCCGGTGACCGGGTCGAGGTCGTGAAGGTGACGAGCGACATCCAGGCCGGCGAGTCCGTGGGCGACCACGTGATCTCCGTGCTGGTCGCGGACGACGCCTCCATCAACTACGTCCCGTGGGCACAGATCGGCGAGCTCAAGAAGCTCAAGGCCAAGTCCCCGATCTACAAGGGGACCGTGGTCATCGGTGAGATGTTCGCCGAGGGGGCCGAACTGCCCGCCGGCAAGGTCTCCGTGGGCGTCTCCCTGAAGGAGGGCCAGTACCCCGCGGGCATCAAGCCCGGTGACACGGTGGCCGTCTACCGCGTCGGCGACACCGGATCGAGCGGCAGCCGCGGTTCGTCGAACGCGACGGGCTCCTCCGGTTCCTCGGGCGCGGACAACAGCCTCATCGTCGAGCGGGCGAAGGTCAGTTCGGTCAAGAGCGACTCGGACAGCACGATCAGCAGCACCAACCTGCCCGTCACGCTGATCCTGGACAGCGGTCAGGCGGCGGCCGTCACCGCCGCGGCCTCGGCGGGCCAGGTCGCCCTCGTCATCGTTCCCGGCAACTAGAGGCGAGTGAGTAGACGGACATGGCGCTCATCGCCCTCGCCGCAGACAAGGGTTCCCCCGGGGTCACCACCGCCGCCGTGGCGCTCGCGGCGGTCTGGCCCCGCCGGGTCCTGCTCGCCGAGACCGACCCGGCCGGCGGCGACCTCGTGTACCGCAGCGCGGCGGCCCACGGCGGCCCGCTGAACCCCAACACCGGCATGCTGTCGATCGCGGCGACCGCCCGGCGCGGTCTCGTGCCCGACCAGCTCTGGGACCACGTACAGCCGTTGAGCGGCGGCCTCGAGGTCCTCGTCGGCCTCGGGATGTCCGAGCAGGCCGCCGGTCTCGCCGGACTCTGGCCCACCCTGGGCCGGGCGTTCGCCCAGCTCGCCGACTCCCCGGACGCGCCCGCCGACGTCATCGCCGACTGCGGCCGGATCAGCGGGGACACCCCCGCCGCCGAACTCTTCCCGCACGCCGCCCTGGTGCTCCTGCTGGCCCGCACCGAACCCGAGTCCATCGCCCGCGTCCGCGACCGCGCCGCGGCCCTGTCCGCCAAGCTGCACGGCGGCCCGCGCGGCGCCGGCGGACTCGCCACCCCGTTCATCGGCGTCGTCCTCGTCGCCGACCCGGGCGACTCCGCCAAGCTCGTCCACCAGGTCAACGACATGCTCGTCGCGGCCCAGACCGGAGCCCGCGTCGTCGGGACGATCGCCGACGACCCGGCCGGCGCCGCCCAGCTCGCCGGCCGCCGGCGCGGCCGCCTCGACAAGTCGTTGCTCATCCGCTCGGCCCGCAAGGTGACCGCGGACCTGTACCAGCAGTACGGCGCCGCCTGGTCCGCACCCGCGGACGGACCCCGTGCCGGGCAGGGACAGCCCGCCGCCGGAGCCGGCCGGTGACCGCCGTCGACCACCAGCTGGTCAAGCGGTTCCGGCAGGACGCCGGTGACCGCATCTCCGAACAGCGCCGCGAGGACCAGGTCCGCGGCGTCACCCCGATGTCCGGCGAGGACGAACGGCACTACGCCCGTGCCGTCATCGCCCAGATACTCGAGGACCACGCCCGCACCGAGATCAACCTCGGCCGCACCCCGCTCGACGCGGAGACCGAGGAGCAGTACGCGGCCGCCGTCCACGCCGCGCTCTTCGGCGTCGGCCGTCTCCAGCCGCTGCTCGACGACCCGGAAGTCGAGAACATCGACATCAACGGGTGCGACGAGGTCTTCATCGGCTACGCCGACGGCCGGGAGGCGAAGGGGGACCCCGTCGCCGAGACCGACGAGGAACTCGTCGAGCTGATCCAGGTCCTCGGCGCCTACTCGGGTCTGTCGTCCCGGCCCTTCGACTCCGCGAACCCGCAGCTCGACCTCAGGCTGCCGGACGGTTCCCGGCTCTCCGCCGTCATGGACGTGACCCGCCGCCCGGCGCTGTCGATCCGCCGCGCCCGCCTCGGCAAGGTCTTCATGTCCGACCTCGTGGGCAACGGCACGCTGGCCCCCGAGGTCGCGCACTTCCTCGCCTGCGCCGTCCGCGCCCGCAAGAACATCATGATCGCGGGAGCGACGAACGCGGGAAAGACGACCCTGCTGCGCGCCCTCGCCAACGAGATCCCGCCGCACGAGCGCCTCATCACCGTCGAGCGTGCCCTGGAGCTCGGCCTCGACACCTTCGCCGAACTGCACCCGAACGTCGTGGCGTTCGAGGAGCGGCTGCCCAACTCCGAGGGCCAGGGCGCCATCACGATGGCCGAGCTGGTGCGCCGATCGCTGCGCATGAACCCCTCGCGCGTCATCGTCGGCGAGGTCCTCGGCGACGAGATCGTGACGATGCTCAACGCGATGTCGCAGGGCAACGACGGCTCGCTGTCCACGATCCACGCGAACAGCTCCAGCGAGGTCTTCAACCGCATCTCCACGTACGCGCTCCAGGCGAGCGAGCGGCTGCCCATCGAGGCCAGCCAGATGCTCATCGCGGGCGCGGTGAACTTCGTGGTCTTCATCCAGCGCCGCAACGGCTACGAGTCCGGCGGCCGGCTCCAGCGCATGGTGACCTCCGTGCGCGAGGTGAACGGCGTCGACGGACGGGTGCTGTCCAGCGAGGTGTTCGCGGAGGCCCCGGACGGCCGGATCGTCCCGCACGCGCCCATCGCCTGCCTCGACGAACTCGTCGCGCAGGGCTACCGGCTGCCCGGCAGCGGGAATTGGTGACGACGATGACCCAGGACATGACGGCGGCCACGGTCGCCGCGGTGCCGCACCTGACCACGGCCGTGGCGCCGGGCGGCACCCCGGACACGGCCCCCCTCGCGGGGCTCGGCACCCCGGACACGATCCCGCTCGCGGCCCTCGACTCGCTCGGCACCATGGGCGGACTGTTCTCCCTGCCCGTGCTGTACGCGCTCACCTGCGGGATCGCCGTCGGCGGCGGCCTCGCGCTGTTCGTGATCGCGGTACGCGGACTGCCCGCCAAGCCCGAGCACGAGCGGCAGAAGGCGAGCGAGCGGGCCAACGAGCTGCTCCGCTTCGCCGGCCGGCGCGGCTCGACCGCCGCCATCGCCGGTCTCGTCGTCCTCCTGCTCACCCGCTGGGCCGTCGCCGGACTCGCGGCCGGCGTCCTCGTCTTCTTCTGGGACAAGCTCTTCGGCGGCGCCTCCGAGGAGAAGGCCGCGATGCGCCGGGTCGAGGCCCTGGCCTCCTGGACCGAGTCGCTGCGCGACACCATCGCCGGCGCGGTCGGCCTGGAGCAGGCCATCCCGGCCTCGGCACGCGCCTCCGCCCCCGTACTGCGGCCGCACCTGGACGCGCTGGTGGACCGGCTGCGCTCCCGGACACCGCTCCCCGACGCCCTTCAGCAGCTCGCCGACGAGATCGACGACGCGTCCGCGGACATCATCGTGGCGGCCCTCATCCTCAACGCGCGGCTGCGCGGGCCGGGGCTCCGCCAGGTGCTGGGCGCACTGGCCAAGTCGGCGCGCGAGGAGGTCGACATGCGCCAGCGCGTGATGGCCCAGCGCGCCTCGACCCGCCGCTCGGTGCAGATCGTCGTCGCGGTGTCGATCGCCTTCGTCCTCGGACTGTCCATCTTCAACCGTCAGTTCGTCGAGCCGTACGGCACGGCGGTCGGACAGCTCGTCCTCGCCTGTGTCTGCGGCCTGTTCGGCCTCGGCTTCTGGTGGCTGCGCAAGCTGTCCACGATCGAGACCCCGGAACGCTTCCTGGTACGGGACGAGGCGTCCGTGCGGTTCGTGCGGCCCCGTACACCGGTTTCCGGGGACGAGGCGGTGCGCCGATGAACCTGACCATGCCGATCCTGATCGGCGCCGTCCTGGGCCTCGGCGTCTACGCCCTGGTCCGCGCGCTCATGCCGTCCCGGCGCAGCGCGGTCGCGCAGGTCGCCCGGATCGACGCGATGCGGGCCCGCGGGGCGGCGTACGAGTCCGCGCACCAGGGGCAGCGGGACAGCGGGCGCTTCGCGGGACTGCGCGCCCAGGTCGGTGCGCGCGTCGCCGAGCTCTACCTCCAGCAGGGCTGGGAACAGCGCTCGCTGCGCGCCGACCTGGCCGTCCTGGACCGGAGCTGGGAGAGGTTCCTCGCGACGAAGGTGCTGCTGGCCGCGGCCGGTGTCTTCTTCGGCCCGTTCCTCTTCGCCGTCGTCTGGACCCTCGGTGTCGGGCGCAGTCCGATCATCCCGGTCTGGCTCGCGCTGCTGTTCGCGGTCGTCTTCTTCTTCCTGCCCGATCTGGAGGTGCGGCGGGACGCGGTGGACCGGCGCCGCGACCTGCGGCGGGTGATCGGCGCGTATCTGGACCTCGTGTCGATGAGCCTGGCCGGCGGGCGCGGTCTGCCCGAGGCGCTGATGGCCGCCGCCGAGATCTCCGACGGCTGGGCCACGCAGCGCATCCGCAACGCGCTCGCCGACGCCCGGATCACCGGTACCAGCCAGTGGCAGGCGCTCGGCTCGCTCGGCGAGGAACTCGGCGTCGAGGAGCTCAAGGACCTGTCCGCCTCCCTGGCGCTCGTCGCGGACGACGGCGCCAAGGTGCGCGAGTCGCTCGCCTCGCGCGCCGAGACCATGCGCCACCGCGAGCTGTCCGAGATCGAGGGCAGCGCCGGCGAGAAGTCGCAGTCGATGCTCGTCGCCCAGCTGCTGCTGTGCGCCGGCTTCCTGGTGTTCCTGATCTTCCCGGCGGCGATGCGCGTGTTCCAGGTCTGATCCTCGCCCCGCTCCAACGGCCACCACTCTTCTTCGAGAGGACAACTCACCATGAACGGACGGAACTTCAGCACCGGGATCCCGGGGGTGGACTTCCTGATCACCTTCCTCCAGGGACGGGTGCAGCGCGCCCGCTCCGGCGAACTCGACCGGGGGGCGTCCGCGGTCGAGTGGGTCATCATCTCCGCCGTCGTCGTCGCCATCGTCGGCGTGGTCGCCGCGATCATCAACGCGGCGCTGAGCGACGGCGCCAACAAGGTCGGCAACTGCATCAAGGGCGCCGACGCGGGCAAGACCTGCTGAGTCCGTAGACGGGGATATGAGTGAGCGAGGACCGAGGGGTACGCCGCTGGGCGCGCCGCAGGGTGGAGGCGGCCTCCGCCCGCGGCGACTCCGGCATGACCGCGATCGAGTTCGTGCTGCTCACTCCGGTGCTGTTCTTCATGATCTTCGCGACGGTGCAGTTCGCGCTGTACTTCTTCGCGGACCATGTCGCCCAGGCGGCGGCCCAGGCGGGCGCCCGCAAGGCCCGCGCCACGGCGGACGCGCAGCCCGGCGCGTGGCGCGGGGAGGCGGGCGACGTCGTCGACAGCTACATCCGCCAGCTCGGCCCGAAGCTGGTGCTGTCCCCGGACGTGAGGATGCTCCAGCCGGAGCAGGACACCGTGGGCGTCGAGATCACGGCGAGGGTCCCGGCGGTGTTCCCGGGCCTGGACCTGACCGTGCACGCGCGGTCGTCGGGCCCGGTGGAGCGGTTCGTGAAGGAGGAGGGGCCGTGAGGGGGCCGAGGGCCCTGCTCGGGGCCGTGCGCGACCGCGTGGGCGGCGACCACCGTGACCGGGGGCTGTCCACCATCGAGGTGGTCATCCTGGCGCCGGTGATGATCCTCTTCATTCTCGTGCTGGTGGCGTTCGGGCAACTGGTCGACGGCCGCGGGGCGCTGGACGGCGCGGCCCGGGACGCAGCTAGGGCCGGCTCGATCCAGAAGGACCACGCGACCGCCATGGCCGAGGCACGGAAGGCGGCCGAGGCCGACCTCGGGGACGTCTGCTCGGGGCCGGTGAACGTGACGCAGACCAGCACGGGCTTCGAGCCGGACACGCTGTTCACCGTCGAGGTGAGCTGCGAGGTACGGGGCCTGGCGATGATCGGCCTCGACGTGCCGACCACTCTCCGGTCGTCCTTCAGCTCCCCTCTCGACCCGTTCCGGAGGACGGCATGAAGCGGGGCTCCGCAGCGGGGGCGGGGACGAGGCCGTGCTCCTCCGTGGGGGAGGGCGTGAAGCCGTTCCCCGCCGTACGCGGCTGGGTGGCCGCGCGCCGGGGGCGGCTGGACGACCGCGGGTCGGGCGCCGGCGCGGTCATCATCTTCGCGCTCGTCTTCCTCTCGCTCTCGGCCTTCGTCATCGACGGCGGCATGTCCATCTCCAAGCGGGAGCGGGCCGCGGACATCGCCGAGCAGGCGGCCCGTTACGCCGCCGAGGACATCGACCTCGAATCCCTCTACGAGAACGAGAACGGCCCGGCGCCCATCAACTTCGAGAACTGCGGTGCCCGGGTGAAGGCGTTCGCCCGCGAGATGGGCATGTCCGGCGCGGACATCGCCGCCACCCACTGCGTGACCGCCGACGCCGACCAGGTCGAGGTGGAGGTCCAGCTGACCTATTCGCCGGTCTTCACGGGCATGTTCTACGGCGGAGACGTGACGGTCCACGGCCGGGCGGTGGCGGAGAACGAGGTGGGCTGAGGCGCCGGCCCCGTCCCGGCGGGGTCCCGGCTCCCGTTCTGCCGGGGAGGGACTCAGCCCACCGCGACCCCGAGATCGCGCGTGAGGATCTCCAGCAGCCGTGCTTCGGGCACCTCTGGAACCCGGTACCGGGCGTTCCTGACGTGGGTGAGGAAGTCCGGGGGCAGGGAGACGTGGTACGTGCCGAGGTAGTGGGCCAGGTCCTGCCGCCACAGCCAGGTCCCGTCCGTGGACAGGGACCCGATGCCGGACAGGACGGGGCCCCGCGGGTCCAGGACGTCGGGCCCCGCGCTCGTCTCGGCCCAGACCCCGGCACCCCGCCCGAGATAGCCGACGATCCGGGCCTCGTCCGGCTCGCCCACCGGGTTCACGGCATCCCGCAGAAACCCGTCCGGGGGAAGCCCCCACCCCGGTTCGAGCTCACGGAAGAACCCCACGACCCGGATCATCCCCGCACCTCGCCGATCCGCTGTCCCAGGGCTACTTCGCCCCGTCCTTCTTCTCCGTCTTCACGCCCTCCGAGACGTCCTTGGCCAGCTGGTCGTCGAGTTTGCGGAACTCGCGGACGACGGCGTCGGACATCTTGGCGAGGGCGTCGAGGGACTGGCCGATGTCCTCGCGGCCGTCCTCCCAGCCGGACTCGAAGTCGTCCAGGGCGTCGTAGACGGTGCGGTCGCCGAGGTCGTCCTCGTACGACTCGAAGAGCTTCTTGGTGTGGTTCAGCCGGGTCTTGATGTCCCGCAGCCGGCCGCCGTAGTCCTCCAGCTCGCTCAGCGGGAGCGCGAGGTCGCTCTTGCCGCCACCACCCATGTCCGTTCCCCCTCCTGGAGTCCTGATGTGCCGGTCAGGCGAACCGGAACGTGCCGGTGACCGCGCCGAAGATGTCGTGGAAGGCCGCGGCCAGGTCGAGCACCGGGCTGGTTCCGGAGACGAGAACGACCTTGTCGGTGGTTCCCGGGACCGGGATGCACGTCTGGGGCAGCACCATGCGGAGGGTGCGGATGCCGAACTCCCACCAGGACTCCGGGACGGACGGGGAGAAACCCGGGAACAGGCCGGGGGCCTCCGGAGGCGCGGGGCTTTCGATCACGCGTCCTCCTCGTCGAAGGTGACGGGGGTGTACGTCTTCGCGTGGGCGGCGAGAAACGTGCGGGCTTCCTCGGGAAAGGGAAGGGGCGCCAGGGCCACGTAGTCGATGAGATTCTTCGGCGCGTAGTAGTCGACGAAACGGTATTCCACACGGGCCAGTTCGGTCGTGTCCGCGTACCGGTGGGCCACCCCGAGTGCTTCCAGGAGGTCGGAAAGTCCGTACGTTCCGACCTCGTCCCCGAGGTCGACGGGAAGCCGGTAACGGGTCACCTCGGAAGCCGAGACCGGAATTTCGTCCGAGCCGATGGCCCGGAGCTGGGCCAGACCGAAGCCGAACCACGGACCGGTCTTGCTCACGAGCATCCAGCGATCGGCCTTCCCGCTCTGGAAGATGTCGCACTCGTCGCCCGAGAAGACGGGAAACATACTCAGGCCCATCCTGGTGAGCGGCGGGTGGGACTTCTCCAGGCCGGAGATCTCCTCGTGCCCGGCTTGAACGAGGTGGACGAATTCCGCGTGGAACGCCTCCCGTTCCTCCGATCGCTCGAGGCACGAGAAGTGGAGATTCCCGTCGAGGAAGGAGGGGGAGTCGGACCACTGGTCCCGAAGCAGGCGGTATCCGATGATCTCCCCGGAATGCCCGTCGACCGGGGGAGCCGCCTCGCCGCAGATCTGGCAAAGGTTGATGTCGGGCACGGCTCTCCTGGCGGTGGTCGGTCCGATGGGAGGGGACGATGGTCTGGGCGCGGCTTCAGGCGTCGAAGGTCCGGTCGTCGATGAGCTCACCGCTCTCCGACCACTTCTTGATCGAACGAACCGTCCCGCGCGCGCCGTACTCCTTCTCGACGGCGAGCCGGCCGTTCTGGTGCCAGTCCCGCCACCGGCCGTACGGAATTCCTCGCCGGCACTGGCCTTCCGCCCTGTCCGTTCCGTCCGAATACCATGCGCGGGCGGGGCCGTCCTCCAGGCCCTCGGCGTAGGTGGTCACGGCGACCACCTGCCCTGTCCGGGGATCCGTTTCGACGGTTTCTCCGGTGAACGGCCGACCTTGACGGATCAGTGACTGGTCGATTCCCACGTCCAGTTCGGGATCGTCGACGTCGATGCGCATCAGTGGGTGACTCCCGGGACGAGACCTGTGGACGAAGCCGCGAAACCCGGAGGCACTACCGCCGCCGGGGTGCGGCGACCGTTCCGGTGCGTATGGCGCGGAGGAGGTGGTCGACCGGGGCCGGGGTGGTGCTGAGGACGACACCGGGGTCGTCGGATTCGCGGAGGTGCAGGGCGGCAGCGGTCGAGGCGAGCTCGACGCAGGCGTTTCCTTCGCCGCCGCCGGAGAAGGAGGACTTCTGCCAGGTGTAGGGGGTGCTCATGCCGCGCCTCACAGTTCCTTTGTCAGCCGGTGGATGAAGTCGCGCGACCGCTCGGGCTCGAACGACACGCTCCTCACCTTACGGAACAGCGATCTGAGACGGTCGAGTTGAGCTTCCGAATCGATGAACGCCGTGCCGTACGGAGCATCGCGCACGAAGGTGTCCAGGCGGGGAACGGCGCCACCCATGTGCACCATGGCGCTGCCGGCCCCGGCGAATCCGTCGAGGTCGTAGGGAATGACCCGCACGGTCACGTGGTCGGCCTCGGAGAGCTCCAGGATCCTGCCCAGCTGCACCCGAGTGGCCGCTCGGTCGCCGACCCTGATCCGCAGCGCCGACTCGTGGATCACCGTCTCGTACGGAATCGTCCTCGGCCCTTCCAGGATCGTGCGACGTCGCATCCTGTGCCGCACCCATGACTCCAGCTGATCCGGGCGCAGTTCAGGAGTCGTGAACGAGAACAGCGCGCGGGCGTAGTCCTCGGTCTGGAGGAGCCCGGGTACGTGGAGGAAGTCGACGTCGCGGCGGAACGTGGCGTGGTGCTCCAGCTCCGCGAGGTCCAGGAAGGGCGCGGGGAGGATTCCGCGGTACTCCTCCCACCAGCCGCGGGTGCGATCCGTGGCCAGTGCTGCCAGGCCGTCGATCAAAGCCTCGTCGAGGCAGGCGTAGTGGGCGGCGAGGCGGCGAAGGCGTGCTTCGCTGACACCCGACAGTCCGGACTCGACATGGGTCATCTGGGACGAGTTCACTCCGAGGAGCGCGGCTGTCTCCCGCGCCGTCATGCCTGCCGACTCGCGCATCCTGCGCAGCTCCGCGCCCAGGCGCAGTTGTCGAGCGGTGGGGTGGTTCCGCAGCGGCATCGACGGCTCCTTCACTGCAACTCGGCGCTCTGGGTGCCTCGTTCGGGTGTCAGGCTACGGCAACGGATTGTGCTGCCTCGATTTTGAGGTCTGCGTTCGGTGACGCGAAGGTCGCTCTGTGGCGTCCGGAGACCCGGAAGCGCGCCACTCCGTCCTGCCGTGACGGCTGTGACACCGCCACCGCACCCGCGGCCGGCCATCGACTCCCCCCATCGGAAACGGGGTTCACCCGTGCCCGAAGGGGCCCGCGGCCCTGCGCCTGCACCGGCGGGACGGGGTGCCGCGGATCGGTGCCCGGGACGCGAGCCCGCTGCCACTCCCGTACGGCGGGCGGGGCGCGGCCGACGCGGAAGCCGGCCGGGGTCTCGTCCTGGTCCGCCCCGCGCTCCTCAGACGGGCATGGCCCGGGCGTGCTGGTCCCGGAGCGCCGCCCAGGCCAGTTCCTGGGCCGGGCCGGGCATGGCGGGAGCGGGGTGGCCGGCCCTGTCGATGAGCACCAGGGCCGTGGCGATGAAACCGAGGCTCAGGGAACGGAGGATTCCCTGGTCCGACGCGGTGAATCGGGCTACGGCCACTTCGGAGAGCTTCCGGAAGCGTTCGAAATCCACGACGCATTCACCGGCTGCGAGTGGTCCCACTCCCGAGTCCGTCCGATAGATCCCCGAGAAGACGTCCGAACTGCCCTTGAAGGCGTGGGCGACCTCGGCGTCAGGGCACCAGATGTCGCGTCCGGGCATGTCGCTCGAGTGGAACCTGAACTTCACTGGAGAACTCAATCCATGTCCATGGTGTGGGTCTCCCGGCGATAGGGCCGGGGCGCGAGAGCGAGCCGATCCGCCGGCCAGAGATCGTCCCGTTCGTTGAGGCTCAGTTCGCCGTTCTTGCGGAGCAGCCAGACGACCTCGAACTGGTAGTGCAGTACGGCGTCGCCCTCGATCCGGTCCAGCAGGGGTGCGATCAGGCGGATCATGTCGTTCTGCTGGTCCGAGGTGTCTGCCTCCTTGCCCATGCGGAAGCCGACGCCGACCGTCGGAGCGAACCCGAGATTCGTGACGACGGGGTCCCACGGCTGGGGTGGCCGCTGCTGGAGCACGCTGACGCACGTCTCACGACGGGTGTACGCGAAAACTCCCCTCTCCGTCAGTCGCTCCCCCGTGATCGATTCGTCGAACACGCCGGATTCCCTGCCGATCTCGGCGAGCCAGGATGCGACCTCGGATGCGGGTGACCGTGTCGCGATGTCGAGGTCATATTCGATTGCCATGCGGAAAGATCCCTTGATTCCTACGGATAGAGGTGAACTATGTTGCCCTCGCGATCGATGACCATCACCTCCTTCAAGCCCTCCTTGGGCCAACTGTGGAACTGCTGTCGAAGAGCGCCCAGATCGGCTCCGCTGTCTCCGAGGTTCAGGACGACGCGCTCCGTCTGTCCCTTGTCGACCTTCTTCTCCACGGCCCGCCAGATGGAGCGGGGGTTGTCGGAGGTGGGGGCGTAGTTGTCGAATATCTTTCCTTCGACACGGAAGTCGGGTTTGGTTCCGTTGGGCATCTTCCCGGGAGACTGTTCGACGTCGTACCCCTGCCGGGCCAAGGTTTCGGCCGAGTGCACTTCCCGGCCTTTCGCGCGTATCGTCTCGGCGTCGTCGTTCTTGCTGAGGGATTCCGGATTCCCGCGAGGCTGGGCATGGGGGTCCGCCTCGCCCGACGGCTTGGTCCGGTCGACCTTGGCCGCCGTGTCCCAGTCGCCGCCCCCGCCCCCGCCCGAGCCGTCGGACGTCATGTCGACCCGGTCGGGCCCCATCGCGTCGTTCATGATGCCGGCCGCGCCGGCGCCCGCGATCGAGAGCCCGGCGGCGATCTGGGCCGCGGCCGCGACGTTGATGGGAATCCCGAGAGCCGCTCCGATCCCGGTCGCGTCCAGCAGGATGCCGCCGACTTCCTCACCGGCCCCCAGCGCCGCCAGGCCGAGCCCTCCGAGCACGGCCAGCGTCGATGGGAGATCGTCCACCATGGCCTTGCCGATGGAGGCGAGGTCCGAGACGAGGACCTCACCCGCCTCCGTCAGCGCCTCTCCGACCTCGGAGGCGACGGAGTCCACGGCATCGCCGAACTTGTCCCATCGGGAATCGTGCATCCCGTCGTGGGTGATGGCGCGGTGGATGATCGCGGCAGCCCGGTCCGCGGCGTCGTCACGAACGCGCTCGGCCTCCCGCAGCAGGGCCTTCGCGTCATCGAGGTCACCCGCGGCGGCGTCCCGTTTCTTCTTCAGCCGCACCAGTTCGGGATCGTCGTCCTTGGTGTGCGGCGGAAGGTTCCCGATGCCCGTGACCGCCGACCGGTGGTCGGCGTCCGCGTCCTTGGCCGCTTTCAACGCCTTGTCGGCCAGCTGCTGGGCGTGCTCGAGGGCCGAGGCCCAGTCGCCCGTGCTGCCGGGGCGGACGCGCGTGCCCATCGCGCTCGCGGCCTTGTCGTAGCGGTGGTAGGCCTTCCGCAGGGGTTTGATCGTGTCCTGCGCCGTGTCGCGGAAGGAGTCGGCCGCCTTGGACTTCCAGGACTCGACACCGCTCAGCGCCTCGACGTCGCCCGCTTCGCGCTGGATGTCGTTCGCCATCTCGCGGAGCGACTGTCCGAGCAGCGCGATCGCATCCGGGTCCCCCGGAACCGGATCGCCGTCCTCACCCAGTACGGACCACTCGTGGGCCGGTGGACGGCTCACGAGGGCCCCGGACCCTGTTCGGTCTTCGCGTCCTGCCGGCGCAGGGCGGCGGCGAGTTCCGCGTCGATGGCGTCGTAGCTCTTGGCCGCTTCCCAGGTGATCGTGCCGAGCGTCTCGATCTGCTCGGCCAGGTCCTTGCGGTGGATCTTCCAATTGCTGGCGAATTCGTCGAACGCGTCGACGATGCGCTGGTTTCCCAGTTCTGCCGGCGAGAAGTCCTCGGCCGGGTTGGCTCGGTCGGTGAAGGAGTGGTAGATCCGCTGCAACGCGCGAGAACACTCGCGTATGCGCTGTGTGTCCGCCTTCAGATCGCTCATCGACGCCCCGTGGTCCGACGCGCGGTTCCGTCTGCGCGCACTCTGTGTTCATGCCAACCTTGTGACTCTATGCGAGCCCGGTTCGGCCCGGGTATAGCCGAATTCAACGGCAGGCAAAGGGCGCTGTGCTCGATCGGAAGCGTCGCACCCCAACAGGCCTGTCGCGCACGGTGCGTGAAGGCGGTCCCGCGGACGGTGTGAGAGCGGTGGGGGTCAACGGGGGAGGCGGGTGCCGGGGGTGAAGAGGCAACTCGGTCGTGCCGGACGGTCGGTGAGGAGACAGGCGGGGTGGGGGCGATGTCCCCTGCCGGGCCTTCGACACCCTCTTTAGACTCTCAGTAGGCTCGGTTCACCCCGAACCGACATCTTCCCCATACGACCCCAGGACACCGCCATGGCGCGACGCACCAACTCCAGTCCGACGGGCGGCTCGCCGGGTCCGAGGAATCGGACGCCGCAGCCCCTGCCCCGGCGTCGTCGGACGTTCGGGGACTTCGTGAAGGCGTTCGGGGCGCTCGTCGCCCTGCTGGTGCTGCTCGTCGGCGTGCCCGGCGCGCTGGTGGCGGTCGTGGGCTGGCCGCTGCCGCACGGGACGCCCTCGCTGGACTGGCTCCAGCAGGAGATCACCGTCGGCACGTTCCTCCACGTCCTGACGGTCCTCGTGTGGCTCGCGTGGGCGCAGTTCGCCGCGTGCGTCCTCGTCGAGATGAAGGCCGCGCTCTCGGGCGTCGGGCTGCCGAACCGCGTGCCGGGCGCCGGGCCGAGCCAGTTGCTCGCCCGTCAGCTCGTCGCGGCGCTCCTGCTCGTCGGCGCGGCCGCCGCGAGCTTCGCACCGGGCCTGTCCCAGCTCGGCCAGGGCCTGGAGGGCAGCCGGCACGGCTCCGTCGCCGCCGCCCGGCACACGCCGGGCGGGCTGCTCGGGCAGCAGCAGGAGCGGACCGCCGCCGACGCCGCCGCGGCGGTCGCCGAGCAGGCCGACGCCGCCTCCCGGGCCGCCTCCCGGCCGGACGGCGGAGCCTCCGCCCGGCACGGCGACACGAAGTACTACCGGATCCAGCCCCCCGAGGGCCGTCACCACGACTCCCTCTGGGAGATCGCGCAGCGCCACCTCGGCGACGGGCGCCGGTACAAGGAGATCTACGAGCTCAACAAGGACCGTACGCAGCCCGACGGGTCCAAGCTGTCCGAGGCCAGCCTCATCCGGCCCGGCTGGATCATGGAGATGCCCGGCGACGCCCACGGCGGCGAGCTCGTCGAGATGCCCGACGCGAAGCCCGGGATCCCGGAGCAGGTCCAGCAGCAGATCCACGACTACGCGAAGACCGGCGACCACCGGCAGGCCGACGGCGAGCAGGGCGGCGGCGCCGGGCGGCAGAGCGGCCGGAACGACCAGGTCGACCGGGACACCGGGCACTTCCGCGTGCCCCAGCAGCGCGCCGGCGGCGACCACGGCCAGGAGCGCGGGCGCGCCTCCGCCGAGGAGGCCTCCGTGGACTCCCACCACGGACAGGGATCGCACGCGGCCTCCGACGGGAGCGGCTTCGGGCTGCCCGAGGCCCTCGTCGGCGCGCCCCTCCTCGCCGCGGGCCTCCTCGGCGCCCTCGGCCGGCGCCGCCGCCAGGCCCTGTGGCAGTCGGCGCTCGGCGCCGTCGGCGAACGGCGCGGCACGGAGCCGCCGGTTCCCACCGGATCCGCCGCGGACGCCCAGGACGCGCTGCTCGTCGGCGCCGACCCCGAGGGCGTACGCCTCCTCGACCTGTCGCTGCGCGGACTCGCCGCCGCCCTCGCCGCCGAGTCGCGCCCGCTGCCGACCGTCTACGCGGCCTGGCTCGGCGGCAACGGCGATCTGCACCTCCAGCTCGCCCAGCCGGCCGGCAAGCCGCCCGCGCCGTGGCAGCTCGGCCAGGACCAGACGTTCTGGATGCTGGCGCGCGCGGACGCCGAGCGGTACGAGGAGACCGACACCGCCGCCCCCTACCCGGGCCTCGTCAGCCTCGGCACCATGGACGACTCACGGCTCCTGCTCAACCTGGAGGCCGTGCCCGGCATCGTCTCCCTGAGCGGAAGCGCGGCCGACCGCGCGGGCGTCTTCGCCTCCGTCGCCGCCGAACTGGCCACCAACGGCTGGTCGGACCGCATGACGATCACCCTCGTCGGCTTCGGCGAGGACCTGACCCCGCTCGCGCCCAACCGGCTGCGCCACCTCGACGACGTCGAGGCGCTCATGGAGACCATGGAGGCCGAGACGCGGCAGCGGCGCGGAGCGCTGGGCGCCGCCGGACACGACTCCGTGCTCACCGGCCGCACCGGGCCCGCCCAGCACACCCGTTGGGCCCCGCACCTCGTCCTCCTCGCCGCCGAACCGTCCTCCGCCGACGCCCTCAGGCTCGCCGAACTCGCCTCCGACGCGGCACGGTTGGGGATCGGCTGTCTCGTCGGCACCGAGTCCGGCGAACTGCCGGGCGCCGCCTGGGAGATGGAGATCACCGGCGAGGGCAAGCTGCTCGCACCCCTCCTCGGCCTCGAACTCGACGCGCAGATGCTGCCGGTCGCCCAGCAGCGGGCGGTCGTCGAACTCTTCGTGGAGGCGGACCCGGAGGGCGGGCCCGACGGACCGAACGACTCCCCGCCGTTCCTCGTCGACGTCAGCGAGCAGGGCCGGCCCGCCGTGTACGCCCGGCTCGTCGGCGCGTACGAGATCATCGGCCTGGAGACGCCCGAGGGCGAACGCAGTCCGCTGCTGCACGAGGCGCTGGCGCTGCTCCTGCTGCACCGCGAAGGGGTGCACCCGCGCGTGCTGTCCTCCGCGCTGTGGCCGCGCGGTGTCACCGACGACGTGCGGGACGCGCTCGTCGAGCGGTTGCGCGGCTGGCTCGGCGACGACCCCGACGGCACGCCCCGTCTCGGCACCGACGCGACCGGACGGCTCACGCTCGCCAAGTCCGTCGTCTCCGACCTGGACGTGCTGCGCTCCCTCTACCACGAGGCGACGCAGGGCAAGGGCGTCGACAGCCGGGTGGTCCGCGGGCGGCTGCTCACCGACGCGCTCGTCCTCGTCCGCGGTCCGCTGCTCGCCGACCGTCCCGAGGGGCGTTACGGCTGGCTCACCCACGAGATCATCGACGCCCGGCTGCCGCTGCTCGTGGCGGACATCGGCCTCGCGCTCTCCGCGTTCCACCTGGAGAAGGGCCGGGCGGAGAAGGCGATCGAGGCGCTGAACGCGTCGATGAACTCGGCGCCGACGGACGAGCGGCTGTGGAACGAACTGCTGCGCGCGACCCACGCGACGGGGGACGAGGACGAGGTGAAGCGGCTCGCCGCGGACCTGGTGGCCCGCAGCGGGGCGCGGGGGCTGCCGCCCCGGACGGAGGCGCTGCTCGACGAGCTGCTGCCGACCTGGCGGAGCGGCGCGGCGGTGGGCTGACACCCCCGCCCCGGCCGCCGGACCCGTCCCGGTGGCCGGACCCGTGTCGGCCCCGGTCGAATCCGTACCGGCGGCCAGCCGTACCCGTACCGGCCGGCCGCAACCGGCGGCCGCGGGGCGGGCGTCGTGACCGTCGCCGTGTTTGTCGTACCGGACTCGTCCTGGGGGAAAGCGTGGATCTCGACCTCTGGCTCACCGTCGTCGCCGCGCTCTGGGGCGCGGCGGCGGGGTTCCTGGTGCCCCGGCCCGCGTACCGCCTCGCCGTCGACCCGGACGAGCCGTGGCGGGACCGCTGTCCCGAGGGGCAGCCGATCACCGGGGCCGCGCGCGGGTGGCTGGGGCCCGCCCGTTCCCCGGGCGGAATCCGTTACGGCCCGAGCGTCCTCCTCGTCCCGCCGGTCACCGCCCTGCTCTGCGCCGGGCTCGCCCTCGCGACCGGTACGCGTCCGGAGCTGGGGGTCTGGCTGCTGCTGGCGCCGCTCGGCGTCCTGCTCGCCGTGGTGGACTTCCGGGTCCAGCGGCTGCCGGACGCGCTGACCCTGCCGCTCGCGGCGGCGGCGCTGCTGCTGCTCGGGGTGGCCGCCGCGCTGCCCGAGCACGCGGGGGAGTGGCCGACGGCGCTGTTCGGGGCGCTCGCGCTCGGGGGCGCGTACTTCGTGCTGTTCCTCGTCAACCCGAACGGCATGGGCTTCGGCGACGTGAAACTGGCCCTCGGCCTCGGCGCGGTGCTCGGCTGGTACGGGTGGAGCGTGGTCGTCCTCGGGACCTTCGCCGGGTTCCTGTTCGGCGGGCTGTACGGGGCGGCGCTGGTGATCGCGCGGCGCGCGGGGCGCAGGACGTCGATCCCGTTCGGGCCGTTCCTGATCGCGGGGGCCTACGTGGGACTTCTGATCGGGGCCTACGCGGCCTGACGCGGCCGGCGGGCCTGGCGTCGGCCGGTGCGGTGGCCTGGCGTAGGGTGGTTGAGTCTGTCCACAACCCTTACGAAAGGGACGCTCCCGGTGACCGAGAAGGCCGACCTTCAGTCCGTGCTGGACCGTGCCGCCGAGGGTGGGCGGATCACCCCGGAAGAGGCGCTCGTCCTCTACCGCGACGCCCCGCTGCACGCGCTCGGCGCCGCCGCCGACGCCGTACGCCGCCACAGGTACGCGGGTACCGAGCACATCGCGACGTACATCATCGAGCGCAACATCAACTACACGAACGTGTGCGTCACGGCGTGCAAGTTCTGCGCCTTCTACGCGGCCCCCAAGGACACCGCCAAGGGCTGGACGCGCGACCTCGACGACATCCTGCGCCGCTGCGCGGAGACCGTCGAGCTCGGCGGGACGCAGATCATGTTCCAGGGCGGGCACCACCCGGACTACGGCGTCGAGTACTACGAGAAGCACTTCGCCGCGATCAAGGGCGCGTACCCCGAGCTGGTCATCCACTCCCTCGGCGCCTCCGAGGTCGAGCACATGGCCCGGATCTCCAAGGTGAGCGTCGAGGAGGCCATCCAGCGGATCCACGCCGCCGGTCTCGACTCGTTCGCCGGCGCCGGCGCCGAGCTGCTCCCCGCCCGCCCGCGCAAGGCGATCGCCCCGCTCAAGGAGAGCGGCGAGCGGTGGCTGGAGATCATGGAGATCGCCCACGGGCTGGGCGTCGAGTCGACGTCCACCATGCTCATGGGCACCGGCGAGACCAACGCCGAGCGCATCGAGCACCTGCGGATGATCCGCGACGTGCAGGACCGTACGGGCGGCTTCCGCGCCTTCATCCCGTACACCTACCAGCCCGAGAACAACCACCTGAAGGGCCGTACGCAGGCGACGCTCTTCGAGTACCTGCGGATGATCGCGATCGCCCGCCTCTTCCTCGACAACGTGGCCCACATCCAGGGCTCCTGGCTGACCACCGGCAAGGAGGTCGGCCAGCTCTCCCTGCACTACGGCGCGGACGACCTCGGCTCGATCATGCTGGAGGAGAACGTCGTCTCCTCCGCCGGCGCCAAGCACCGCTCCAACCGCCTGGAGATCATCGACCTGATCCGCAAGGCGGACCGCGTCCCGGCCCAGCGGACCACGACGTACGAGCACATCGTCGTCCACGACGACCCGGCGCACGACCCGGTCGACGAGCGCGTCATGTCCCACATCTCCTCGACGGCGATCGAGGGCGGCACGGCGCATCCCGAGCTGAAGCTGCTGGCCTCCAACTAGCCGCGCCGTGCTGACACTTCACGTCGCCGAACAGTCGCCCGGGACGGCGGTCCTGGTCGACGGGGCGGCCGTCGCCGCCGTCGGCCCGTACGAGGAACTGGCCGCCGTCCGCCCGACCGCGAGGGTGCGGCGCTGGCCCGGGATCCTGACGCCGGGCCTGCTGAACCCGTACGGTCCGGAGCTCCTGGAAGCCACGTACCACCCGGACCCGCGTGAGGCCGACGCCCTCGGCACCGAGCCCATCGGAGGGGAGCGGGCCCGGGCGATCTTCCGGGCCGACCCCGCGCGCCTCGGCGCGAGCGCCCGGCGCGGGGTCCAGCGGATGCTGGCGCACGGGACGGTGGCGGTGGCCGGGGAGCTGCGGTCGCGCGCGGTGGTCGACGCGGTGCGCAGGTCCGGGCTCGCGGTGGGCCGGCGGCCGGACCGGCTGCCGGGTCCGGCGGCGCTGTCCCCGGTCCCGCTGGTCCTGCTGCCGGGGCTGGTTCCGGGCGGTCCCGCCCGGTTCGCCGTGTTCGACGTCGCGGACCGCGCCGAACTGGTGCGGCGCGGTGCGGGGACCTGTGTGGCGACCGTGATCGGCGGACGACTGGTGTACCGCGGCCGCTGATCACGGCACGCGGTGTCGGTTCGGCCGGTGGAGGTCTTCGGGTGTGCCCCGGGTCCGGTTTGACGGCACGTGGTGTCGGCTCAGCCCGCGAACGCCTTCGCGAACGCCCCCGCGCTCTGCTTCACCCCGCTGCAGTCGGTCGCCGCGTCGCCCGCCGTGGCGCTGCCCTTCTCGCACTGCCGGTCCCGGAACGTCGACCACATCGACACCCAGGCCACCCCCTTCTCCTCGGCGAACTCCCGTACCTGTGCCGCGTCCGCGAGCCCGAACGTCTCGTTGTCCACGTCGTTGACGCCGATCATCGAGGTGAGCGCGAGCCCCTGCCAGGCGTCGGCGCCCGACAGCCCGAACACCTTCTTCAGCTGGTCGTGGGCCTTCTCGGCGGACGTGATCGCGTAGTCGCCCATGTCGCCGGCGTACGAACTGCCGTAGTTCATGGTCATGATGTTGACCGTGGAGACGTCCACGGAGTGGTCGTTGGCGGACTCCAGGAGGGCGAGGCCCTCGGCGTCGAGTCCGGACGGCATCACGGGCAGGGTGAAGGACACCGTCAGCCCGGGGCGCTTCCGCTGGAGCAGCGCGATGGCCTCGGAGCGCAGCGCGACCGAGTCGGAGTCACCCAACTGGCCGCCCTCGACGTCGAAGTCGGCCTGGGTGGAGCCGGCGGCGTCCAGCGCCGCGCCGTAGGCCGCGGCGAGGTCGGCCGCGCTGTCGCACGTCGACGCCAGTTCCTTGCCGGACGCGCCGCCGAACGACACCCGCACCCGCGCGCCGGACTTCCCGAGCGCCGATATCCGGGACTTCACGGCCGTGTCGCCGATCGCGTACGCGCCGTCCCACGTCGGGGTGCAGTCGCTGCCGTCCGAGATCACGAAGGCCAGGTTGTAGGCGGTCGGCGATCCCGTCGAGTCGGTGGCGGCGGCGGTCGTGGCGCTCACGTACGGGGCGTACGAGGTGGTCGACGAGCCCGTCGTGCCCGGGTCCGCCGACGCGGCGGCGGCCGTCGTCCGGCCGGGGCGCGCGGACGCCGCGTCCGAGGCGCCGCCCGAGGAGCACCCCGCGCAGGCCAGGGCCACCAGACAGAGAACCCCCGCGGTCGGCTTCAGGAAACTCCGCATCGTGCGCGCACCCGCTCTCGTGATGTCTCGTGATGTCTGTCTCAGGACGGAAACAAACGGCCGTTTCCCGACTGGAAATGTGTCACACCCGGAGCGGATTGCCGAACGGGGATCACGCATGGAAATCGCGAGAGGAAATCCCGACAAACGGGGTGTTGCGGGCTCTGAAATGGCGCATTTCCCTCATGTCCATCGGGCCCGGGGCGCGCGGGCATTTCTTGATTCTCATAGAGAAACTACAGGTTGAGGCGCCCCTCATGGGTCGCTCACACGGAATCCGGAGTTTCTGACACATAAACGCGTCCTACCGTCCGGGGAATGCAATCCGAGTCCGCCATCGAAAACCGTGTCCACGTGCGTGGCCGCCGCCGCAAGCGCGGCGGCGGGGCCACGGACGGCCCCGTGTTCGTCGACAACTCCGGGCGCAGAGCCCGCCTGCTGAGCAGAATCGGCATGCTCGTCGGCGTCGGCTGCCTCGGTTACGCGGTCGTGCTCGGCATGGCCTTCATGGGCTGGGGCACCTCGTTGACGCCGTCCTCGCTCCTCCCCTTCGACGGCGGCCGGGCCGGATCGGCGCCCGGCGGGGGCCCCGGCGGACGGCAGAGCGGTGTCACGCCCAGCGGCGCCCCGGGCCAGGGACCCACCGGTGCCCCGCCCTCGGATCCACCCACCGGGGCCGCGGCCTCCTCCGCCACGACTACCGCCGGGGCGTCAGCCGCCACCGGCACCGGCTGACGGGGGCGCGGACACTCTCATGACCACGACGACACCCGCGCGCGGCCGACGGCGCGCCCCCTCCAGGATGGAACGGGCCGCCGGCCGGGCCGCCGCACTACAGAAACCCCGTGTCATCCTCGCCCTGCTGCTCCTGCTGGCGCTCGGCAGCGTGATGCTGCTCGACGGCTACCTGCGCTCCGAGATCGGCAACGACGCCCGGGTGCGCGACGGCGCGGCCTACGACGAGGTCCCCCGGAAGATCCTCGACGGCGGGCCCATCCTGACGTTCTCCGGCGGCACCGCGAAGACGCAGTCCGTGCCGAAGAAGACCATCGTGCTGACCTTCGACGACGGTCCGACCGCGAACTGGACGCCCGAAGTCCTCGAGGTCCTGGAGGAGAACGACGTCCAGGGCACCTTCTTCATGGTCGGCTCGATGGTCTCCCGCTACCCGGACGTGGTGAGGACCCTGGTGGACCAGGGCAACGAGGTCGGCATCCACACCTTCACCCACGTCGACCTCTCCTACCAGAGCACCGCGCGCCTCCGGCGTGAGCTGAAGCAGACGCAGCTGGCCCTCGCGGGTGCGGCCGGTGTCACCACCACGCTGTTCCGCGCCCCGTACTCGTCGGAGATCAGCGCCGTCGACAACTACAGCTGGCCCGTCTACAAGGAGCTCGGCGGTCTCGGCTACACCAGCGTCTTCGTCGACACCGACAGCGACGACTGGAAGAAGCCGGGCGTCTCGAAGATCGTCCGGTGGGCGACGCCGAAGAACGGCCAGGGTGCCATCGTCCTCATGCACGACGCCGGCGGCGACCGCTCGCAGACGGTCGCGGCGCTCGGCGCGTACATCAAGAAGATGAAGGCGAAGGGCTACACCTTCACCACCGTCAGCGGTGCCCGGGCCGAGCTGGACCGGGCCGCGGCGGCGGCCCGCGGCACCGGGGGGACCGCGGGGACCGCAGGGTCGCGTCAGGTCCCGGGACAGCGGACGGACGGACAGCGGTCCGGCCCGGGTTCGGCCGGGACGGATCCGGCCGCCGGTGCCGGCACCGGCGCGGGCGGTGCCGCGCAGGCCGCCCAGCGGAAGGCCACCGGCGCGACCCTCTACGAGGGCAAGGCACTCGTCTACGCCGTGGCGGTCGCCGAATGGGTCGTACCGGCGCTTTCCTGGTTCCTCGCCGTCGTCGGCGTCGCCGTCATGGGCCGGTTCGCGATGATGCTGGTCCTCGCCCGCCGTCACCACCGGCAGCGCAACCGCCGGCGCGGCCGGGGCGGGGGGTTCCGCTGGGGACCGGCGGTCACCCGGCCGGTGACCGTGATCGTGCCCGCGTACAACGAGAAGGAATGCATCGCCAACACCCTGAAGTCGCTCGCCATGAGCACGCACCCGATCGAGATCATCGTGGTCGACGACGGTTCCGAGGACGGCACGGCCGAGATCGCCGAGTCGCTCGGCATGCCGAACGTCCGGGTCATCAGGCAGGAGAACGCGGGCAAGCCCGCCGCGCTCAACAACGGTGTCCGCAACGCCCGTCACGACATCGTCGTGATGATGGACGGCGACACCGTCTTCGAGCCGGACGCCGTGCACCAGCTCGTCCAGCCCTTCGCCGACCCGGAGATCGGGGCGGTCGCGGGCAACGCCAAGGTCGGCAACCGCGACACGCTGATCGGCGCCTGGCAGCACATCGAGTACGTGATGGGCTTCAACCTCGACCGCCGCATGTACGACCTGCTGCGCTGCATGCCCACCATTCCCGGTGCGATCGGCGCGTTCCGCAGGGACGCCGTGCTGGAGGTCGGGGGGATGAGCGAGGACACGCTCGCCGAGGACACCGACATCACCATCGCCATGCACCGCGCGGGATGGCGGGTCGTCTACCAGGAGCACGCCAAGGCCTGGACGGAGGCGCCCGGTTCGCTCAAGCAGCTCTGGTCGCAGCGCTACCGCTGGTCGTACGGCACCATGCAGGCGCTGTGGAAGCACCGCAAGTCCCTCACGGACAAGGGGCCTTCGGGCCGGTTCGGACGCGTGGGCATGCCCCTGGTGGTGCTCTTCCAGATCGTCACGCCGGTCTTCGCGCCGCTCATCGACGTGTTCACCGTCTATTCGATGATCTTCGTGGACTTCCGGGCCGCGCTGCTCGCCTGGCTGGCCGTTCTCGCGGTCCAACTGGTCTGCGCCGCCTACGCGTTCCGGCTCGACCGGGAGAAGTACCGCTACCTCGCGATGCTGCCGCTACAGCAACTCGCCTACCGCCAGATGATGTACCTGGTTCTGATCCACTCCTGCGTCACGGCTCTGACCGGCGGCCGCCTCCGCTGGCAGAAGCTCAAGCGCACGGGCGAGGTCGGGACCCCGGCAGGAGTGAACTAGATGAGCTGGGGCGCGGAGCAGCAGGGGCAGGGACACGACGGCGGGTACGGGCACGGCTCCGGGTACGACGGCGGGCACGGTCAGGGCCCCGCGTACGGGTACGACCCCGGGTACGGGCTCCCGTACGACCGGACCCCGTCGTACGGGCAGCCGACGGCGTACGGGCAGGCGGTGTCGTACGAGGAGCCGGTGTCGTACGAGGAGCAGTGGCAGTACGTTCCCGGGCCGGAGGAACCTGCCCCGACGAAGGCGGAGGCGGAGGCCGAGGCGGAGGCGGTGACGACGGAGGCCGCGGCGACCGAGCCGCCCCCGGTCCCGTCCCCGCCGCCTTCCCCCGAGAAGGGAGCGGGGGGCGCCCGGGACCGCTACTTCGACGCCCTGCGCGCCGTCGCCCTGGTCCGTGTCGTCACGTACCACACCTTCGGCTGGGCCTGGGCGGGACTGGTCTTCCCGTCGATGGGCGTGATGTTCGCGCTCGCCGGCACGCTGATGGCCAAGTCCCTGGAGCGTCCCGCGATCGGGGTGGTCCGGAGCCGGATGCGGCGCCTGCTGCCGCCGTTCTGGTTCTGGGGCCTCCTCGTCGTGCTGGCGATGATGATCCACGGCTGGATGCCGGGCTGGCAGATCGTGTTCTGGATCGTCCCGGTCGGGGACCCCCCGGGCGACCAGTGGGGCGCGCAGGCCTGGGAGATCCTCTGGTACCTGCGCACGTACCTCTGGTTCGTGCTGCTCTCGCCCCTGCTGCTGAAGATCTTCCGCAGGGCCCCGGTTCCGGCGCTGCTCGTCTCGCTCGTCCCGATCGTGGTCTTCCAGTACGGCTGGCAGCCGCCCTACGACCGCTTCGGCAGCGCCCTCACGGACCTCGCCACCTATCTCTTCTGCTGGCTCGCCGGCTTCGCCCACCGCGAGGGGGTGCTCCGGCGCCTGAGGCCGTCCGCGGTGGTCCTCGCCTCGCTGGCCGCCCTCGCGTACGGCGGCTGGTACGCCCTCGCGCACCGGTCGGAGTTCGGCACGTACGACCTCGACGAGATCCCCCTCGCCCAGGCCTTCTGGTCGGCGGGCTTCGTGACGCTGCTCATGTGCTTCAAGGCGTACCACGACGTCGACTTCGCCTGGCTCGCCCGCTTCGAGCGGCTCGACCGCGTGGTGACGGTCTTCAACGCGCGCGCGGTCACGATCTACCTCTGGCACGAGATCGCGCTGGTCCTGGCCGTCCCGCTGATCGACCAGTTCTGGAAGGTGCCGGCCTTCGAGAAGTGGCTGCCCCTGGAGAGCCAGTGGTTCATGTTCGCCGTCGGCTGGGTGCTGATCTGGATCGCGATCCTCCTGTTCGGCTGGGTCGAGGACCTGGCCGCCCGGAAGAGGCCCCGGCTGCTGCCGTAGCGGCCCGGAGACCGTCCGGAACCGGCGTCCGGCCCCCTGCCCGTACCCCCTGCGGACGCGGCGGCGGAAATCACCGCCGCGTCCGCGGCCGGGCGCCGGAGAGCCGTCCGGCCCCTGCTGCCACAATGGGACCGTGACCCGCGCATCCCTGGACAAGCAGCCGCACGAAGTCGCCTCGATGTTCGACGACGTGGCGGAACGGTACGACCTGACGAACGACCTGCTGTCGCTCGGCCAGGACCGGGCGTGGCGCAAGGAGGTCGCGAAGGCGGTCGACGCGCGCCCCGCGCAGAAGATCCTCGACCTCGCGGCCGGCACCGCGACCTCGTCGCTCCCCTTCGCCCGCACCGGCGCGTACGTGGTCCCCTGCGACTTCTCCCTCGGCATGCTCCGCGTCGGCAAGCGGAACCACCCCTGGCTGCCGCTGACCGCCGGTGACGCGACGAAGCTGCCCTTCAAGGACGACACGTTCGACGCCGTCACGATCTCCTTCGGGCTGCGCAACGTCCAGGACACCGACACCGCGCTCCGCGAGCTGTACCGCGTGACCAGGCCGGGCGGGCGCGTCGTGATCTGCGAGTTCTCGCACCCCACCTGGGCGCCGTTCCGCACGGTCTACACCGAGTACCTGATGCGCGCGCTGCCCCCGGTCGCCCGGGCCGCCTCCTCCAACCCCGACGCGTACGTCTACCTCGCCGAGTCCATCCGCGCCTGGCCGACCCAGCCGGAACTGGCCCAGCGGCTGATCGGGGCCGGCTGGTCGAAGGTGGCCTGGCGCAACCTCACGGGCGGCATCGTGGCCCTCCACCGGGGCTACAAGCAGGCCTGACCCCGTTCGCGGGACCGCGGGGCCGACGACCGGCCCCGCCCCCGGGAACCTGTCGACGGCGGCTACCCGATGACCTCGAACGGGTCGCCGGGCAGGTCGAGTTCGCGGCGCAGCCCGCCCGACGGCGGACGGGGCGGACGCGGTTCACGCACTCCGGCGCCGCCCTCCGCGTCCCCGAGGTCGAACCACACCGTGACGACGGCTCCGCGCGGCACCTCGGCCCCGGGCTGCGGAAATTGACGTACGACGTAGTCGACGACCGTCCGATGGAAATCGGGCCGGTCGGGCGCGGCGAGCAGAACACCGCGAGCCTCTGCCGTCTCACGCGCGTCCATGGCCATCAGACCGACGAGCCGCGGTACACGCACTTCGGGTGTCTTGGGTGTTATGCGCACGGACGTCACCCCCAGCGGTACCGGAAGGGTAAGCCTCGCCCGTGCCCTTCCGGAAGCCATGGGGAGACGCGCCGGGCTCCGGTACGGGGCCGGCCCCGGCGACGGTCACAGGGCCAGCCGGTAGCGGTGCCCCTCCTGCCGGGACGAGGGCAGCGTGAACCGTTCCGCGAGCTCCATGCCGAGCCGCTTCGTCACCGCGATGGAACGGGCGTTGCCCGCGTTGACCATGGCGACGACGTCCGTGACGCCCGCCGCGCGGACCCGCTCCAGGGTGATGCGCGCCGCCGCCGTGACGTACCCCTTGCCCCAGTGCGCCCGCCCCAGCCGCCAGCCGATCTCGATCTTCCCGGCCGGACCCCAGGAGTGCGGCCACGGCTGCGCGCCGGTGAAGCCCAGCACCTCGTCCCCGGGACCGAGCACCGTCCACAGGCAGAACCCGTACTCCGCGTCGTGCCGCCGCTGGCGCGCCGTGAGTTCCTCGTAGACGGACCGCTCGGCCGCGCGGCCCCCGTGGAACTCCATGACCTCGGGGTCGTCGAAGACCCGGTGCCATTCGAGGGCGTCCTCGTCGGTGGGGACGCGCAGTCGTACAGCGGGGAGAGCTCGGTTCACGGGGCAGCCCTTCAGCCGGGTGATCGGTACCGCTGCATAGACTGCCCATGTCCAGTGCCCGTCGGCACGTTGATTTCGAGTCTTGGGGAGACCCCGCCGTGACCGAGCCCCAGCCCCTCTCCGAGAACACCGCCGACGTCATCGTCGTCGGGGCCGGGCCAGCCGGCTCCACCACCGCCTACTACCTGGCGAAGGCGGGGCTCGACGTCCTGCTCCTGGAGAAGACGGCCTTCCCGCGCGAGAAGGTCTGCGGTGACGGGCTGACCCCGCGCGCCACCAAGCAGCTGGTGTCGATGGGCATCGACATCTCCGAGGAGGCCGGCTGGCTCCGCAACAAGGGTCTGCGCATCATCGGCGGCGGTGTGCGCCTCCAGCTCGACTGGCCGGATCTCGCCTCCTTCCCCGACTACGGACTCGTGCGCAAGCGCGACGACTTCGACGAGCAGCTCGCGCGGCAGGCGCAGAAGGCGGGCGCGCGGCTGTACGAGCGCTGCAACGTCGGCGCCCCGGTCCTCGACGAGCGCACCGGCCGGATCGTCGGCGTGCACGCCAAGCTGGGCGACGCCGACTCCAAGGAGAAGCGGGAGGTGACCTTCCGCGCCCCGCTGGTGGTGGCCGCGGACGGGAACTCCAGCCGTCTCTCCCTCGCGATGGGCCTGCACCGCCGCGAGGACCGCCCGATGGGCGTCGCCGTCCGCACGTACTTCACCTCGCCGCGCCACGACGACGACTACCTGGAGTCGTGGCTGGAGCTGTGGGACCGCCGGGGCGCCGAGGACCGTCTGCTGCCCGGTTACGGATGGATCTTCGGCATGGGCGACGGCACCTCGAACGTCGGCCTCGGCGTCCTCAACACCTCCGACTCCTTCAAGGAGCTCGACTGGCGCGAGGTCCTGAAGGCCTGGTGCGCCTCGATGCCGGAGGACTGGGGCTACACCCCCGAGAACATGACCGGCCCGATCCGCGGCGCGGCCCTGCCGATGGCCTTCAACCGCCAGCCGCACTACACCAAGGGCCTGCTGCTGGTGGGTGACGCCGGCGGCCTGGTGAACCCCTTCAACGGCGAGGGCATCGCCTACGCCATGGAGTCCGGCCAGATCGCGGCCGACGTCATCGTCCAGGCCCACGCGCGCGCCACCCCCGGCCAGCGCGAACTGGCCCTCCACCGCTACCCGCGCGTCCTCAAGGACACCTACGGCGGCTACTACACGCTCGGCCGCGCCTTCGTGAAGCTCATCGGCAACCCGAAGGTCATGAAGATCGCCACGCAGCGCGGTCTGACCCACCCGATGCTGATGAAGTTCACCCTGAAGATGCTCGCGAACCTCACCGACCCGACGGGCGGCGACGCGATGGACCGCATCATCAACGGCCTCTCGAAGGTGGCCCCGAAGGCCTGACCGCGCGCGGGGGACCGCCCGGACGGTCACCCGGCGGCCTCCCGGCCGTCCGGGCCGACGTCCGGGCCGACGTCCGGGCCGACGTCCGGGCCGACGTCCGGGCCGACGTCCGGGCCGACGTCCGGGCGGTCACCGGGACGGCCGCGGCCCGGCGGCGCGACGGGTCACCACCCGCTCGCGCCGCTCGGCCGCGTGCGCTCCTGGGGCGCCCTTCCGCTCCCTCCGGGAGGGAGGTGAGGAGAGCCGCCGCCGACAAGGCACCGGAACCGGTCCTTCGGACAGCCCGAAGGGCCGCTCCCCGCACAGGAAGCGGCCCTCCGGGAGTCACTCGCGGGTCAGAGCACGCGCACCGCGCCCGTGGCCGGGTAGCCCGAGAGGTCCTGGATCACGACGCCCTTGGAGGGGTTGGCCGCGTCGAGGTACTGCCCGTTACCGATGTACACACCGACGTGGTAGGCCGAACCCGCCGCACCCCAGTACAGAATGTCGCCGACCTGGACATTGGACAGGGAAACCGGCGTACCGGACACCGACTGGTCCTGGGAGACGCGCGGCAGGTCGACGCCGACCTGCTTGAACGCCGCCTGCACCAGACCGGAGCAGTCCCACGCGTTGGGTCCGGTGCCGCCCATGACGTACGCGTCGCCGACCTGCGCCTTGAGGAAGGCGATGACGGTCGCGACACTGCCGCTGGCCGGGGCCGCGACGCTCGTGGACGTGGACGCGCTCGCCGACAGGGTGGTCCGCGCCGAGGAACGGGAGACGGCGTCGGCCGCGGCGGCCTTGCGCGCGGCTTCCGCCTTCTTCTTGGCCTCGGCCTTCTTCTTGGCCTCGGCCAGGTCGGCCTTGGCCTGCTTGGCGGCCTTGGCGGCGGCCGCGTCTCGCTCCGCCTGCAGCTCGTAGTCGGCCGCGGCCTGCTGGGTGGCGTCCGCGGACTGCGCGACCTGGGTGGCCAGGTCGGCCGTCAGGGTCGGCAGCTCCATGATCTGGGTGACGGGCTCGGCGGCGCTCGCCGAACCCGCTGCCGCGGCCACTGCCAGGGTGCTGAGGACGCCACCGGCAACTCCGGCGCGCATCGCGAGCGACGGGGCGTTGCGACGGGGCTTCCGGTGGCTTCGTATGGGTGCGGTGTGGGACATGGGTACTAGCGGTACCAGGGGCTCCTCCATACCTTCAAGAAACGTGTGGTGCGCCACAGTTGTTCAATCGGCCGCCGAATTCGTCGCCCGTCACTCTTTATTGACGCCGTAACGGGCATTGCGGACACTGTCCATCAGGCCCGTGATCATGGCCTTTCAGTAATACGTCCGAATTGCCCCCCGCCTACCACCGGTTGAAGAGGATGGCCAAGCCCGGCTTATCTGACCCATAGGTAGATGTGGCGCAGGTCACGGAACGGTCACCCCGGCGGCCGCGTCCCGCGCGTGGAGCCCGCCCGCTCCCGGGTCGCCCCCGCTCGTGAATGCGTGCACGTGTCCACATCGGTCCCGCCGGTCCCTCCGAAGTGTGAACGCGGCCCTCTATCAAGCGGGTGCGTCCGACGCCAATTTGCATGCGAAGGAAGTCTCTTGATATTGAGACGACCCTCCGGGCCTGCGGCGATGAGCGAAAATGTCACGTCTGGTGATCGACCTGACGCTTCGAGTGTGAAGATCACTGCTCATCCGACTTCATGATCGTTCGTCAGGTGGTGGAGATCACAAAGCTAAGGGGATACCCCGTGTCGCAGATCACAGACCGCCAGGCATAAGATGCGAGGCAGTTGGGCTTGTGACCTGCTTCACATGTCCGCGATCTTCGCCGGGACGGGCGGGGTTGGCGGTACGGACGGGGCAGGGGTGCAGGCTCGCCGAACCGCCACCAGTCAGTGCCGACTGAGAGGAGCGAGGAGCGTGAACGCGTATGCGCCGATCCTCGTACTGGGAGCCCTCGGGGCAGGCTTTGCGATCTTCTCCGTGGTCATGGCCACGCTGATCGGTCCGAAGCGGTACAACCGCGCCAAGCTCGACGCGTACGAGTGCGGCATCGAGCCGACCCCCACGCCGGTCGGCGGCGGGCGTTTTCCCATCAAGTACTACCTGACGGCGATGCTCTTCATCGTCTTCGACATCGAGATCGTCTTCCTCTACCCCTGGGCCGTCACCTTCGACGCCCTGGGTGTTTTCGGGCTCGTGGAGATGCTGCTCTTCGTGCTCACCGTCTTCGTCGCCTACGCGTACGTATGGCGGCGCGGCGGCCTGGAATGGGACTGAGGGGCCTTTAAGCATGGGACTCGAAGAAAAGCTGCCGAGCGGATTCCTGCTGACGACCGTCGAGCAGGCCGCGGGCTGGGTGCGCAAGGCGTCCGTCTTCCCCGCGACGTTCGGACTCGCCTGCTGTGCCATCGAGATGATGACGACCGGCGCCGGTCGCTACGACCTGGCGCGCTTCGGTATGGAGGTCTTCCGCGGGTCGCCCCGCCAGGCCGACCTGATGATCGTGGCCGGCCGGGTGAGCCAGAAGATGGCGCCGGTGCTGCGGCAGGTCTACGACCAGATGCCCAACCCCAAGTGGGTCATCTCCATGGGTGTTTGTGCGTCATCGGGCGGAATGTTCAACAACTACGCCATTGTGCAGGGAGTCGACCACATCGTCCCGGTCGACATCTATTTGCCCGGATGTCCGCCGCGGCCCGAGATGCTGATGGACGCGATCCTCAAGCTCCACCAGAAGATCCAGAGCTCGAAGCTCGGCGTGAACGCCGAGGAAGCGGCCCGCGAGGCGGAGGAAGCGGCGCTCAAGGCGCTTCCCACCATCGAGATGAAGGGCCTGCTGCGGTGAGCGACGCGAACGGCAACGAGGTCAACCCCGAGAAGGACCTGAGCGCCTCCAACCTTCCCGGTCAGCGGGGCGACAAGGGCGAGGAGATCCGCGTCCAGCGCGGCATGTTCGGCGCGAACAACGGCGGCGACACCTCCGGCTACGGCGGCCTGGTCCGCTCCATCCGGCTGCCCGGCGCGGCCACCCGCCCCTACGGCGGCTGGTTCGACGAGGTGGCCGACGAGCTGGAGGGGGCCCTGGAGGAACAGGGACTCGTCCCCGAGAACGTCATCGACAAGACGGTCGTCGACCGCGACGAGATCACGTTCCACGTCGAACGCGAGTACCTGCTCCCCGTCGCCCGGACCCTGCGCGACGACCCGGCCCTGCGGTTCGAACTGTGCACGGGCGTCTCCGGCGTCCACCTCCCGCACGACAAGGGCCGCGAGCTGCACGCCGTCTACCACCTGCGCTCGATCACCCACAACCGGCTCATCCGGCTGGAGGTCAGCGCCCCGGACGCGGACCCGCACGTCCCCTCGCTCGTCACCGTCTATCCGACGAACGACTGGCACGAGCGCGAGGCGTACGACTTCTTCGGCCTGATCTTCGACGGCCATCCCGCGCTGACGCGGATCATGATGCCGGACGACTGGCAGGGCTTCCCGCAGCGCAAGGACTATCCCCTCGGCGGCATCCCCGTCGAGTACAAGGGCGCCCAGATCCCGGCTCCGGACCAGCGGAGGTCGTACTCATGAGCACGCAGACCCCTTCCGGAGCGTCGGCCGCCTCGCCCCGCGAGACGACCGAGGGCACCGTATACACGGTCACCGGCGGCGAC
The DNA here is from genome assembly GCF_002911015.1 of Streptomyces populi. Lineage (GTDB taxonomy): Bacteria > Actinomycetota > Actinomycetes > Streptomycetales > Streptomycetaceae > Streptomyces > Streptomyces populi. Next base: position 104,108 of record NZ_KZ626846.1, read on the forward strand.
TGGGACGAGATCGCCCAGTCGGCGGCCAAGTCCGACGACGAGCGCATCATCGTCAACATGGGCCCGCAGCACCCGTCCACCCACGGCGTGCTCCGGCTCATCCTGGAGATCGACGGCGAGACGGTCACCGAGGCCCGCTGCGGCATCGGCTACCTCCACACCGGCATCGAGAAGAACCTCGAGTTCCGCACGTGGACCCAGGGCACCACGTTCGTGACGCGCATGGACTACCTGACGCCGTTCTTCAACGAGACGGCCTACTGTCTCGGCGTCGAGAAGCTCCTCGGGATCACCGACCAGATCCCCGACCGCGCCTCGATCATCCGGGTGCTCCTCATGGAGCTGAACCGGCTCTCCTCCCACCTGGTGTGCATCGCCACCGGCGGCATGGAGCTGGGCGCCACCACGATCATGATCTACGGCTTCCGCGACCGTGAGCTCATCCTCGACATCTACGAGCTGATCACGGGCCTGCGCATGAACCACGCGTTCGTCCGCCCCGGCGGACTCGCCCAGGACCTGCCCCCGGGCGCGGTGGACCAGATCCGCGAGTTCGTGAAGAAGATGACGAAGAACCTTCCCGAGTACGACAAGCTCGCCACCGGGAACCCCATCTTCAAGGCCCGCATGCAGGACGTCGGCTACCTCGACCTGGCCGGCTGCATGGCCCTCGGTGCCACCGGCCCCATCCTGCGCTCGGCCGGCCTGCCGCACGACCTGCGCAAGTCCCAGCCGTACTGCGGCTACGAGACCTACGACTTCGAGGTCCCGACCGCCGACACCTGCGACTCCTACGGGCGCTTCCTGATCCGCCTGGAGGAGATGCGCCAGTCGCTGCGGATCATCGAGCAGTGCCTGGACCGGCTCCAGCCCGGCCCGGTCATGGTCGCCGACAAGAAGATCGCCTGGCCCGCCCAGCTCGCGCTCGGCCCCGACGGTCTCGGCAACTCGCTCGACCACATCAAGAAGATCATGGGCACCTCCATGGAGGCCCTGATCCACCACTTCAAGCTGGTGACCGAGGGCTTCCGCGTGCCGCCGGGACAGGCGTACGTGGCGGTCGAGTCACCCAAGGGCGAACTCGGGGTGCACGTCGTCTCCGACGGAGGCACCCGCCCCTACCGGGTCCACTTCCGCGACCCGTCCTTCACCAACCTGCAGGCCATGGCGGCGATGTGCGAGGGCGGCCAGGTCGCCGACGTCATCGTCGCCGTCGCGTCCATCGACCCCGTGATGGGAGGCGTCGACCGGTGACCACCACCCCCGAGGGCGTCAGCCTGGGCATGCCCCAACTGCCCGCGCCCGACTACCCGGCCGACGTCCGGGCCCGGCTGGAGGCGGACGCGCGCGAGATCATCGCCCGCTACCCCGACTCCCGCTCGGCGCTCCTTCCGTTGCTGCATCTCGTGCAGTCGCAGGAGGGCCATGTCACCCGCACGGGACAGCGGTTCTGCGCGGAGGTACTGGGCCTGACCACGGCCGAGGTCGCCGCGGTCGCGACCTTCTACTCGATGTACCGGCGCAAGCCGAGCGGCGACTACCAGGTGGGTGTCTGCACCAACACCCTGTGTGCCGTGATGGGTGGCGACGCCATCTTCGAGGCCCTCCAGGACCACCTGGGCGTCGGCAACGGGGAGACCACCGGTGACGGCAAGGTCACCCTGGAGCACATCGAGTGCAACGCGGCCTGCGACTTCGCGCCGGTCGTGATGGTCAACTGGGAGTTCTTCGACAACCAGACCGTGGACTCGGCCAAGCGTCTCGTCGACGACCTGCGCGCGGGCGCCGACGTCGACCCGACCCGCGGCGCCCGGCTGTGCACCTTCAAGGAGACCGCCCGGATCCTGGCCGGTTTCCCCGACGAGCGCGAGGGCGCGGTGGAGGCCGGCGGCAGCGCGGGCCACGCGTCACTGGTGGGGCTGCGCCTGGCCAAGGGGGAGGACGCCCCCGCGCGTGTGGTGCATCCGCGGGGCGGAGGAGCACCCCAGAACCAGCGGCCCGCCGAGCACCCGAGTTCGCACGACGCGCCGCAGGACACGTCGGCCTCCGACCCGTCCCACCCGGCGGGTCCTGTGGCAGAGGAGGGGGAGTGATGACCTTGGCAGCCGAGATCAACGAGACCAGTCCCGAAAAACTGCTCGCGCCCGTGCTGTCGGCCTTCTGGGACGAGGACCGGTCCTGGTCGCTGGACGTCTACCGAAGGCACGAGGGGTACGAGGGCCTGCGCAAGGCACTCGCCATGTCACCGGACGACCTGATCGCGTACGTCAAGGAGTCCGGGCTGCGGGGCCGCGGCGGCGCCGGCTTCCCGACCGGAATGAAATGGCAGTTCATTCCCCAGGGAGACGGCAAACCTCACTATCTAGTTGTCAACGCCGACGAATCGGAGCCGGGAACCTGCAAGGACATCCCGCTCCTCTTCGCGAACCCGCACAGCCTCATCGAGGGCATTGTGATCGCGTGCTATGCCATCCGGTCTTCGCATGCCTTCATCTATCTCCGCGGTGAAGTGGTCCCCGTACTGCGGCGGCTGCACGAGGCCGTACGTGAGGCCTACGCGGCGGGCTACCTCGGCGAGAACATCCTGGGCAGCGGACTCGACCTCCAGCTCACCGTGCACGCGGGCGCGGGCGCGTACATCTGCGGTGAGGAGACCGCACTGCTCGACTCGCTCGAAGGCCGCCGTGGTCAACCGCGGCTCCGTCCCCCTTTCCCTGCTGTCGCGGGCCTCTATGCGTGTCCAACTGTTGTGAACAACGTCGAGTCGATCGCGTCAGTTCCCGCAATTCTCCAAAAAGGCAAGGAATGGTTCAGGTCGATGGGCAGCGAGAAGTCCCCGGGCTTCACGCTCTACTCGCTCAGCGGCCATGTCGCCAGCCCCGGCCAGTACGAGGCGCCGCTCGGGATCACCCTGCGTCAACTCCTCGACATGAGCGGTGGGATGCGCCCCGGCCACCGGCTGAAGTTCTGGACGCCGGGCGGCTCCTCGACCCCGATGTTCACCGACGAGCACCTCGACGTCCCTCTTGATTACGAAGGAGTGGGCGCCGCGGGTTCCATGCTCGGCACGAAAGCACTCCAGTGCTTCGACGAGACGACCTGTGTCGTCCGCGCCGTCACCCGCTGGACCGAGTTCTACGCCCACGAGTCCTGCGGCAAGTGCACGCCCTGCCGCGAAGGAACGTACTGGCTGGTGCAGTTGCTGCGCGACATCGAGGCCGGCAAGGGCGTCATGTCCGACCTCGACAAGCTGAACGACATCGCCGACAACATCAACGGCAAGTCCTTCTGCGCCCTCGGCGACGGCGCCGCCTCGCCGATCTTCTCCTCGCTCAAGTACTTCCGCGAGGAGTACGAGCAGCACATCACGGGCCGCGGCTGCCCCTTCGACCCCGCCAGGTCCACGGCCTGGGCGGACAAGCACACGGAGGTGAACGCATGACAGTGACCACCAGCGCTCCCTCCGGAGGCGGGGAAGCACCGGTCCCGCCGGAGGACCTCGTCTCGCTGACGATCGACGGCGTCGAGATGAGCGTGCCCAAGGGCACCCTGGTCATCCGGGCCGCCGAACAGCTCGGCATCGAGATCCCCCGGTTCTGCGACCACCCGCTCCTCGACCCGGCCGGCGCCTGCCGCCAGTGCATCGTCGAGGTCGAGGGCCAGCGCAAGCCCATGGCGTCCTGCACGATCACCTGTACGGACGGGATGGTCGTCAAGACTCAACTCACCTCCCAGGTCGCCGAGAAGGCCCAGCACGGTGTGATGGAGCTGCTGCTCATCAACCACCCGCTGGACTGCCCGGTCTGCGACAAGGGCGGCGAGTGCCCCCTGCAGAACCAGGCGATGTCCCACGGCAACGCCGAGTCCCGCTTCGAGGGCAGGAAGCGGACGTACGAGAAGCCGGTCCCGATCTCCACCCAGGTTCTCCTGGACCGCGAGCGGTGCGTGCTGTGCGCCCGCTGCACCCGCTTCTCGAACCAGATCGCGGGCGACCCCATGATCGAACTGGTCGAGCGGGGCGCGCTCCAGCAGGTCGGCACCGGTGACGGCGACCCCTTCGAGTCGTACTTCTCCGGCAACACGATCCAGATCTGTCCGGTGGGCGCGCTCACGTCGGCGGCGTACCGCTTCCGCTCGCGGCCCTTCGACCTCATCTCCTCGCACTCCGTGTGCGAGCACTGCTCCGGCGGCTGCGCGACGCGCACCGACCACCGGCGCGGCAAGGTGATGCGGCGTCTCGCGGCACCGGACCCCGAGGTCAACGAGGAATGGGTCTGCGACAAGGGCCGGTTCGGGTTCCGGTACGCGCAGCAGCGCGACCGCCTCGACACCCCCCTGGTGCGCAACGCCGACGGCGTCCTCGAGCCCGCTTCCTGGCCGGAGGCCCTCCAGGTCGCCGCCCAGGGGCTGACGGCGGCCCGCGGCCGCGCCGGTGTCCTCACCGGCGGCCGGCTCACCGTCGAGGACGCCTACGCCTACAGCAAGTTCGCGCGCGTGGCCCTCGACACGAACGACATCGACTTCCGCGCGCGCGTGCACAGCTCCGAGGAGGCCGACTTCCTGGCCGCCCGGGTCGCCGGACGCGGCCGGAACCTCGACGGCACGGGCGTCACGTACACCTCACTGGAGAAGGCGCCCGCCGTCCTGCTGGTGGGCCTGGAGTCGGAGGAGGAGGCGCCCGGCGTCTTCCTGCGGCTGCGCAAGGCCTGGCGCGGGCACGGGCAGAGGACCTTCTCCCTCGCCACGCACGCCACCCGCGGCCTGGAGAAGGCGGGCGGCACGCTGCTGCCGGCCGCGCCCGGCACCGAGACCGAGTGGCTGGACGCGCTCGCGAGCGGTGTGGGCCTGGAGAGCGACGGCGCCAAGGCCGCCGAGGCGCTGCGCGCCGAGGGTGCCGTGATCGTCGTCGGCGAGCGGCTGGCCGCCGTGGCGGGCGCCCTGACCGCCGCCGTGCGGACCGCCGCCGCCACCGGCGCCCACCTGGTGTGGATCCCGCGCCGGGCCGGGGAACGCGGGGCGATCGAGGCCGGCGCGCTTCCGTCGCTGCTGCCGGGCGGACGCCCGGCCACCGACCCGCGCGCGCGGGAGGAGGTCGCGGCCGCGTGGGGCGTCTCCGAACTCCCGCACCGCCACGGCCGTGACACCGGCCAGATCGTGGAGGCCGCCGCCGGCGGCGAACTGCGGGCCCTGGTGGTCGCGGGTGTGGAGGTCGCCGACCTTCCCGACCCCACGCGCGCGCGTGAGGCCCTGTCCGAAGTGGGCTTCCTGGTGTCGCTCGAACTGCGGCCCAGCGAGGTGACCGAGCACGCGGACGTCGTCCTGCCGGTCGCCGCGGTCGCCGAGAAGCCCGGAAGCTTCCTCAACTGGGAGGGCCGGGTCCGCTCCTTCGAGGCCGCTCTCAAGCCCGACCAGATGACCCGGCGCCTCGCGCCCGCCGACGCGCGCGTCCTGCAGATGCTGGCCGACGCCATGGACGTCCACCTCGGGCTGCCGGACCTGCGCACCGCGCGCGGGGAGATCGACCGGCTCGGCGCCTGGGACGGGCCGCGAGCCGGTGAGCCCGAGGAGACCGGGGTGCAGATGCCCCGGCCGGCCGCGGGCGAGGCCGTACTGGCCGGACACCGGCTGCTGCTCGACCAGGGACGTCTCCAGGAGGGCGACGACGCGCTCGCCGGGACGCGGCACGCCGCACGCGCGCGCGTGTCGGCCGCCACCGCCGCCGAGGCCGGGGTCAAGGACGGCGACGTCATCGCCGTGACCGGTCCCGGCGGAGCGGTCGAACTGCCGCTGCAGATCACCGAGATGCCCGACCGCGTGGTCTGGCTCCCGCTGAACTCGACCGGAGGGGGCGTCGCCTCCGACACCGGGGCGCTGCCCGGCGCACTCGTCCGCATCGGCCCGGCGACGACCGTCGCCGAGGCCCCCAAGGAGGTGGAGGCATGACGCCGTACCTCGCCGCTGAAGACCTCTCGATGTTCGGCCACGACCCCTGGTGGCTGGTCGTCGTCAAGGCGGTGTTCTGCTTCGCCTTCCTGATGGTGACCGTGCTCTTCTCCATCGTGTGGGAACGCAAGGTCGTCGCCTGGATGCAGCTGCGCATCGGCCCCAACCGGCACGGCCCCTGGGGCATGCTCCAGTCGCTCGCCGACGGCGTGAAGCTGATGCTCAAGGAAGACGTCGTCGTCAAGCGCGCGGACAAGGTCGTCTACGTCCTCGCGCCGATCGTCGCGGCCGTTCCGGCCTTCATGGCGATCGCGGTGATCCCCTTCGGGCCCGCGGACAACGAGATCTCGATCTTCGGCCAGCGCACCACGATGCAGCTCACCGACCTCCCGATCGCGATGCTCTACATCCTCGCGGTGGCCTCGGTGGGCATCTACGGGATCGTGCTCGCCGGCTGGAGCTCCGGATCCACCTATCCGCTGCTGGGCGGTCTGCGCTCCTGCGCCCAGATGATCTCGTACGAGATCGCCATGGGCGCCGCGTTCGCCTCGGTGTTCCTCTACTCCGGTTCGATGTCGACCTCGACGATCGTCGAGCAGCAGCAGGACCGCTGGTACATCCTCCTGCTCCCGGTCTCGTTCCTGATCTACGTCGTGACGATGATCGGCGAGACCAACCGGGCCCCCTTCGACATGCCGGAGTCCGAGGGCGACCTGGTCGGCGGCTTCAACACCGAGTACTCGTCCATCAAGTTCGCGCTCTTCATGCTCGCCGAGTACGTGAACATGGTGACGGTCTCGGCCGTGTCCACGACGCTCTTCCTGGGCGGCTGGCGGGCACCGTGGCCGATCAGCAGCTTCTGGGAGGGCGCCAACCACGGCTGGTGGCCGATGCTCTGGTTCGTGGTGAAGGTGCAGCTGCTGCTGTTCTTCTTCATCTGGCTGCGCGGCACGCTGCCGCGCGTCCGCTACGACCAGCTGATGAAGCTCGGCTGGAAGGTGCTCATCCCGGTCTCCGTGGTCTGGCTGATGCTCGTCGCGACGGTACGGACGCTGCGCAACGAGCACTACGGATTCTCGGACATCGCGCTGTACGTCGGCGGAGGCGTCCTCGCCCTGCTGCTGCTGTCGTTCGTGGCGGACATCTTCCGCGGCAAGCAGGCCGAGGAGACGCCCGCCGAGCCCGCCGCCTTCGACCCGATGGCCGGCGGATTCCCCGTGCCCCCGCTGCCCGGCCAGGAGCTGCCGCCGGTGCCGCGGCGCCGCCCGCGCCGCGAGCGGGAGCTGATTGTCAGTGGCGGATCCGATACTGCGAGTGATGGACCGGTCACCGGATCTCGTGACGGAAAGGAGGGTTCCGATGGCTGAGGAGCCGAAGGAGACCAAACCCGGTTTCCAGAACCCCGTCGCCGGCTTCGGCGTGACCTTCAAGGCCATGTTCAAGAAGCGGCTGACCGAGCAGTACCCGGAACAGCAGAAGACCACCGCACCGCGGTTCCACGGCCGGCACCAGCTCAACCGCCATCCGGACGGCCTGGAGAAGTGCGTCGGCTGTGAGCTGTGCGCCTGGGCCTGTCCCGCGGACGCCATCTACGTGGAGGGCGCGGACAACACCGAGGAGGAGCGCTACTCCCCGGGCGAGCGCTACGGCCGCGTCTACCAGATCAACTACGCCCGCTGCATCCTGTGCGGCCTGTGCATCGAGGCGTGCCCCACGCGCGCGCTGACGATGACGAACGAGTTCGAGCTCGCGGACAGCAGCCGTGCCAACCTCATCTACACCAAGGAGCAGCTGCTCGCCGGACTCCAGGAAGGCATGGTCGACACACCGCACTCGATCTTCCCGGGCACGGACGAGCAGGACTACTACCGGGGTCTGGTGACCGAGGCCGCGCCCGGCACCGAGCGCCAGGTGGCCGTCTCCAAGGGCGAGTTGCACCCCTCGGCGAGCCCTTCGGGCACGTCGGCGGGAGAGGGGGCGGAGGCATGACCGCCAACCTGGCCGCGTACTCCACCTCCACCGGGGAGGCCTTCCAGTTCTGGGTCCTCGGCACCGTCGCGGTGATCGGCGCCCTGTGCACCGTCTTCATGAGGAAGGCCGTGCACAGCGCGCTGTGCCTCGCCGGGACCATGATCGTCCTGGCGGTGTTCTACCTCGCCAACGGCGCCTACTTCCTGGGCATCGTCCAGATCGTCGTCTACACCGGCGCGATCATGATGCTGTTCCTCTTCGTCGTCATGCTCGTCGGTGTCACCGCGGCGGACTCGCTGAAGGAGACCATCAAGGGGCAGCGCTGGCTGGCCCTGCTCTGCGGGCTCGGCTTCGGCATCCTGCTGTTCGCGGGCATCGGCAACGCGTCCGTCCAGGACTTCGACGGCCTGGCGAAGGCGAACGCGAACGGCAACGTGGAGGGACTGGCCGCCCTCATCTTCACGAAGTACGTCTTCGCCTTCGAGATCACCGGCGCCCTGCTCATCACGGCCACCATCGGCGCCATGGTGCTCACCCACCGCGAGCGCACCGAGCGTGCGCGGACCCAGCGCGAGCTGTCCGAGCAGCGGGTGCGCGAGGGCAAGCACGTCCCGCCGCTGCCGGCTCCGGGTGTCTACGCCCGGCACAACGCGGTGGACATCGCGGGCCTGCTGCCCGACGGCACCCCGTCCGAGCTGACCGTCAGCAAGACGCTGCGCGACCGCGGGCAGATCCGTGACGTGTCGGCCGACGCGCTGAAGGACCTCAAGGCGCTGGAGCAGCGTGCCGAGGAGCGCCTGGAGCGCACGAAGCCGGAGGAGGCGTCCAAGTGAATCCGGTCAACTACCTCTACCTTTCCGCTCTGTTGTTCACGATCGGCGCCACCGGTGTCCTGATCAGACGGAACGCGATCGTGGTGTTCATGTGCATCGAGCTCATGCTCAACGCCTGCAACCTCGCCTTCGTCGTCTTCTCCCGGATGCACGGCAACCTCGACGGCCAGATCATCGCCTTCTTCACGATGGTCGTCGCCGCCGCGGAGGTCGTGGTCGGGCTCGCGATCATCGTGTCGCTGTTCCGTTCCCGCCACTCGGCCTCGGTCGACGACGCCAGCCTGATGAAGCTGTAAGGGGTCGCTGAATCGTGGAGAACCTGATTGCGCTGCTCATCGCGGCGCCTCTGCTCGGAGCGGCCGTACTGCTGTGCGGCGGACGGCGGCTGGACGCCGTCGGCCAGTGGATCGGAACCGTGCTCGCGGCCGCCTCCTTCGTGATCGCTGCCGTGCTCTTCGCCGACATGCTGGGGAAGAGTCCGGAGGACCGGACGTTCACCCAGCACCTGTTCAGCTGGATCGCCGTCGGAGACTTCCGGGCGGACGTCGGCTTCCAGCTCGACCAGCTGTCGATGACGTTCGTCCTGCTGATCACCGGCGTCGGCTCGCTGATCCACGTGTACTCGATCGGGTACATGGAGCACGACGAGCGCCGCCGCCGTTTCTTCGGCTATCTGAACCTGTTCCTGGCGGCGATGCTGCTGCTCGTCCTCGCCGACAACTACCTCCTGCTGTACGTCGGCTGGGAGGGCGTCGGCCTCGCCTCGTACCTGCTGATCGGCTTCTGGCAGCACAAGCCCAGCGCCGCCACCGCCGCCAAGAAGGCCTTCCTGGTCAACCGCGTCGGCGACATGGGCCTGTCCATCGCCATCATGCTGATGTTCACGACCTTCGGGACCTTCGCCTTCGGGCCGCTGCTCGGCACCGAGGGGCACTCCGGGATCGCCGGGGACGCCGGCGAGGGCAAGCTCACGGCCATCGCGCTGATGCTGCTGCTCGCCGCCTGCGGCAAGTCGGCCCAGGTGCCGCTGCAGTCCTGGCTCGGTGACGCGATGGAGGGCCCGACCCCGGTCTCGGCCCTCATCCACGCCGCCACCATGGTGACCGCGGGCGTGTACCTGATCGTGCGCTCGGCCGCCGTCTTCAACGCGGCACCGGACGCCCAGCTCGTCGTCACCGTCGTGGGCGGCGTCACGCTCCTGTTCGGTGCGATCGTCGGTTGCGCGAAGGACGACATCAAGAAGGCCCTCGCCGGTTCGACCATGTCGCAGATCGGCTACATGGTGCTGGCGGCCGGCCTCGGCCCGATCGGCTACGTCTTCGCGATCATGCACCTGGTGACGCACGGCTTCTTCAAGGCCGGGCTCTTCCTCGGCGCCGGTTCGGTCATGCACGGCATGAACGACGAGGTCGACATGAGGAAGTTCGGCGGTCTCAGGAAGTACATGCCGGTCACGTTCGTGACCTTCGGCCTCGGCTATCTCGCGATCATCGGCTTCCCGGGCCTGTCCGGCTTCTTCTCCAAGGACAAGATCATCGAGGCGGCCTTCGCCAAGGGCGGCACCGAGGGCTGGATCCTCGGCGGCGTGGCCCTGCTGGGCGCCGCGATCACCGCGTACTACATGACGCGCGTGATGATCATGACCTTCTTCGGCGAGAAGCGCTGGCAGCCCGACGCGGAAGGCCACGAGCCGCACCCGCACGAGTCGCCGAGCTCCATGACGATCCCGATGATCGTGCTGGCCTTCGGGTCGGTGTTCGCGGGCGCCTTCTTCAGCATCGGCGACCGCTTCGTGCACTGGCTGGAGCCGGTCACCGGGCACTCGGAGGGCGACTCGCCCGTGAGCGCCCTCACGGTCACCGCGGCCACCATGGTCCTCCTGGTCGTCGGCGCCGGCATCGCCTACCTCCAGTACGGACGCAGCTCCGTCCCGGTCACCGCCCCGCGCGGCTCCCTGCTCACCCGCGCCGCCCGGCGCGACCTGTACCAGGACGACTTCAACCACGTCGTGCTGGTCCGCGGCGGTGAGCACCTCACCCGCTCCCTGGTGTACGTCGACCACACCCTGGTCGACGGAGTCGTCAACGGGACGGCGGCCTCGGTGGGCGGCCTCTCCGGACGGCTGCGCAAGCTGCAGAACGGCTACGCGCGCAGTTACGCGGTCTCGATGTTCGGCGGCGCGGCGATCCTCGTCGCCGCGACCCTGCTGATGAGGGCGGTCTGATACCGATGTCCTTTCCCCTCCTGACAGCGACGGCGGTGCTCCCGGCCCTCGGGGCGATCGCCACGGCCGCCGTGCCGGCCGCGCAGCGCGTCGCGGCCAAGTGGCTGGCGCTGCTCGTCTCCCTCGGCACGCTGGCGCTCGCCGCGGTCACCCTGGTGCGTTTCGACCCCGACGGCGCCCGCTACCAGCTCACCGAGTCCCACGCCTGGATCCCGGACTTCGGGGTGCGCTACCAACTGGGCGTGGACGGCATCGGGGTGGCGCTCGTCGCGCTCACCGCGCTGCTGATCCCGTTCGTGATCCTCGCGGGCTGGCACGACGCCGACCCGATGGAGACCGGAAGCAGGCGCTGGCGTCCGACCCAGGGCTTCTTCGCCCTGATCCTGGCCGTCGAGGCGATGGTGATCATCTCCTTCGAGGCCACCGACGTCTTCCTCTTCTACATCTTCTTCGAAGCCATGCTGATCCCGATGTACTTCCTCATCGGCGGCTTCGGGGACCGTGCCCACGAGCACGGCGACGAGGCGGCGGCGACGCAGCGCTCGTACGCCGCGGTGAAGTTCCTGCTCTACAACCTGGTCGGCGGCCTGATCATGCTGGCCGCCGTGATCGGCCTCTACGTGGTGGCCGGGAGCTTCTCGCTCCAGGAGATCGTCCACGCGCGGGCCGACGGGTCGCTGCACATGGCGACCAGCACCGAGCGGTGGCTGTTCCTCGGCTTCTTCTTCGCCTTCGCGGTGAAGGCGCCGCTGTGGCCGCTGCACACCTGGCTGCCCAACGCCATGGGCGAGGCCACCGCGCCGGTCGCCGTGCTGATCACGGCGGTCGTCGACAAGGTCGGCACCTTCGCGATGCTCCGCTTCTGCCTCCAGCTCTTCCCGGAGGCGAGCAAGTGGGCGACGCCCGCGATCCTCGTACTGGCGCTGATCAGCATCGTCTACGGGGCGCTGCTCGCCGTCGGACAGCGCGACATCAAGCGGCTGGTCGCCTACGCGTCGATCTCGCACTTCGGGTTCATCATCCTGGGCATCTTCGCGTTGACCACCCAGGGCCAGTCGGGCGCGACGCTCTACATGGTCAACCACGGGATCTCGACCGCCGCCCTGATGCTGGTGGCCGGCTTCCTGATCTCGCGGCGCGGTTCGCGCCTGATCGCCGACTACGGAGGGGTGCAGAAGGTCGCCCCGGTGCTCGCCGGCACCTTCCTGATCGGCAGCCTCGCGACCCTCTCGCTCCCGGGCCTCGCGCCCTTCGTGAGTGAATTCCTTGTCCTGGTCGGAACGTTCACGCGCTACCCGGTGGTCGGCATCATCGCCACCTTCGGCATCGTCCTCGCCGCGCTCTACACCCTCGTCCTCTACCAGCGGACGATGACGGGCCCGGTCAGGGCCGAGGTGGCCGAGATGCCGGACCTCAGGGTGCGTGAGCTCCTGGTGGTCGCCCCGCTGATCGCACTGCTGATCTTCCTGGGCGTCTACCCGAAGCCGATCACCGACATCGTCAACCCGGCGGTCAAGCAGACCATGTCAGACGTCCAGAAGACGGACCCCCAGCCCGAGGTGGAGGCGGCCAAGTGAGTGCATCAGCCGTCCACAGCCTGTGGACAACGGCCGCGACCGCGGCCGAGCCGATCTCCAAGATCGATGCGCCGAAGATCGAGTACGCGCAGTTGTCGCCCACCCTGATCGTCATCGGCGCGGCGGTCGTCGGGGTTCTGGTCGAGGCCTTCGTGCCGCGCAAGTCCCGTTACTACACACAGGTGTTCGTCGCCGTCGTCGCACTGGCCGCGGCCTTCTCCGCGGTCGTCGCCCTCGCGGCGAGCGGATACGGCACGACGAAGGCACACATCGCGGCGATGGGCGCGATCGCCGTCGACGGACCGGCCCTGTTCCTCCAGGGCACGATCCTGCTCGCCGGAATCCTCGGCGTCTTCACCTTCGCCGAGCGGCGCCTGGACCCCGAGGCACACGGAAACCGGGTCGACGCGTTCGCCGCGCAGGCGTCGTCGGTGCCCGGCAGCGACAGCGAGAAGGCCGCCGTGAAGGCCGGGTTCACCACCACCGAGGTGTTCCCGCTGCTGCTCTTCGCCATCAGCGGCATGCTGGTCTTCCCCTCGGCCAACGACCTGCTGACCCTGTTCGTCGCGCTGGAGGTCTTCTCCCTGCCGCTGTACCTCCTGTGCGCCGTGGCCCGCCGCAAGCGGCTCATGTCGCAGGAGGCGGCGGTCAAGTACTTCCTGCTCGGCGCCTTCGCCTCCGCGTTCACGCTCTTCGGCATCGCCCTGCTGTACGGCTACGCGGGCTCGATGTCCTACGCGACGATCGCGCACGTCGTCGACGGCACGGTCACGAACGTCGACCCCGCCCTCGCCGGCACCATGGGCAACGACGTGCTGCTGCTCATGGGCATGGCCCTGGTCGTCATGGGTCTGCTCTTCAAGGTCGGCGCGGTGCCCTTCCACATGTGGACGCCCGACGTCTACCAGGGCGCGCCGACCCCGGTCACCGGCTTCATGGCGGCGGCGACGAAGGTGGCGGCGTTCGGCGCGCTGCTGCGCCTGCTGTACGTCGTCCTGCCGGGTATGCGCTGGGACTGGCGGCCGGTCATGTGGGCCGTCGCGATCGTCACCATGCTGGGCGGTGCGATCGTCGCGATCACCCAGACCGACATCAAGCGGCTCCTGGCGTACTCGTCGATCGCCCACGCCGGATTCATCCTCGCGGGTGTCATCGCGACCTCGCCGGACGGCGTCTCGTCGGTCCTCTTCTACCTCGGCGCGTACTCCTTCGTCACGATCGGCGCCTTCGCCGTCGTCACGCTCGTACGGGACGCGGGCGGAGAGGCCACGCACCTGTCCAAGTGGGCGGGGCTCGGACGCAGGTCCCCGCTGGTGGCCGCGGTGTTCGCGGTCTTCCTGCTGGCCTTCGCCGGCATCCCGCTCACCTCGGGATTCGCCGGAAAGTTCGCCGTGTTCAGGGCGGCGGCCGAGGGTGGCGCGGGCGCGCTGGTCGTGGTCGGTGTGATCTCGTCGGCGATCGCGGCGTTCTTCTACATCCGTGTGATCGTGCTGATGTTCTTCAGCGAGCCGAAGCCCGAGGGACCGACGGTCGCCGTGCCGTCACCGCTGACGATGACGGCGATCGCGGCGGGCGTGGTGGTCACGCTGGTGCTCGGTGTGGCGCCGCAGTACTTCCTGAACCTGGCGAACCAGGCCGGGGTCTTCGTGCGCTGAGCAGAGCCTTGCGCGGTCCCGGGCCCCGCCCCCTTCGGGGGAGCGGGGCCCGAGTCGTTCTCAGCGGACGGCGCGCGCCTTGCCCGCGGTCCCGGTGTGCGTGGTGGACGACGAGCCTGTGTGCGCCGTCGACGACGAGCCGGTGTGGGCCGTCCCGGACGAGCCGGTGTGGGCCGTGTCCGACTTGCCGGGGTGGGCCGGAGCGGCCGGGCACTTCACCCTGGGGTTCCAGCGGTCGAACAGCCCGTTGGGGTTCTGCTTCCAGAGCCAGACGTGCAGGTCGTAGTGGATCGGCATGCCCGGGTAGTGACCCGGCATCGGACCGTCGAACTTCTGGCCGCCGAACATCGACGGCCGGTCCTTGCTGGTCTTCAGGTTCTGGTCGGAGTCCAGCACGATCCACTCGACCCCGGCCAGCCGGCGCTTTCCGTCCTTGCCGTCCTCGAAGAGGAGAGCCGCGGGCTTCGCCGGATCGAGCGAGCCGTAGCGGGACTCGTTGAAGTAGTGGTAGCCCATGCTGCCGTGCCCCGCGGGGTCCGAGGAGCACTGGTGGGGGACGTACCCGTCGGCGAGGGCGACCTTCTCGTCGCGGTACTTGACGCTGGCCAGGTACGCCTTGACCAGATCCCGCATGGCCTTCGGATCGGCCGGGCGGTCCGCGGCCCGGGCGGGACTCGCGGTGGGGGCGGGACCCGTGGACAGGGCGAGCGACGCGGTGGCGGCGGTCACGAGGGTGATGGCGGTCCTGAGGGGACGCTGGGGCATGCGAGGACTCCTAGAGGCACGAGAGAGGCGTACGGACTGCACGGGTCCGTCGACTGCGGGCCCCCTCCTCCCGCCCGAGCAGCATGGCCCTCGGCTCCGAAACGCCGCCATACGAGCGGGGCCATCGGGTTGAACCCGGCCGGGGCGCGCCGTGCAGGGGAGTGAGACGGAACGGACACCGATACGTAGGGAAGCCGGTCCCTCGCAGCCTGTGGACAACTCTCGGACTGTCGGCGCGGACCCCTATCGTGGACGCAGTGGTCGAGGGGCGACGTACGGGGGACAGGACGATGGGCGGGACGGGTGTGATGACCGGAGCGGACGTGACGGAGAAGCTGGGAGAGAGCGAGGCACTGGCCACCCTCCACCGGGTCTTCGGGTACGACGCCTTCCGCGGCGAGCAGGAAGCGATCATCGAGCATGTGGCGGCGGGCGGTGACGCCGTCGTCCTGATGCCGACCGGTGGCGGAAAGTCCCTCTGCTACCAGATCCCTTCCCTGGTCAGACCGGGTACGGGCGTTGTGGTCTCCCCGCTCATCGCGCTCATGCAGGACCAGGTGGACGCGCTGAGGGCACTGGGCGTGCGCGCCGGGTTCATGAACTCCACGCAGGACTTCGACGAGCGGCGCGTGGTCGAGGCGGAGTTCCTGGCCGGAGAACTCGACCTGCTCTATCTGGCCCCCGAGCGGCTGCGTCTCGACAGCACGCTGGACCTGCTGTCCCGCGGGAAGATCTCCGTCTTCGCGATCGACGAGGCGCACTGCGTGGCGCAGTGGGGCCACGACTTCCGTCCCGACTACCTGGCGCTCTCGCTGCTCGGCGAACGCTGGCCGGACGTCCCGCGCATCGCGCTGACGGCCACGGCCACGCGTGCGACGCACAGGGAGATCACCCAGCGCCTGGGCATGCCCACGGCCCGCCACTTCGAGGCGAGCTTCGACCGGCCCAACATCCAGTACCGGATCGTCCCCAAGGCCGACCCGAAGAAGCAGTTGCTGTCCTTCCTGCGCGAGGAACACGCGGGTGACGCGGGCATCGTGTACTGCCTCTCGCGCAACTCGGTCGAGAAGACCGCCGAGTTCCTCTCCCGCAACGGCATCGAGGCGGTGCCGTACCACGCGGGCCTGGAGGCGGGCGTCCGTGCCGCGCACCAGTCCCGCTTCCTGCGGGAGGAAGGTCTCGTGGTGGTGGCCACGATCGCCTTCGGCATGGGCATCGACAAGCCGGACGTCCGGTTCGTCGCCCATCTCGACCTGCCGAAGTCGGTCGAGGGCTACTACCAGGAGACGGGGCGCGCCGGCCGTGACGGACTCCCCTCCACGGCCTGGATGGCCTACGGCCTTCAGGACGTGGTCCAGCAGCGCAAGCTGATCCAGGGTTCGGAGGGCGACGAGGCGTTCAGGCGCCGGGCCGCCTCCCACCTGGACTCGATGCTCGCCCTGTGCGAGACGGCACAGTGCCGGCGCTCACAGCTCCTGGCCTACTTCGGCCAGGACCCCGACACCCCGGCCTGCGGCAACTGCGACACCTGTCTGACGCCCCCGGAGACCTGGGACGGCACGGTCGCGGCGCAGAAGCTGCTGTCCACGGTGGTGCGCCTCCAGCGCGAGCGGGGACAGAAGTTCGGCGCGGGCCAGATCGTCGACATCCTGCTGGGACGCAAGACCGCCAAGGTGATCCAGTTCGACCATGACCAGCTGTCCGTCTTCGGCATCGGTGAGGAGCTGGCGGAGTCCGAATGGCGCGGTGTCGTACGGCAGTTGCTGGCCCAGGGGCTGATCGCGGTCGAGGGTGAGTACGGCACGCTGGTGCTGACCGAAGCGAGCGGCACCGTGCTGCGGCGCGAGCGCGACGTGCCGTTGCGCAAGGAGCCTCCGAAGCCGGTCGTGTCCCGGTCGTCGGCGTCCAAGGGTGAGCGCAAGACCAAGGCGGCGGCTGCCGAACTGCCCGCCGAGCTCGTTCCCGCGTTCGAGGCGCTGCGCGCCTGGCGTGGCGAGCGGGCGCGGGAGCAGGGTGTCCCGGCGTACGTCATCTTCCACGACGCCACGCTGCGGGAGATCGCCACGGTGTGGCCCACCTCCGTGAAGGACCTGGGCGGCATCAGCGGGGTGGGCGAGAAGAAGCTGGCCACATACGGAGAGGGCGTCATCGGGGTGCTCGCCTCGCTGGGCGGTGGCACGCCCGAGGAGCCGCCCACCGGCGGCGGACCCGAAGCCGCACCGGTTCCGGCGGCCGCCGCGGGACCGGACCCGGACTGGCCCGAGCTGGACCAGGAGCCGGAGCCCGAGGACTGGATGTAGTGGGAGTCGTCGTGGGGCACGGTGGCCAGGGCCCTGGCCACCGTGACACGGACCGTCCCGTACCCCGCTGAAGAGGGCTACGGGGAGACGGCCGGGGTGATGAGGCCCCGGACCTCGCCGAGGCCCACCCGGGTGCCGCCCGGACCGGGAGCCCAGGCCGTCAGGGTGACCTCGTCGCCGTCCTCGAGGAACGTGCGCTTGCCGTCGGGGAGTTCGAGGGCGTCGCGCCCGTTCCAGGTGAGTTCGAGCAGGGAGCCGCGCTCGCCCTCGGAGGCGCCGCTGACGGTCCCGGAACCGTAGAGGTCACCGGTGCGCAGGGAGGCGCCGTTGACCGTCATGTGGGCCAGCTGCTGGGCGGCCGTCCAGTACATGGTGGAGAAGGGGGGCTCGGAGACGACGTGGCCGTTGATGGCCACGGAGATCCGGAGGTCGTAGCCGCCCGGTTCCTCGGAGGCGTCGTCGAGATAGGGGAGAAGGGGGTGCGTACGGACGGGCGGGGCCACGCGGGCGTCGTCCAGGGCGTCGAGCGGGGTGATCCACGCCGACACGGACGTCGCGAAGGACTTGCCGAGGAAGGGACCGAGCGGGACGTACTCCCAGGCCTGGATGTCGCGCGCCGACCAGTCGTTGAGCAGGCAGAGGCCGAAGACGTGGTCGCGGTAGTCGCCCAGGGGCACCGGCCGGCCCTGTTCCGAGGGAGTGCCGACCACGAAGCCGACCTCCGCCTCGATGTCCAGGCGGATCGAGGGGCCGAAGACCGGGGCGGTGTCCGCGGGGGCCTTGCGCTGGCCCGACGGGCGTACGACATCCGTGCCGGAGACCACGACCGTGCCGGAGCGGCCGTGATAGCCGATCGGCAGGTGCTTCCAGTTGGGCGTGAGGGAATCGGCGGCGTCGGGGCGGAAGATCTGGCCGACGTTCCGTGCGTGGTTCTCGGAGGCGTAGAAGTCGACGTAGTCCGCGACGGTGAACGGGAGGTGCAGCGTCACGTCGGAGAGCGGGTGGAAATGGGGGGCGAGGGTCTCCCGGTGGGCGGGGACGGTCACCCAGGCTGTCAGCGCGCGCCGGACATCCGACCACGCGGTGCGGCCGGCGGCGAGCAGCGGGTCGAGGGTCGGCTGGGCGAGCAGCCCGGCGTAGGGGGAGCCGAGCGCGTGGGCGGCGGCGCCCGCGTCGAGCACATGGTCGCCGAGCCGTACGCCGACGCGTCGCTCGGGGGCGCCGGCCGGGTCGGTCAGGGAGAACACGCCGTACGGCAGGTTGTGCGGGCCGAAGGGATCGCCCTCGGGGACATCGAAGGGGGGCATCGGTTGGTGCCTCGCTTTCGGGTTCGTACTCGCCATGTGGTGCATGCGTTCCACGCGTTTTATGTGGTCGGGGCCCACGTTACGGGGGAGTGCCCCTGCTGTGGCAGGGCCTAAAGGGTTTGCGATGTCCGTATTGCTGTTATCTGCTTCGGTAATTCCGTCTTGGTGTTGTTTGGGGGCGCGGGGTGGGGAGGGGAGGGGGGAGGGGCCCCCAAGGTCGGACTCCCCGAAGACGGGTGCCCCCAGGTGCGTGTCGGCCGACACCTGCCGACACCGGCAGGAACCTTCCGGGCCGCCTCGCGCGCACGGCTGCGTCCTCGGCCGTGCCCCCGGTCGCCCCCTCGGCCACGCTCTCGGCCGCACCCCCGGATCGGCGAACCGTGTCCGGACCGACCTCTGTCGAGCCGGAGTTGGAGATGGCTGGCTCAATGACGCTGTTCCGTAACGCACTTGTCGACGCTTGCCGATGAAGACTGCTCCGGCCTGCGCCCGTGCCGAGGCGGCTCGTTGGCGAGTCGCCCTTGTTCCAGGGGGTGTTGGGGTGTTGTGGTCGGTCGTGTGCGGGAAAGTCGGTGTGGGCGGAAGCGGAGCCTGGGTGATCCAAAACGGTCGCAACGCGCTTGCCACCGTGCGGTGAACGGCGTTGCTGACGGGATACCGGACGTCGTCCGGTTCAGGCCGGGCCGATGAGTCGTTCGATCCGTATTCTTCGGATCATGGCCGCTCCGACTGCATATTCACTCATCGCCACTGACCTGGACGGAACGCTGCTGCGCGGCGACGACACGCTCTCCGACCGGACACGCGCCGCGTTGGCGAAGGTGACCGGGGCGGGCGCCCGGCATCTCGTGGTCACGGGCCGCCCCGCACCGCGCGTGCGACCGCTTCTCGACGAACTCGGCGGTGAGGGACTGGCGGTGTGCGGGCAGGGGGCGCAGCTGTACGACGCCGGCGCGGACCGGATGCTGTGGTCGGTGACCCTGGACAGGGAACTGGCGGAGACGGCGCTCGGCAAGATCGAGGCGGAGGTCGGGCTGCTGTACGCGGCGGTCGACCAGGACGGAGTGGACGGGCTCACGCTCATCGAACCGGGGTACGTGATGCCGCATCCCACGCTGCCGGCGGTGCGGGTGCCGCGCCGGGACGACCTCTGGGCGGAGCCGATCAGCAAGGTGTTGCTCCGTCACCCGTCGCTGTCCGACGACGAGTTGGCGGCCACGGCACGGGGAGTGGTCGGTTCGCTGGCGACGGTCACCATGTCCGGGCCCGGCACCGTCGAACTCCAGCCATGCGGGGTGACCAAGGCGACGGGCCTCGCTCTCGCCGCGGCGCACCTCGGGCTCACCCCCTGCGCGACGCTCGCCTTCGGCGACATGCCCAACGACATCCCGATGTTCGACTGGGCCGCCCGGGGCGTGGCCATGGCCAACGCCCACCCGGAGCTGAAGGCGGTGGCCGACGAGGTCACCCTGTCGAACGAGGACGACGGCATCGCGGTGGTCCTGGAGCGCGTCTTCGGCTTCTAGCCGCGTCGACGCACCCGCTGACGCACCCGCCGACGGGCCCGGAGGGCGCCGTCGGCGGGTGCGGTGAAGTCGGGGGTGCGGGGTGCGATCAGTAGGCGCCGTTGACGTTGTCGATGGAGCCGTACTTGTCGGCCGCGTAGTTGCAGGCGGCGGTGATGTTCGCGACCGGGTCGTAGATGTTCGTCGACGTGCCGGCGACGTGGTACGCCTGGAACGTGGGGTCGATCACCTGGAGCAGACCCTTGGAGGGGATGCCGGCGGCGGCGTTGGAGTCCCAGTTGTTGATGGCGTTGGGGTTGCCGGAGGACTCACGCATCACGTTGCGGTGGATGCCGTCGTAGCTGCCCGGGATGCCGGCCTTGGCCATGACGTCGAGGGATTCCTTGATCCAGCCGTCGAGGTTGTTGGCGTACGTCTTGGCGGAGGCCTGGGTGACGGTGGTCACCTTGGACTTGGCGACGGCGGCGGTCGCGTTCGCCGTGGTGCTGACGGTCTTCGACTTCAGCGTCTTCGTGCCCACGGTCAGCTTCAGGCCCGGACGGAGCACGGAGGGGTTGTCGCCGATGACGGCGCGGTTCGCCGCGTACAGCTTCTTCCAGCCACCGCTCTTGGGGTACTTCTGCGCGACCTTGGAGAGGGTGTCGCCCTTGACCACCTTGTAGGTGATGAGCTGCACGTTGGGCACCACCGCGGTGTGGGCGGTCTTCGCGACCTGGGGGGCCTGCGCCGGGGTGGCGGCGTTGGCGCCGGTCGCGCTCACGAGCGGGAGGGCGAGAGCGATACCGCCGGTTCCGGCGGCGATCATGCCCCGGGTGATGACGTTGGACTTCATGCGGCGGTGCTTGCCTCGTGCGAGCATGGCGAATTTCCTCTCCGACGCCTGCGAGGTGAGCTGTCGGGTTCGGGCGGGAGATGCCCGGCCGTGCTGTGGGCACGGCTTCACCCCTAGCCGGTCCGGTGCGTCCGGATCGGCGGCTTACCTGTGGTTCCCCCGCTCCTGCCGTGCGTGGGTCGATGGGTTACCGGGCGGCGGCAGGATTCGGCGATCCGCCCGGGGTCGACCAGAACGTATGCGAGAGCACATGTCCGAAACAAGACGAGATTTGACCGCGAAGATCGCTTTGGCCTGGTTGATGAGGGGGTAAAAAGTCCGATTGTGCCGGAATCGGATCCTCAACTTGCCTTTGGCAAATGGGTTGGTCGAGTGGGGGCGTGTGGCGGGGGCCCGATTCACCGGTGACCCAATTCACGAGACCAAAGGGCATCAAGTCGGCATGGCGGGTAATTCGGGCATCTTGCTCGTGGTGGCGGCGGTCGCCGGACCCTCCCGAGGGCGCCGAGCGGCCCTTCGTGCGGCGGGAATTGTGGTGCGGGACACGTCGGAGAGTGCGGCCCGGTGGCTCGCTCTCCGGCCACCGGGCCGCGTCGATGTGCGGCCGGTTCTCCCACCTCGGATGTCGTGCGGGACCGGCCTGGACGCGAGTCGGGTCCAGGCGGTCGCAAGGCCAAGTGCGGCCCGCTTGAACGGCGTTCGGCGTTCGGTGTGCGCGCGTCGCGACGGCGCCCGATGCGCACGCCATGCACCGGCGCCCGGCGTGCGCGCCATGCGTCGGTGCTCGGCGTGCGCGCCATGCGTCGGTGCTCGGCGTACGCGTGTTGTGCCGGTGCGGGCCAGGGCGCGCGGAGGCCGCAGGGGGTGAACTCCCTTGCTTGCGCGCTCTGTCAGCCGTCCGTGCAAGGGATTCTCTTCCCCCTGGGGATGGGGGCGGCCTCGACGCGGTCCTTGTGGAGGACCGTGTCGGGCGTGGCGAGGCCCCGGGGCCCACAGGTGACGGCGGGGCCGTTCCGACGAGGGGGTTCCGTGGCGGGTCCGGGGCGGTGCGACCGGGAGCCGACCGGGCCGAGAGGGCGCGGCCGACGGGTCCGGCGTGTCGATCGCGTATGCCTTCCCGACCCTTCCCGGCCCTTCCCGGCCCTTCCCGGCCTTTCCCGACCACTCCGTGCGTTCGAGGTCGCGGGGTGCGCCCGGGAGCCACCGTGACCGGGGCCACTTCCGTTTCCGCTTCCGGTGGCAGGTGCCTCTGTCCTCCTCCCTCTGCCGCCCGATCGGCCTCGAGTGTCCGCCGCCCCGGTGCCGCCCCGGTGCCTCCCCGGCGCTTCCTCGGCGTTGCCGTGTCCGGGTGGCGCCGTCGGTCGTGTGGGGGCCGGTCGGGCGGTGAAGGGGGTGCTCCGGGAGTGGCCGGGTACGGGTTCCTCGGTCGGTGGCAGCCAGGTCCGGGGGTACCGGAAGGAGGTCGTCCGGGAAGGGGGTGGGGGACGCCCTTATGAGTGGTCTCGTAGGGGAAGGACGTACGGATGCGCATGAACGTCATCTCGGTGGATGGAAGACGCGGTGCGGCGCGGCCGGGCGGCGGGGGCCGCAGTGCTCCGGCCGGGCACGGGGCTGGTGCGGCCGCCGGACATGACCGGTCGCCCCTTCCGGGCACTTCTCCGCATGTCGTCGCGAGTCGTTTCGCGTCGTCTGATCATGTGCATACCGTCGGTGACCGGGTGGCGTCCGCGAGTCGGAGCACCCGCCGTCGGGGCACGCAGGTGCTTCCGGTGTGCCTTCCGGGTGTACTCCCGCATACCTCCTGGCGGAGCGAAGTGGGCCGGGGGACGGTGGGCGCTCGCGGTGATCGAAACGTGACCGGATACGCTGACTTGAGTGATGGCAGCGACACATCGACAAACCGTGTCATCGACCGAATGATCGACCGAGTTCGCCATGTGATCGTCAGCAGACAGGAGAACCTCTCGTGACCGTCGTCGGGCCGTTCGGGCTGAGCGTGCGGGACCAGGCTCTCGAAGCCGATGTCCAGGCCGGATTGGCGGCTGTCGAGGAGGGTTTGCTCGAAGCCACCAAGAGCGAGGTCCCCTTCATCACGGAAGCCGCCCAGCACCTCGTGCGGGCGGGCGGGAAGCGGTTCAGGCCGCTGCTCGTGATGCTCGCCGCACAGTTCGGCGACCCCTACGCGCCGGGTGTCGTGCCCTCGGCCGTGGTCGTCGAGCTGACCCATCTCGCCACGCTGTACCACGACGACGTGATGGACGAGGCCGAGGTCCGGCGCGGGGTGGCCAGCGCCAACGCCCGCTGGGGCAACTCGCTGGCCGTCCTCACCGGCGACTTCCTCTTCGCCCGTGCTTCCTACATCCTGGCCGACCTCGGACCCGAGGCCGTCCGCATCCAGGCCGAGGCGTTCGAGCGGTTGGTGACCGGGCAGATCCTGGAGACCGCGGGGCCGCGCGACGGCCGCGACCCGGTCGATCACTACCTCGACGTGCTCGGCGGCAAGACCGGGTCGCTGGTCGCGGTCGCGTGCCGGTTCGGCGCGATGATGTCGGGCGCCGACGAGACGGTCGTGGACGTGCTGACGCAGTACGGCGAGCGGCTGGGCGTCGCCTTCCAGCTCGCGGACGACGTCCTCGACATCGCGTCCGACTCGCACGAGTCCGGCAAGACGCCGGGCACGGACCTGCGCGAGGGCATCGCCACGCTGCCGGTGCTGCGGCTGCGCGAGCGCGCCGAGCGGCTGGGGCTCGCCGAGGACATCGCGCTGTGCGAGCTGCTGGAATCCGACCTGACGGACGACGCGCGGCACGCGGAGGCGCTGGCCCGGCTGCGGGAGCACCCCGCCCTGGAGCAGGCGCGCCGGGACACCGTGCGCTACGCGGAGGAGGCGCGCGCCGCGCTGGCCCCGCTGCGTGAGTGCGACGCGAAGGCCGCACTGGTGGAGCTGGTGGACGCCGTGGTGCACCGGGCGGGCTGAGACGCCCTCGGGTGGATCACGGTCCATGAGCCGACCGGGACACCGTCTCGCGGCACGCCGGCCACGGGGCCGACCGAGTCCGTCCCCGGGTCCACCGGTACGGATCGGACCGGCCCGCGTCGCCGGGTCGGGCGGGACCGCCTCCGTCTCCGCGTCGCCGGGTCGGCCGAGTCCGTCCCCGGGTCCACCAAGGACGGAACGGGCCGTTCCCGTGCCACCGGGCCGACCGGATCCGTTTTCGGGTCCGCCCCGGGTCCACCGGTACCGATCGGACCGGCCCCGTGCGTGCCGGGCACCGTCGGCCTCGGTTCCGGGATCGCCCGGGTGCGGCCGGGGCGGTTGTCAGTACCCTCCGCCACCTCCCGTGCCGGTGGTGGCCGGAGCCGGTGCCGACGACGTCGAGGCGGGTGTGGTGATCTTCGCTCCGCTGGGTGTGACGGCCCACCACGTCCCGTCCACTCCCTGGCCGTACGGCTCCTTCGGCTCGTCGTCCTTGGCGTACCGGTAGAGGGGCCAGCCGGCGAGGGTGATCTGAGTGCTGCCGTCGTTGCGCTTCACCGTGGAGACCAGGCTCTTGTCGATGCCCTTCGTGGTCACCGAGCCCTGGTTCGTGGTCGTGGCCGCGGGCCAGAGCGCGGCGCAGGTGCTGTAACAGCTGACCTTGGTCGGGTTCGCCGAGTCCGCGTCGAAGCGGTACAGGACGTACCCCTTGCCGTCGGTCACGACCGTGCCCAGTTTCGCGATGTTGGCGGTGGTCAGCATCGAGGTCGCCGATCCCGTGGCGGCTTTCTGCGTCGAGCCGCTGTTCTGCGGAGTGCTGGTCTTGCTGCTGCTGCCGCCGCTTCCGCCGCCTCCCCCTCCGCATCCGGCGAGCGCGAGCGCCAGGACGGCGGCGCCCGTGGCGGCGTATCCCGTGACGTGCCTGATGGCGACCATGGCGATTCCTCGATCCTTTGATCCCTGGAGTGCCGGACGATCCGATCGCTGCCACCCGTAAGTACGGATTCGAGCCGTTTTCTACTCGAATGGCCGCCGCATTCGAGAGCTTCGATCGGTGCGAGGTCATGTGACCGGCGCCACAAGATTGCAATGAGTGCCGGGTCGGATCGTTTCCGTAGTCACGCACGGAAGCTGACGCAGGGGACGTCGGCCGATGTACGGGGAGGAACCGGAACCATGGGATCGAACGGATCGAACGGATCGAGCGTCACGTTCACGGCGCGCCGCACCGGCGTGGTCCTGGCCAGCGTCGCGGTGGCCGCCGCGACGGGAGTCGCCGCGGCCGTAGTCCCGGCGGTCGCCGTCGGCCACGGCGCTCACGGCGGGAGCGGAGTCGTGCACCGGCACGGGAGCGGTGCCGCGCGCGACCGGGGGAGCGACGGGCGGGCCGTCGTCACGAGTCACGCGGTCGTGGGCGGCAGCGGCGGCACCGTCCTCGCCGCGAGCCTGCGCCGTGCCGCCGAGGTGCCTGTCCAGGGCGCCCCCGCCGTCGGTGACCCGGACGGCACGGCGCTGGAGTTCATCAAGGTCGAGGGCGACAAGGTGTCCGTCGCCGTCACCTGGCGCGGTACCGGAAGGCCCACGCTGCTCCACATCCACCAGGGCGCCAAGGGTGCCGACGGCGACGTGAGGATCGACTTCGGCGGGCTGCTCGACCGGATCAAGGGCCACAGCGTGGTCGGAACCGTCGAGGTCGAGGACGCGGGCCTGCTCGACAAGCTGAAGACCGACCCCGGTTCCTTCTACACCGACCTCCACACCACGAAGTTCCCGGGCGGAGCCGTCCGGGGACAGCTCCACAAGGTGACGGGCACCTTCGACTTCCGTG
Organism: Streptomyces populi; assembly: GCF_002911015.1. Lineage (GTDB taxonomy): Bacteria > Actinomycetota > Actinomycetes > Streptomycetales > Streptomycetaceae > Streptomyces > Streptomyces populi. The sequence goes on from NZ_KZ626846.1 coordinate 129,846, forward strand.
ACGCCCTGCGCAACTTCCAGGAGTCCGTGGTCGAGGGCGAACAGATCTACGAGTGCAAGGCGGCCGAGTCGGGTGGCTACGCCTTCGCCCAGCGCGATGTGGCCGCACGGCTCGGCGGTCGCATCGCTCACTCGTTCGTGAAGCCCAACTCCGGTACCCCGCAGTGGATCGCGCCCGACCGCAGCGCCGTCACCGGGGCGTTGGTCGCGAAGACCCCGAACGGCGCGGCGAACATCCCCGAGCTCGACCTCCGGGCCACGCAGTCCGGCAGGGGACGCGGCCTGCTGGCCGGCACGCAGGAGATCCTGCGCCTGAACACCGTGGGCGGCGTCGCCCCGGCCGGCCCCTGCTCGCCGGGCACGGTCGTGGCAGTCCCCTACCGCGCGGACTACGTGTTCGTGCAGCGCTGAGCCGAGCGGTGGACCACGTGTTCGTGCAGCGGTGGCCCGCCGGGAAACCGGCCGGCCCGCGACCGGGCGGTGTCCCCCGCGAGCGACCCTTACGGGTCCGGTGGAGGCACCGCCCTCTCACGTCATACCGCAGGACTACGCGCAGTTGAGTCCGGGGGTTGACGCTTTCATCCGGCGTATTTGGTCAGATGGAGAACACCACTCCTCACCGGACAGGGTGAGAATGGCGGCTTGGGAGTGGAGCACGGAACGAGGGCAGGGCCGCCGCCGACGACGGAGGTAAGGCACACATGGCACCGTACGAAACCGACGACAGCGCGAGGGCCGCGGAGGCCGACGACAGGCTCGCCGGGCGACGCAAGGCCGCGCGGTACGTCGTTCCGGTCGCGGTGGTGGGGGTGGCGGCGGCGACGATCGGACTCGTCCCGGCGCTCGCCGACTCCGGAGACCCCGACCTGCCGAAGATCAGCGCGCAGCAACTCATCGAGAAGATCGCCAAGTCGGACGTCCAGCAGCTGTCCGGCACGGTCAAGATCAGCACCGATCTGGGGCTTCCCGACCTGGGCGGGCTGGAGAGCGGCCTGCTGTCCGGCGCGGCCGAGGGCCACGGCGATTCCTCCGCCGACCCGCAGTCCAAGCTGCTCGAACTGGCCTCGGGCACGCACACGCTCCGCGTCGCGGCCGACGGCCCGGACAGGGGCAAGGTCTCTCTCCTGGACAACGCCTCCGAGTACAGCGTCATCCACAACGGCAAGGACGTGTGGGGGTACGACAGCAAGTCGAACGAGGTGTTCCACTCGACGTCTCCCGACTCCGGACACGCCGGCGAGGGCGCCGGGGGCAAGGCGCCGCGGGACGTCCCGGCCACCCCCAAGGACTTCGCCGACGAGGCCCTCAAGTCCGTGGACGACACGACCTCCGTGACGGTCGACGGCACCGCGCACGTCGCGGGCCGCGACGCCTACAAGCTGGTCATCAAGCCCCGGCAGTCCGGCACCACGGTCGGCGCCATCAGCATCGCGGTGGACGCGAAGACCGGGCTGCCGCTGAAGTTCACGCTGACCCCGGCGAGCGGGGGCGCGGCCGTCGTGGACGCGGGCTTCACCCAGGTCGACTTCTCCCGGCCGGCCGCGTCGACGTTCGCCTTCACCCCGCCGAAGGGCGCGAAGGTCACCGAGGGCGACGACCTGAAGGACGCGAAGGGCGGCGAGTCGAAGGACACGAAGGGCGACGGTCCGAAGCGCCTGGAGAAGGAATGGCGGAAGGGTCACGAGGGGACGGCCGACGCCCCCGGCGGTCCGAAGACCATCGGCGAGGGCTGGAACTCGATCATCGTGCTCGAGACCGGTGGCAAGGGGATGCCGACCGGCGCGTCCGGTTCGACCGGCAACAGCGACGTCGACGGGTTCCTGAACTCCCTCGGCGACCACGTCACCGGTAAGTTCGGCTCGGGCACGGTCTTCTCAACCCGCCTGGTCAACGCGCTGATCACGGACGACGGCAAGGTGTACGCCGGTGCCGTCACCAAGGCCGCGCTGGTGAAGGCGGCGAACGCGGCCCAGTAGGCCCAGTCAGGCGAACCGAACCGAGGGAGCCCATGGAGGAGCTGTCCGCCGACGAGCCCGGTCCGGCGCGGGCCTCGGGCGCCGTCGTCCCCGCGGGGCGGACGGGGAGCGCCCGTCCGGAGCCGGCCCGGGAGCCGGGAGGCACCGGCGCCGTGCCCGCCGAGGACGCGGTGATCGCCACCCGCGCGCTGAGCAAGCGGTACCGCGGCGGACAGCTCGCCGTCGACGGCCTGGACCTCACCGTCCCGGCGGGCAGCGTCTTCGGCTTCCTCGGACCCAACGGCTCGGGAAAGACCACCACCATCCGCATGCTGATGGGCCTGATCGAGCCGACCTCGGGCACGGCGAGCGTGCTGGGGCGGCCCATGCCCCGGTCCGCGCGCGCCGTGCTCCCGCACGTCGGGGCGCTGATCGAGGGCCCCGCCCTGTACGGCTTCCTCTCCGGGCGGGACAACCTCCTTCGGTACGACGCCGCGGACCCGACCGCCGATCCCCGGACCCGCAGGGCACGCGTCGGGACCGCGCTGGACCGGGTCGGACTGTCCGCCGCCGCGGGGAAGAAGGCGAAGGCGTACTCCCTGGGCATGAAACAGCGGCTCGGACTCGCGGCCGCGCTGCTCCAGCCCCGCCGCCTGCTCGTCCTGGACGAGCCGACCAACGGCCTCGACCCGCAGGGGATGCGCGAGATCCGCGCCCTGGTGCGGGAACTGGCCTCCGACGGCACGACCGTCTTCCTCTCCTCGCACCTCCTGGACGAGATCGAGCAGGTCTGCACCCACGCGGCCGTGATGGCCCAGGGGCGGCTCATCGTCCAGGGCCCGGTGGCCGACCTCGCGGCCGGTGCGCGGAGCCGGCTGGTGGTGACCACCCCGGACACCGGGGACGCGGCCCGGATCCTCAAGGAGCAGGGCGTCACCGATCTCGTCGTGACCGAGACGGGAGTGACCGCGGAGCCCCCCGACCGGGAGCCCGCGGAACTGAACGCGGCGTTGGTCACGGCGGGCGTCCGGGTCCGCGGCTTCGGGATCGAACGGGCCTCGCTGGAGGACGCGTTCGTGGCGCTGACCGGGGAGGGTTTCGATGTCGCGGGCTGAGAGTCCCCCGAAGAGGGATGCGAAGACGGAGAACGCGAGGCCGATGGCGACACCGACGGACCAGGGAGCGGCCCGGAAGACGGGCCCGGATCCGAGGACCGGACGCGGGCCGAGCCCGCTGTGGACACTCGGCCTCTTCCGCGACGAACTCGTCACCACCTTCCGCCGCTGGCGGACGATCGCGCTGCTCGGCGTGCTCGCGGCCGTGCCGGTCCTCATCGGTGTCGCCGTGAAGATCGAGACGAGAGGCGGCTCGAGCGCGGGCGGTGGCGGGGGTGAGGGCCCCGCGTTCATCGCGCAGATCACCAACAACGGCCTGTTCCTGGTGTTCACCGGGCTGGCCGCGACCCTCCCCTTCTTCCTGCCGATGGCGATCGGTGTCATCGCGGGCGACGCGATCGCCGGCGAGGCCAACGCCGGCACCCTGCGCTACCTCCTCGTCGCGCCCGCCGGCCGTACGCGGCTGCTGCTCACGAAGTACGCGACGACGATGACGTTCTGCCTGGTGGCGACCCTGGTGGTGGCGGTCTCGGCGTTCGCGGTGGGGGCCCTGCTGTTCCCGTTGGGCGAGCTGACGACGATCTCCGGGACCCGCATCGGTTTCGCCGAGGGGCTCGGCCGGGCGCTGCTCATCGCCCTCGTCGTCGCCGCGTCACTGACCGGTGTCGCCGCGCTCGGCCTGTTCGTCTCCACCCTCACCAACAGCGGCATCGCGGCCATGGCGACGACGGTCGGCCTCCTGATCACCGTCCAGATCCTCGACCAGATCCCCCAGTTGCACGCGCTCCAGCCGTACTTCTTCTCCCACTACTGGCTGTCCTTCGCCGACCTCATGCGCGACCCCGTCTACTGGGACGGCCTGGTCCGCGACCTCGGCCTCCAGGGCCTGTACGTCGCCGTGTTCGGGTCGGCCGCGTGGGCGCGGTTCACGACGAAGGACATCACCGCCTGAGCGGCACGTCACCGCTCGTACGGGAAACGGGCGAGCGGTGCTTCCCGCGCGAAGAAGGTCTTCGCGCGCGTCAGCGCCCCGGTGTCGTTCAGCACGTCGCCGCGCCTGCTGCCGTTCCCGAGCAGGACCCCGCCGAAGCGCATCCCCATGTAGGCGGCGGAGTGGTTCAGCGTACCGATCAGGGGGTCGGCGACCTCCTGCTCCTCGTGCGCGAGCACGGTGACACCCCACAGGGTGCGCCCGGCCAGGGTGGCCTTGAAGTCGAGGCCGGGCGTGCGCAGCCAGCCCGACCAGTGGTCCAGGTAGCGCTTGGTCAGCCCGGACACCGAGTACCAGTACAGCGGTGAGGCGATCACGATGTCGGTGGCGTCGAGCGTGGCGTCGAGCAGCATGCCCTCCGTGCCCGAGGCGGGAGGACGCACGTGATCGCTGTCCCGGCGCAGGTCCGCGAAGTCGGGGAGCGGGTGCTCGGCCAGGGACAGCCAGCGCTGCTCCGTGCCGGGGGGCAGTTGTTCGGCGGCCCTGCGGGCCAGGGTCTCGGTGTTGCCGCCGGTGCGGCTGCTGCCGAGCAGGAACAGGAATCGGCGGGTCATGGTTCCCCCTGAGATACGTCGGCGCCCATCACTTGCGTGAACAATATATGCACACGCATCTACCTGTCCAGGGCCCCGCCCCGACCAGAGACCCCCGTCCGGCCCGCGCCCGCCCCCACAAGCTTCTTTCGCCCCCTCCGCCCCTACCCTCCCCCGAGGTCTCGGCTTCTCCCCCAGCCTTCGGCCGGGAGGGACCCCCAGACCAGGGGGAACCCCCATCGCCCCCGGGGGCTCCGCCCCGGACCCCGCTCCTCAAACGCCGGAGGGGCCGAAACCTTCCCACTGGAACCTTCCCGGAGTGTGCCCGCACCCGGGATCCGGCGTGAGGGGCCGTGCCGGTACATCGATGCCCGTCGCCACCGACGCCCACATCCCTGTCCGACGGCGACGGGCTGATGCACCGGCACGGCCCCGCCCCACCCACCGGTCTCACCGCCCCGGCCGCGGCGGCCGCGGAGCCCGAGGAACCGGCCCCGGCGCACCCGCACCCGTACCCCCACCCGCCGCCGAGCCGGGCACACCCCCGCCCGGAGAACCGGAACGCCGGCCCGACTGGAGACGGGCCGCGTTCGCGACCGGGCTGGTGGACCCGCCGGAGGCCGTCGCACCCGCCACGGCCGGCCTGCCCCAGCTCTCGGGAACAGACGCGTGCCGCTCCACCGTCCCCCGCGCCCGCGCCTCCGCGAGCCGTGCCGTCTGCTCCGCCACGGGAGCGAACCCCGGAGCCGCGTTGCCGCTCTGAGAAGGCACCTGACGGACGGCCATGGCGGTCAGCGCGGCCTGGGTGTCACGGGGGAACACGTCCCGGGGCAGCAACTGCGAGGCCGCGCCGGTCACCTCGACGCGCTGCTGTCTTCCCCCCGCCTCGAAGGTGACGCCGTAGCCGAGGTACTGCCGGTCCCGGTCGAACATCAGGTCCCCCCGTACCTGCCCGCCCCCGGCCCGGGTCCGCTCGCTCAGCGCCCGGAGGGCCTCCGGCATCGGCGCGGTGCGCCCGAGGCTCGCCACGTACGCCTCCGCCTCCACCCGCCCCTCCCGGAACCGTGGTCTCCCATCGGCCCCGAGGGACATCTGCACGGCACCGACCCGGTTGTCGGGGTGGATGTCGATGGTGAGCCGCCCGTCACCCCCGTACTCGCTGACGAACCGCTCCCGGAGCGCCGTGAACTGCACCTGGTTCTCCAGCGCCGGAGGCAGGTTCGGCCCGTAGACGGTGACCCGCGCCTCGGGGTCGGCCTCCAGGATGATCTCGGCGTTGGCCACCCCCGTGCCGCCCGCGCCCGCGACCAGCCACGTCTTCGGAGCCCCCTCGGCCCCCGCAGCCCGCGCGTCGAAACGCCCCTCGGCGATCTCGTCCCCGATGAAGACACGGCCGGGCGCGGCGGCCCGCGCCCGCTCCCACCGGGCGGTCGCGTCGAGCGTCTGGAGCGCGGCCCGCGCCCCGCCGTTCGAACGCAGCCCGTCCAGCACCCCTTCCTCCCGCAGCACCTGGAGCGCCCGCTCCGCGCCGACCTCCCCGGTGCCGACCTCCCCGGTCAGCCGGGCGTGCGCCGGTGACCCGGCGGGCAACTGCCCGCGTACGGCGTCGAGGGCCTCCGGCAGATCCACCGCGTCCCGGCGGTCGACGCCCGGCACCATCTCCGGCGGCAGCCCGGTGGCCACGGTCGGCGTGCCCTCGACCTTCACGTAGAGGTCGGGGGAGCCGTCGGAGGGCCGGATGTGCGTGTAGAGCCGGCCGTCCTGTCCCGGGAGCAGGGCGGCGGTCCCGTCGACGACCGGTCCGCGTACGGCGAGCTGGTCCTCCCACAGGCGCACCGCGTCGCGCGGCACCCGTGCGGTCGGGTCGGCGAACTGGTGGGCGTCGCCGATCCCGTTGGCCCGCATGTCCCTCGTCTGGTCGGGGGACTGGACGATGCCCTGACCCGGGTCCAGGTGCCAGCGGCCGCGGGCGTCGACGAGCAGGGCCTCGGGGTCGCGCCCGACGAGGCTGGCACCACCGCCGACGACGACCTGGCGGGTGGGCCACTCGCCGGTGGCGGCGATCTCCGCGCGCAACTGGTCCAGGGTGGCGGCACCGGCACGGGTGCGCTGGTCGGCGGCCCGGGCCGCCGCCGCGGCGAGCTCCTCGCGCGGCAGGGGGGAGCCGTCGGGCCGGAGCCCCGGCATGACCGGGGCGTCCACGGACGTTCCGATGGGGCGGGCGTGTTCGGCCCGCGACCGGAACTCCCGCAGCTCGGCGACATCGGCCGCGTTCAACCGCTCGACGGGGACGGCCAGTTCGCGCAGGGCTCCGGCCGCCGCCGGGGTCAGGTGCGGGTCGACGACGTCGCGGCGGATGTCGGCGGCCTGGAGCTCCTGCGCGTAGCGGTCGGAGTCGGCCGGGACCTGCGGACGCAGTCCGAGGTGGTCGATCAGTGCCGACAACTCACCACGGGATTCCGCCCGTTGGCCGGCGTCGAGAGTGGCGTCGTTCATGCGGGCGGCCAGATGGTTCAGTTCGCCGACCCGGCCGAGGTCCTCCTCGGTGAGGCTCAGACGCCGCTCCGCGCTCCCGAGCCCGCCGCGGGCCAGGACGTCCTGGCGGTTCGGCGCGACCCCCGCGACCTCGGGGTCACCGGCGGCGGCACGGGCCGCCCGGTCGCGCACCGCGAGCAGTTCGCCGACCTCGTGGCTCAGCGCCCGGCCCACCTGGCGCGGGTCCATCCGGTCGGAGAGCTGGACGACGTGCTGGTCCGAGGTGGTGTTGACATGGGTCCGCGCGACCGTGCCGGAGGGGAGCGGCACGGCGTCCAGACGCAGGGTGAGGTCCCTGCCCCGGTCGTCGGTGAGCGCGAAGAAGCGGTCGCCCGCGGCACCGGACCGCAGCTCGACCGAGCTCAGCCGCTGCGCGTACAGGCTCTGCACCACCATCGGCAGGGTGCTCTCCGCCTGCGCGACGACGGCCGTCTGCCGTCCGGGGTCGGGCGCGGCACCGGTGCCCGAGACGAAGCGGCTGCCCGCGACGTCGGTCGCGGTGATGACGACGGGCTCCGTGCGCGGCGCACCCGCGACGGAAGGGTCCGGCCGGGCGTCCCGGGCGTCCCGGGCGTCACCCCGGGCGTCCGCCCGGTCGGAACGACCGGCGTTCCCGCGGTCGGAAGGACCGGCGTTCCCACGGTCGAGTGATTCCTGGTCCACTGGCACTTTCCCCCTTGAACGGCCTCGTGGCACGTAAGATCTCGGCATGCTGATCGCCCGTTCGACGCAGGAAGCACACCTCTACATGGACCTGCACGCGTGTGCGTGCGGGGCGGAGAGCTTCGAGCGCGAGCACCGTCTCGACGAGCGTGACGGTGTCCTGGTGGCGGTGTACGAGGGCGTCTGTCCCGAGTGCGGCCGCGCCCGTTCCTTCGCGTTCCGGCTCACCGACGAACTTCCGCCCGCGCCACCGGCGTTCGGCGGAAGCGAGCCCTCGCGGATCATCGACCCCGGGGAGTTCCTGTGGGTCGGAGACCAGGTCGCCACGGACGCCGGACTGCGACTGCTGCACACACCGTCCGCCGAGCGGCACGAGCAGCGCGAGGGCCCCGCGTTCGCGCTCGCCGCGGTCGAGGAAGTCCTCAAGTTCCTTCCGCAGGGCCTCGACCGGATCCCCGAGGAGCTGTTCACCTCGGAGCGCGGACGCGAGGTGTACGCCAGGACCCCGCACCGCTTCGAGCGGGCCGCGCTCCTCGAGAACATCGCCCGCAAGCGCCGCATCCTGGAGAGCCTCGACCACGTCGGCCCGTAGCCGCTCGACAGCGCGCTCGGCGCCCACGGCGCTCCCGGCACGCACTGGACGCACAACACTCACGGCACTCACGGCACTCACGGCACTCACGGCACTCACGGCACTCACGGAGTTCGAGGGACCCGGGGCGCCGGGCGAGGTACCGCAGGGGCGGCCGAGGGCACGGCTCCGGGCGCGCCCGCCGTCCGTCCTGCCGCCGGGGCGGTGCTCCCGCCGCCGGACCGCAGGCGTGCCGCGGTGGCGACCCGGATCGTGGCGTCGCCCTGCTGATGACCGGCCGGGACGCCGGACCCCGCCACCACGCCCCCCGGCCCCGCACCGGCCGAGACGCCCGGCCCCGCACCCGCCGAGACGCCCGACACCGCACCCGTCGGCACGCCCGGTCCCGGCGTCGGTCCCGCACCCGCCGAGGCGCCGTGCCCCGACGCCAGGGCCGGATCCGTTCCCCGCCCCGTGGGGAACACCCCCCGCTCCGAGGTGATCAGCGCGGTGGCCAGACCCCCCTCGACCAGCTTCTCCGCGTTCTCGCGGCCGATGGAGAAACCGCGCCCCGAGGTGCTCCGCGCGTACAGGTCCTCGATCATGACCTCGGGGGCCATGCGCCCGCCGTACCGGTCACGGCCCGCGTCGAACTCGGTGCGGCCGTGCTGCCAGCGCGCGGCGTTCTGGGCGAGGCACTGCTCGACGGGGACCTCGACCGAGAGCAGGACGCGCCGGTCGTAGCCGTCGGCGCGCAGATCGCCGAGGAGCTTCTCGTTCCAGCGCTGGTCGCGCAGGGTCGCGTCGTAGAGGAGGTTGTAGCCCTCGGCGCGCGCCCACTGCTCGAAGACGTCCTGAAGGAAGGCCGACTCGCGGTGGGTGAGCGAGGCCGTCTCGGACGGTGCGAGCAGTCGGCCGTCGGGCAACTCGCGTGCGTGGGGCGGCAGCCGGGGCGATCCGCCGTGCTCGAAGATCGCGACCTTGAATTCGTCCGGGTCCAGGACCACGTAGTCGCGCACGTCGACGCCGTGCGCCCGCCTCAGGGCCCGCCCCAGTTCGTCGTCGCGCCCCTGCCACTCGCCGAGCCCGCGCAGCGCGCCGCCCTTCCCGGCGCCGGGCGCACCGGCGGTGAGCAGGGCGGCATGGCCGTCGCGCGGCCGGCCCGCGCAGCGCGCCTTGAACTCCTCCAGGATCGCGGAGTGCATCCGTTCGCGGTCCGGCGTCCACAGCACACCGCGCCGGAACTGTCCGAACGTGTCCGTGCCGCCCGGTGCGAGGTCGCCGCCCGGTGACATCCGGGTCTGCAACTCCCGGTACAGCGCGCGGTATTCAGGTCTGAGCCCCGCCTCCGGCCTCTCGCCCGTGGTCATGGCCGCCGCTTCGTCCCGTCCGCCGGGCCGTCCGGCCGGCCGTCGATCCTGCGCTGGATCTCCTCCACGTCCTCGCGGGTCACCTGCCCGAGCAGGCGCGCCGCGGCGAGCACGGAGGGCGTGTTGTCCTGGTGGGTCGGCTCGGGGTGACCCTCGTCCAGGCCCTCCTCGGCCTCGAAGGGCCAGGCGGCGACGGTCGCGATCATCTGCTCGCGCTCCACGAATCCGGCGGCGTAGAGGCCGAGGTAGGCGCGCAGGGAGGGAGCCGAGCCGGCGTCGGGTGCAGGGGTGTCGTTCATGGGTGGAGTGTTCCTCCTCTACCAGAGACTGGTCTCGTACGGATCCGGGTCGGGCCGCCGGGACGCGGCGACGGCGTCCTCGTACGACTCGGCCGCGGGTGGCGTCTTCGAGCGGTGACCGCCGCTCTTGCACCCTGCGAACGGGCCGTTGGGGGAACGGAGTTCCGACAGTACGGCGCCGAGGTGGTCCCGGTGCCAGACGGCGGGTCCGGACGGTCCCGCCGCCGGGTCGGTGTACTCCTGCCAGGCCAGCCACAGTCCGTGCAGCCGGGCGACCGCCTCCGGGTGCTCCCACCAGCGGGGGCACCAGGGCTGCTGCGAGGTGACCTCGCGGCCGTAGACGGGAAGGAGCAGGTCACCCACCCAGACGGCCAGCCGGCTCATCTCCTCGGCGTACTCGGGGCCGTCGAGGAAGAGGATGAACGGCGGTGCGTCGGCGGGCTGTTGCTCGGGCGGTACGGTCGTCATCGAGAACACTTCCTTCCGGCGGCGGACTTCATCGGGCTCCGACTGTTCGGGGGCGCTTCGGCGGCGGACTTCGTCGGGCCCCGGCCGTCCGGGTCGCTTCGACGGCTGGTCCCGTCCGGTCTCGGCCGCCTCGACCGTCTCGGCCGCCTCCGACGGCTGCGGTGGCTGTCATCGGGTCGTGATCCTCTCGGCCGCGCGTGCCGTGATGGCCTTGACCTCCGCCTGGGCCGCCGTCGCGATGCGGTCGGCGCCCGGTTCGGCGTACCAGGGGCGGAGCCGGACCAGGGCGGGCCTGATGCCGGTGGCCAGGAGCAGGGCGGTGCCCTTGGGCAGCGCGCGGATGCGGTCGGCGGGCAGGATGCGCTCCAGGCGGTACGAGGTCGACCGGGACCGCCCCTCCTTGCTTCTGGACCAGCTGACCGTCGACACGTCGTGCTCGCCGACCAGCCGGGAGACCTTCTCCACGAAGTCGGCGTCGTCCAGTCCCGCGCCGAGCAGCTTGATGGTCGCGGCCGACCAGAGCGCGTCCATGCCCGACTCGCCCCAGACCCGTGAGCCCTGGCGGTAACTCTGCAACAGGGTCACGATGTTGATGCCGCGTGAGCCGAAGTGCGAGTACAGGTCCGGGAGATCGGAGATGCGGCAGACGTTCGCCGCCTCGTCGAGGACCGCGGTCATCGGCGGTTCGAGGCGCCCGCCCATCCGTTCCGCGGCGACGACTCCCGCGCGCAGCACGGAATCCGCGGCCGCCGCGACGACACCGGCCGCCGAGCCGCCGCCGTCCTTGGACAGCAGGTAGAGCGTGTCGCGGGACAGGACGTGCCGGTCGGGGAAGAACTGGGGCAGTGCGGGATCCGGGGTCACCCACGCGGCGATCGCCGGGTCGAGCAGACAGGCCACGCACTGGCGGCTGGTCTCGTAGATCCCGTCCCGGGTCTCCACCGCGCCCTGCACGGTGCCCTGCAACTGGTCCGCGAGCGCCGTCATCCCGGCGTCGCGCAGCAGGTCGACGGGGGTGCGGTCGGCCGGGTCGGCCAGCCAGGCGAGGACCTCCCCGATCGGCCGCCCGCCGCGCTGGGCCGCGTGGAAGAGGGCGGTGAGGGTGTTCTGGGCGGCCGAGATCCAGAAGTCGCGGCGGGAGGCGTCGTCGTTGACCGCGCCGACGAAGTGCCCGGCCAGTCTGCGGGCGCCCTCGATCGTGGCCGCTTCCGCGAGCATGTCCCACCACAGGCCGCGCGGGGTGTGGGCGATGCCCTGGGGGTCGAACGTCCAGACCCGGCCCACCCGTTCGCGTTCCGCCCGGGTCACGCTGTACACGTCCGCCTTGTTCGACGTCAGCAGCACGCTGCCGCGGGCGCGCAGGACGCGCGGGACCGCGATGCCGGTGGACTTGCCCGCGCGGGGCGCCATCAGGTCGAGCTCGACGTCCTCGTAGCTGGAGCGCAGTTCGGGGCCGCGGGGCTCCAGGTCGCCGATCAGGTTCCCGGTGTCGTCCGGGGTGATCTTCCCCAGCTTGGCCAGCCCCGGCCGGAGCTCGCGGGCCCGCCGCGCGGCGCCCTTGGGCAGCAGACCGGCCAGTTCCTTGCGGCCCGCGAGTCCGGTGGGCGCGGTGAGCCGGCGCCGCACGAGGAGGATCAGGACGGTGATCACCGCCACGACGGCACCGAAGACCGTGGCCATGCCCGCGGCGAGCGCGGTCGGCGAGGCCGTTGGCCACAGGGGCCCCGGGCCCTCCTCGACCAGCGTCGAGAGCGTGGACAGGGCGAAGGGTGGCGGGTGCCAGCCGGCGCCGCTCACCGCCGCACCGAGCGTTCCGCCCAGCCAGGCGCCGAGGAACATCGTGCCGATGAGGAACGCGGCCCCCGGCACGATCCAGGGGAGGAGGTCCTCCCCTGCTCCGGGTCCCGCCTTGCGTGTGCTGCTCATCCCTGCTCCCCCGTCGATGGTTTTCGCCCCCGCCGCCCCTGCCCGTCCCCGGGGCTCCGCCCCGGACCCCGCTCCTCAAACGCCGGAGGGGCTGAATCTCGCGCCCGGTCTCATACGACGGGCGGGCCGGGATTCTTGTGCAGGGACGGCTTGCCCGCCTCCGACCAGCGGGTGTTCGTGTTGTGCAGCGCCCGCTCGGTGTCCGTGATGGACACCTTGATCGGGATGCCGGGGCGCCCGCCCACCTTGATCAGGAAGCGGCCGCGTCCGGGCGGCTCCTCGTTGCTGCCGGTGCTGGCCCAGCCGGGCGGGGACGACCAGGAGGACACGAGCTCGATCTCGCGCTCGGACATGCCGACGATCTCGCCGAGCTCCCGCATCTCCGACCGCGGGAGACCGGCGCACACGACCATGCCCGCCCGCTCCACGAAGCCCCGCGCCTTCGCGCGGTCGGCCTCGCTGCCGAGCGCCTCGGCGTCCTTCAGCGTGTGGGTGATCTTCGCGTCGCCGAGGCCGAGCGAGCGGTTCAGCCGGGTCAGCGCGTCGATCCGTTCCACGATGCCGGAGGCGGCCCGCAGCGGACGCCACAGCTCGTCGAGGACGGTGAAGAACCAGCGCTGCGGGGCGAGTCCGGCGTCCGCGAGGGCGTGCGCGGCGGCCACCGTGCCGAGCCCGTCCGACCAGGCCGCGAGCATCGCCGCGGCCGTGAGCTGGGTGTCCGCCTCTCCGATCCGGGAGATGTCCACGCAGACGGCGGGCGACGCCGGGTCGATCCGGGTGGACGTCTCGTCGGCGAAGGTGTCGCCGAGCGGGCCGTCGAGCACGCCGAGCAGCGAGCGGTGCAGCGGGTCGACGGCCTCCTGGTAGCGGGCCTGGTTGCCGCGGTCCAGCGTCACCGCGCGGACCCGGTCGGGGCCCTCGTCCAGCACCTTCAGCAGATCCGGCAGCAGCGGCGCCCGCCCCGGCTTCGTACGCGCCGCGAGGTGGTGCAGACAGGCGGACAGCACCGACTGTTCGTGGTCGTCCATCGGACGCCCGCGCACGATCGTGATCAGCGCCGCGACCATGTTCAGCACCCGGCCGTGCGCCTCCGCGGCCAGGATCCGGCCGCGCTCGCCGCCGATCCGGGCCGCCGCCTCGCCCATCGCGCCCGGGTCGAGGACGTTGATGCCGCCGACCCCGCGCCCGATGGAGATCACCTGGCCGCCCAGCGCCCGCACGGTGTCGGCGTAGTCCGGCTTCAGGTCGCCGAGGACCAGCGGCGTGATGCCCGTCGCGGACATCCCGATCAGCATGCGGTTGACCAGGGTCGACTTGCCGAGGCCCGGCATGCCGAGCATGAACAGCGACGGGTTGGAGATGTAACGGGCCCGGGTGAACCAGGAGATGGGGTCGCCGCACACCGTCGCCCCGGTGTGCAGGTGCTGCCCGAGCGGCACCCCGGTCATCGGCGCGCCGGAGCCCGCCGCGAACGGCCACAGCCCGCACGCCTGCACGGTGGTCGCGCGCCACAGCGCGGGCGGGTCGACGTGCCCGACCTGGCCGCCCGCGGGGCCGTACCAGCCGCGCGGCGGCGCGGTGGCGGGACCCCCCGGGGCGGTCCGGGGTCCCGGTGCCGGCTGCCTGCTCACAGTGCCTCCCTGATCTGGTACGGAACGAGGGTGTGCTCCCACGGGAGCAGGCCGACCGGCAGCGTGCAGGTGAAGGCCGCGGCCTGCATGCGGTCGGCGGGGCGCATCAGGATGCGGGACGAGGCCTGGAGGTTGCGCACGGTGATGCCCGCGTCCTGCAACTGTTCCTCGTCGTCCACGGTGACCGTCATCATCAGCGAGAACTCCACGAGCCCCGCGCCGGCCGCTTCCTCGGCCGCGGTCTGCTCGGCGGCCTGCATCTCCGAACTGGCCCGCGCCTGGACGAGACCGCGCTTCGAGCCCGCCATGAAGTGCGCGGTGCGCCGGTCGGACTCGACGATGCGGGCCGAGGTCGCCGGGTCGATGGGCCGGTAGATCAGGGAGACCCGCTTGCGCCGGGTTCCCGGAGCCGGTTCGAGGAGCCCGCGCAGCACGCTGGAGCGGACCGTGCCGCGCGGCGCGAGCGTCAGCATCCAGGTGCGCGAGACACCCGAGTCGTGCTTGTACGAGGTGACGGTCTCCACGGCCGCGGCCGGGCCCGCGTCGGCCCACTCCACCCCGGTCGTGGCGTGCTCGGCGCGGGCGCTGAGCACGTCGGGGGCGATGGCGGGGTCGTACGCCACCCGGACGATCTCGGCGAGCCGGTCGGCCGCCAGCGGGTAGGCGCTGCCGCCGCCCGCCGCGACCAGGCCGGACAGCAGTCCGGGCAGCCGCATGGACAGGTCGGTGACGATGTCGTCCGTGCCGCGCTTGGGCCCGCCCGCCGGGCCGTAGGTCAGGGCGATGTACGTGTGCATCTCGGAGGACGCCGACGGATAGCGCTCGACGACCTCCTCCATCACGGCGCGCGCGGCGGCCGGCGCGTCGGGGGAGATCCGGGGGAGCACCTCGGCCGCGAGCCGGGTCCCGGTGTCGGGGGCGGTCTCCACGACCACCTGGGCGCCGCGCAGGCCCGGCTCGTGCGAGAGCCGCGCGAGCCAGTCGCCCCAGGACGCCACCCAGATGTCGACCTGGGAGGGGTCGACCAGCGAACCGCCGTCCGGTTCACAGGCCAGCACCACCGTGTACAGGCCGCGGCCCGGGTGGTGCAGCACGCCGAAGGGACGGTTGTAGGCGTCGCGGCCCTCGTGCATCCGGGTGCGCGCGAGCAGTCCGGGCGGCTGGTAGCGGCCGCCGGGACGCTTGGACAGCGGTCCGGAGAGGTAGGTGTGCGAGCCGGCCGACTTGCGCCGTGCCCAGCCGACGCGGATCGCGAGGACCTGGTAGACGTTGCGGCCGTCGACCGTGCGCAGCGCCAGCGGGGCGAGGAACAGCCCGACCGGCACCAGCACGACGATCGCGGCGCTCAGCGAGACCAGCGAAGCCAGCAGCGCCACCAGCAGTCCGCCGAAGGCGACGACGGTGCCGAGCAGACCCAGCGGACCGAGTCCGGGACGGCGGGGCCTGCGCCAGTTCCCGTACGTGGGACGCGTCATGGCGTCGGTGGACATGGGGTTCCTTCTTCCGGCTCGAAGCGCTGGACACGTGACTGGGGTGGGGTTCCGGGGCGGCTCGCGCGCCGCCCCGGAACCGCCGGAGCCTCCCGGCTCCTCGGTCTGGCGGTCCGGTGGCCGCCTACTGGTTGTGGCCCTTCATCCCGTCGTTGTCGTTCAGGGAGTTGGCCACCTCGCTGGCCGCCGCGACACCGGTCTGCACGGCGACCGCCGCGGCCTGGACGGCGAGGGTCACGCCGCCCGTGGCCGCGCCCGCCGCTGCCGCGCCACCCGCGGCGGCCGCACCGCCGGCGCCGCCCGCCGCACCCGCACCGCTAGCGCCACCGCTCGCGGAGCTTCCGGCACCCGCGGACGGAGAGCCCTGCGGGCCGGGGGCGCCCCCGCCACCGCCGCCCCCGGCGCCGCCCGCGGCGATGCTGACGGCGCCGGTGGCGACGTTGTTGACCGCGTTCAGGGTGACCGTGCCGCCCGAGGTGCCGCCGAGTGCCGCCGTCGCCGGGACGATCAGCTTGAGCAGGGCGGGCAGGGCGAAGACCGCCAGGATCAGCAAGCCCAGACCGGCGATGGTCTGGTCGAGCTTCGCGGTACCGCTGAGGTTCTCGCTGTCGTCGGTCATCGACGCGGCCGAGTAGATGATCAGCGCGGCCGCCGGTTTGTACAGCAGCCAGGCCCCGAGCCAGCCGATGTGCTTCTTCCACCAGCCCTCGCCCCACCCGGTCATGGAGGAGGCCGCGGCCAGCGGCAGTGTGCCGACGAGCGTGATCAGGACGCCGATGCGGATGTACATCAGGCAGATCTGCACGAAGCACGACAGCATCACCAGCAGGCCGAAGACGAGGATGAGGCCCGGCTGATCGAGGGTCAGCACACCGAGCATCGTCTTCGCCTTGTCGCCGAGGTCGGCCCGGTTGTACACGTCCTCCGCGTACAGGTCGGAGGCATGGGTGAGCGCCTGGACCACCGGCACGGCGACCGCTCCGACGAGGATGACCTTCCACATCCCCAGGAACGCCTGCTTCATCGGCTGGCCCTTGCGGTCCAGTGCCATGCGGATCGCCGCGATCAGCAGCGAGGCCACGGCCACGTAGCCGACGAGCCAGTCCACCTCCGAGTTGATCTTGGCGACGGGTCCGGAGGAGTCTTTCAGGTTGACGTCCAGCCACACGCCGTTGAGCGCTTTGAGCACGTCCGCGGTCGCGTCGCCGATCGCCTTGGCGAAGGCCACGACGGCACCGTCGGTGAGCTGTGAGCCGACCTCGTCGATCACACAGTCGTACACCCGCCAGGAGCAGGACATCTCACACCTCCCAGGTGACGAAGCCCTTGGTGCCGCTGACCTGCGACACACCCGAATAGACGGTCCCGTCGGCGTCGGGCGCGAGTTTCCAGTCGCCGTCCAGCCAGCGCAGCGTCACCGACGCGGTGCCGTAGGAGTTCTTGCCGGGGACCCGCACGACGAACATCACGGTCGACTTCTCCTTGTCGTACGACAGGACGGTGAAGCCGGCGTAGCCGCCCCCGTCCGCCTCGCCCGAGGTCGGCCTGTCGCCCGCCGCGGTACGGCTCGCGACGAGCGCGTCGCGGCCCGCACCGGGGACGACCTGCCGGTCGACGACCTCGCGCCAGCCCGGGAAGCTCAGATGGTCGGTGATGGTGTGGGCGGCCATGACCGAGCCCATCGGCGTGTGGGCGAAGCAGGACCAGACCGGTCCGTCGAACGTGAGCGGGCCCACCGTCTTCGAGACCGGCACCAGGCCCGTCCCGTCGGCCTTCCACGTGAAGTCCTTCGGGGCCCGGGTGGGCTTGGCCTGGTCGCTGTCGTCGGTGCGGCAGCCGGCGGGACGGGTGTCCGGCCGGCCGCCGCGGGCCCGGTCCGCGTCCGCGGACGGGGTGGGCCTGTCGTCGCCCGAGGCGTCCGCCGGCGTCCCGTTGCCTCCGCTGAGCATCGTGAAACCGGCGAGCACGAGCAGCACCAGCAGGAACCCGGCCGACAGGACCCAGCTCCGCTGCTGCCAGAACGGCTGTTCCCACTCCCCGCTGCCCCCTTGGGGTCGGCCGGAGTTCAGCATGGTTGCGCTCCCTTCGCTCAGGCTCTGACGCGGAGCCGGTCAGGCGAAGACGAAGGTGACGACGGGGCCCGCGGTGGCCACCAGGACACAGCCGCCGAGCACCATGCCGAGGCGGCCCATGTGCTCCGAGCCCTCGCCGCGGCGCATCGAGATCGCCATCATGGCGCCGGTGATGAGCACACCCGCGACGCCCGCCGCGGTGCCGGCCCAGGCGAGGATGCCGAGGACGGTGTCGACCTTGCCGGTCAGCTCGTTCGGCGCGTCGCGGTTGGGGCTGGGGATCTTCCCGTCCGCCAGATAGACGGCACGGTGGGCCTGGGCTGCTATCGCCTTGAACATGGTTTCTCCCCGATATGGCCGACCGTCCGCGCACGCGTCCTGGACGGGTGCGGAACTGGCCGGGTCTGAGCGGCACTTGCTCGGTACGAGCGGTACGTGCTTGCCATGAGCGGTACTTGGGGGCGGTGAAGATCCGTGGGACGCCCCGTGTTTCCCGGTGCACAGCGAGCTTGGCGACTCCCGTGGGCCGGGGCCAAGCGATGTAGGAGACCAGCACCTGTCGGTGACGTGTCCGTGACACACGGGAAGAGACCGTCACGAAAGGCGAGGTGGGAGGCGTGGAAAGAGCTGAGGCGCCATCAGGTGTGATGGCGCCTCGGAAGATCTCCACGACGCGCGCGGGCGTCGGGCGGGGGCCGGCGGACGGTGCGCGGGCGTCCGCCGGGCGGCATCGCGGGGTGGCGGGTCGCCTTTGCCGGACGGCGGACTGCGGACGGCTCAGAGCACGAAACCGACGATCGGTCCCGCCGTGGCCCCGATCACGCAGGCGCCCAGCACCATCAGGAACTGGCTCAAGTGCTCCTCGAACTCACCTGTCTTGACGGCCAGGGCCATGCGGGACCCCACCATCATCAGGCCCGCCACGCCGGCGGCCGTGACGAGCCAGGCGATGATGCCGAGGACCTTGTCGAGCTCATCGGTCACGCCCGCGGTCACGGCCAGCTGGGTGGCGGCGAGCGTGTGCAGGGCGTTCACGGCGCGGTCCTTCCCGTCAGACGGGCCAGGGGGGCGGCCTCGCGCGGCAGCGGTCCGGTGAGGTCACCGGTGCGCCACGCGGGCATCCACGGGACCCGGTAGACGTCGACGACCGAGTTGATCACCTTGATGCGCTGGGTGAGCTGGCGCGGCAGCCGGCCGGGCGCGTCCGCGACCAGGACGATGGCGTCGAGGTCGAGTCCCGGCGGCGCGTCGCCCCGGCGGAAGATGTCGAGGGTGTGCGACACGGCGTCCAGACCCGCCGCGTGCGTACGGCCGACGAGCAGGACCGAGGCCGGATCGCCCCGGTCCGGCCGGGGCCAGTCGCGGCCCGCGTCATGGCCGCCGAAGACGGTGGCGAGCGTGGTGGAGCCCGCTCCGCCGTGCGTGGCGACCCAGGAGAACTGCCGTGCGCGTACGACGGGTCGGTGGTCCTCCTCGTACCGCCGCGACGGCTGTTCCGGTTCTCCGACCGCCCCGCGTATCCATATCCCGGGGCCGTCCGGCCCGTTCCCGTACGGCGCCGCGCCGTCGCCCGTGTGCGACGGTGCCCCCTCGCTCCCGCGCGCGGCCACCCTCTCGTTCGTCCGCATCGCCACCCCCTCGATCCCCTGCATGGGTGCTCTCTCCTCCTCGTCGGTCCACCGATCCTCCCGGCGCCGGGAGGAATTGGGTAACGGGGCGTGAGTTCCTGGGACGAGCCTGTGACGCCGTGGTGACGCGGGAATCGGGTGGGAACCGAGAGACTCGACTTCATGTACACGACCGGAACATGAGGCTGAGGGGGGCCGATGTCCAACGGGGGCGGATCCACCATGACCTGGGTGGTCGGCGGCTGCCTGGCCGCCGTGATGGTGCCGCTGGTCATGATGGTCGCGGTGAGCGGGGCGTCGAGCGAGGAGGACCCGGGATCGGGCTCGGGCGCGGGCGGGGGGCTGAAGGACGGTGCCGTGCCCGCGAGTTATGTTCCCTGGGTGCTCAAGGCGGGCGCCATGTGCGATGTCATCAAGCCGGCGGTCATCGCCGCGCAGATCGAGGCCGAGTCGGGGTGGAACCCCAACGCCCGTTCCCCGGTGGGTGCCGAGGGCCTGTCGCAGTTCATGCCGGGAACCTGGCCGAGCTGGGGCAAGGACGACGACGGCAACGGCCGGGCCTCTCCGTACGACCCCGGTGACGCGATCATGGCCCAGGGCCGTTACGACTGCGCCCTCGCCAAGACGGTCGAGGGGTACAAGAACCGCGGCGAGGCGAGCGGCGAGACCCTCGACCTCGCGCTCGCGGCGTACAACGCGGGCCCCGGAGCGGTGCATCAGTACCACGGCATGCCGCCGTACACCGAGACCCGCAACTACGTCGCCCGCATCAAGTCCCTGATACCCAAGTACGAGTCGGTGGACGATCCGCCGGGCAGGATCCCCGCCGGGCAGGAGCTGGCGATGCCGCTCTCCGGCCACCCGCGCATAACCTCGCCGTACGGCATGCGCATGCACCCGATCAAGCACGTCTACAAGCTGCACACCGGCATCGACTTCGCCGCGCCGCTGGGTACGCCGTTCAAGGCGGCCCGGGACGGCGTCGTCACCTTCGCGGGCTGGTCCAACGGGTACGGCAACCGCGTGGTCATCTCGCACGGGACCATCAACGGGGACAGGATCTCGACGACTTACAACCACATGCGGACCCGTCCCGAGGTGAGCGTCGGCCAGCACGTGCGGGTCGGTCAGAGGGTCGGCGAGGTGGGCTCCACCGGCCTCTCGACCGGACCGCACGCGCACTTCGAGGTCATGCAGAACGGCAAGTACGTGGACCCGGCGCCCTGGCTGGGACTGAAGTGAGGAGGGAGGCGAGGATGAGGACGACACGGACGGGTACGGACACCGGGACACGGGCGGACGCGGGCGACACGGGTACGGACGGGCGCACGGCGGCCCGTGCCGGGACGGGCCGCCGGACGTTCGCCGCGCTGGCGGTCGTGTCCGTGACCGGGGTTCTGGCGTTGACGGGCTGTGGTCTGCGGGATCATCGTGATGACGTGGGCGCGCCGGGTTCGTCGTCCTCCGCGGTGCCGTCCGTGGTGCCGAAGGCGCCCCTCCCGTCGGGCAGGCCGCTGGACGCGGACGCACACGTGCCGAGCCCGTCGGGTGTCGACGGGACGGACGCGACGGAAGTATCGGAGGCATGGGCGGAGGTGGCGTACGGCTATGACACGAAGTACGACTACGGCCCCCACGACGCCGTGCTGCGTTCCGCCCGCTGGTTCACCCCGGCCAAGGCCGCGGCCGAGCGGTCGTACCACCCCGCGAGCGGGGCGGGCGCCGCGTGGAACACCTGGGCCGGTCACCGGGCCTGGACCACGGTGACCGTGACCGCGGACGATGACGCCGACGGCCCCGCCGACACGGCCGTCCTGGCCTACCGCGCCCTCTTCGTGGAGGGCGCGGCGCACGGCCGCGACGGCTGGACGGGCACGGGTCCGCGCGCGAACGTCTACCTCAAACTCACCCGGGCGGGTGGCGGCCGGCCGTGGCGCGTCGCCGAGGTGGAGACCGTGGAGGCGGCGGATCCGCTTCCCTCGGCGTCGGCCTCCGAGCCCGCGCTCCCGCCCTCGACGCCGGCCTCGCCCTCGACGCCGACGATGTCCTCGCCCCCGTCCTCGACCACCCCTTCGTGAGGGAACCGATGTCTCGACTCAGCCGCGAACAGAAGCGGGAACTCAAGCGGCAGCGCTCGGCGGCCGATGCCGGAGGGCAGCCGGCCACCGGGATGACGCCGATCGAGGTGCACGTACCGGCGTCGGCGGACGCGGCGGCCGGGACCGTGACGCCCGGTGCCGCAGGGGCCCCGAACTGCGCCACGGTCGGCGGGATGCCGGTCGTGGCCGCGCCCGGCGAGACGGTCCAGGGCGCGATCCTGAACTATCTCCACCGGCTCGCCCTCGCCACCGGTCACCCGGTCCTCGCCAGCATCCACGACGAACGCATCGGCTACGTCGTGCCGCTCCAGGTGCACGTCGACGGTTCCAGCCGCTACACGGCGGAGCCGGTACGCGTGGCACCGCCCGCGCAGCCGCAGTCGCAGGAGCGGCGTCCGCACCTTCCGGCGCAGGAACACCGCCACTCCCCGTCCGAGGGCCACTCCCGGCCCCCGGCCGGGAACTTCACCGAGCCCCGGCCCCAGGAGCACCGGCCGCAGCCGCAGCCGCCGGCTCCGGAGCGCCGGCCGCAGCCGCCCGCCCAGGAGCGTCGGCGCTTCGAGGAGGGGGAGCACCCGCAGTCCCCGGCCCAGGCCTACCGCCCGCAGGCCCAGGCTCCGGAGCGGCCCCCGCAGCCGCCGGTTCAGGAGCGTCCACGCTCCGGGGCCGAGGAGCACCCGCGGCATCCGGCCGGCGATGTTCCGCAGGCGCCGGTCCAGGGGGTGCCGCAGCCGCCGGCTCAGCGGCGTCCGGAGCAGCCGGCTCCGCCGCTCCCGCCCGTCCCGGCATCCCCCGAGGTCCCAGCCGTTCCGCGCCGGGACAAGGCGACGTACGTCCTGCGCGCGGTACCGGAACCGAACGCGCGACCTGTCCCGGAGCCGGAGGGCGGAACCCCCTCGGCCCCGGCGACGACACCCGCCCCCGAGCCGCCGGTCCGCCCGGAGCCGGCGGTGACGGCGGAGTTCGTGCCGCAGCCCGCGCCCGCGCCCGTGCCGCCGGTCCGCCCAGAGTCCCGGCCCGCGCCCGCGCCGGTGCGCGGTTCGGAACCGGCGGTG
Source organism: Streptomyces populi (assembly GCF_002911015.1). Lineage (GTDB taxonomy): Bacteria > Actinomycetota > Actinomycetes > Streptomycetales > Streptomycetaceae > Streptomyces > Streptomyces populi. The sequence continues at coordinate 152,246 of NZ_KZ626846.1, forward strand.
ACCGCCGAGTTCGTGCCGCAGCCGCAGCAGCCCGTGCCGTCGGCGTCCCCGGAATTCGCTCCCGCCCCGGCGCCGCCGCCCGCGCCCGAATACGTGCCCACGGCGCCGCCCGCACTCGAGCCGGCCGCCACCGAGGTGCCCGCCCCGACGGGGGAGTTCGGCCCGGCTCCGGTGACCGGACCCGCCCCGGACTCTGCGGTGACGGGGGAGTTCGTGCCGCAGCCCGCGCCCGCGCCCGTGCCGTCGGTCCGCCCGGAGTTCCGGCCTGCGCCCGCGCCGGTGCGCGGTTCGGAACCGGCGGTGACCGCCGAGTTCGTGCCGCAGCCGCAGCCGCAGCCGCAGCCGCAGCCGCAGCCCGTGCCGTCGGCGTCCCCGGAATTCGTTCCCGCCCCTGCGGCGGTGTCCGAGCCGGTCGCCCCGGCGGACTCCGACGGGTTCGCCGGTACGGGGGCCGCCCAGGGCCCGGACCGGGTGCCCGCGGCCGAGCCCGCCGCGCCCGGTACTCCCACGCCGTCCACCTTCGTGCTGCGGGCGGTACCGGAGCCGAAGCCGCTGCCCGGGGCCGCGTCGACCCGTGTCCTGCGGGCGGTGCCCGAGTCGGCCGCCGCCGCGGTGTCCGCCCCGACGGGGGAGTTCGGCCCGGCTCCGGTGACCGGACCCGCCCCGGAGGCGCGGCCTTCCGCCCCGGAGCGCAGGTCCGCTCCCGCGATGGAGGCCCTGTCGCTGCTGGGCACGGAGCCGGACCCGGACCCGAAGCCCACTCCCGCCCGCGGCTTCGACGCCGTCGCCGAGGCGGTGCTCGCGCCGAGCCCCCAGGAGGAGGCCGCGCAGCAGGACCCCGCGTCGGCGTTCCTCGCGGAGCCCGTCGCCCGGATCAACGAGGCCGTGAAGATGGGCCGCATCGAGGCCGCGGCGGGCATGGCGGAGCGCGCCGTCGCGGAGGCGGCGCGGTCGCTGGGCCAGGAACACCCCGAGGTGCTGAAGCTGCGCGAACTGACCGCGTACATCGCCTACCTGGCCGGTGACGCGCTCAGGTCGTTCCACCTGTCGCTGGACCTCGCGAGGGTCCGCAGGCGCCACCGGGACAGCGGGGCCGCCTACGGCAACGTCCAGAGCGCGGCCGCCGCGTGGCGCGCCGTCCGCGATCCCCTCCAGGGCCTGCACCTCGGGCGCGACCTGATCGGCCTGTGGGCCGAGCTCGCGGCCGACGACGGTCCCGCCGCCGACGACCTCGAACAGCTCGAGTCGGCCCGGACCCGCATGGTCCGCCTCGCGGAACGCGCCCGCGCCGCCGCGGACAACCCGTACGACAGGACGCCCCGCGCCCACGGTGGGTGAGGAACGGCGCGGCCGGGAGGGAACCCGCGCCGCGCCGTCCCCTGCCCGGCGTCAGTGGACGCAGAATTCGTTCCCCTCGGGGTCCGTCATCACGACCCACGCGCCGGAGGGTTCCGCCACCTCCCGCAGCACGCCCGCCCCCAGCGACGTGAGCCGCTCCACCTCCCCGGCGCGGCGCCCCTCGCCGGGGTGCAGATCGAGGTGGAGCCGGTTCTTGCCCGTCTTGGGCTCGGGAACCCGCTGGAAGAGCAGGCGCCGCCCGAGACCGGTCCCGCGTTCCTCGTCGTACGGGTCCTCGGGATGCCGTACGGCGATCAGGTCCCGGAAGGCCGGGCGGCCGTGGAAGTCGACGGTGGCCGCGGCCGGCAGGGCGCCGAGACCCAGCAGCCGCTCGATGAAGGCGCTGTTGTCCTCGACCGTGTAGCCGAGCGCGGCCGACCAGAAGTCGGCCTGCGCGTGCGGATCGGCGGAGTCGATGACGAGTTTCCAGTGGACGGGTGCGGGCGCGGGCACGGGGGTCGGCGTCATGGAGCCACTCATAGTGGTCCCACGGCCGGGCGGGCAAGGTCACGCGCCGGGGCCGGCCCTCACGCCGTACGAGGACGGGCCCGCACGGTTCGCCCCGGGCGGGCCCGTCCGTCCGTCACGAGGTGCCGGGCGAACCGGCCGGACCGGCTGATCCGGCGGTGACCGCGGCTGATCCGGCGGTGGCCGCGGCGACGGTGGCGGCTGTCGCGACCCCGCCGGGGACGGCTGCGGCCTCGACGCCGGTGTCCGCCGCACGGACGGGGGCGTCCACGGCACCGGCCGCACGGGCCGCCTCCCGCAGCGCCCGTGCACCCCGCCGCGCGGCGCGCAGCGCGTCGAACGTCAGGAGCGACAGCGCGAGCCACACCAGCGCGAACCCGGCCCACCGCTCGGCCGGCATGGCCTCGTGGAAGTAGAAGATGCCGAGGAGGAACTGGAACACGGGGGCCATGTACTGGAGCAGGCCCAGGGTGGACAGCGGCACCCGGATCGCGGCGGCGCCGAAGCAGATCAGGGGTATCGCGGTCACCACGCCGGTCGCCGCGAGCAGGGCGGCGTGCCCCGGCCCCTGCGCGGCGAACGTCGCGTCGCCCCGCGAGCCCAGCCACAGCAGGTACGCCAGGGCGGGCAGGAACTGGATCGTGCTCTCGGCGGCGAGCGATTCGAGGCCGCCGAGGTTGACCTTCTTCTTCACCAGGCCGTACGTGGCGAAGGAGAAGGCGAGGCAGAGGGAGATCCACGGCGGACGGCCGTAGCCGATGGTCAGGACGAGGACGGCGGCGGCGCCGACGCCCACGGCGGCCCACTGCACCGGCCGCAGCCGCTCCTTGAGGAGCAGCACGCCCATCGCGATGGTGACCAGGGGGTTGATGAAGTAGCCCAGTGAGGCCTCGACCACGTGCCCGGAGTTGACCGCCCAGATGTAGACGCCCCAGTTGACGGTGATGACCGCCGCCGCGACCGTGATCAGCCCCAGCTTGCGCGGCTGCCGCAACAGCTCGCCCGCCCAGGCCCAGCGCCGCATCACCAGCAGGACGACCCCGACCACCGCCAGTGACCACACCATCCGGTGGGCGAGGATCTCGATCGCTCCGGCGGGCTTCAGCAGCGGCCAGAAGAGGGGGACGAGCCCCCACATCCCGTACGCCGCGAAGCCGTTCAGCAGACCTGTGCGCTGCTCGCTCCTCGACTTCCCGGCCACCGGCGTCTCCCTCTCCCACGGTCTCGGACGCCCGTCGCGCCCCGCGTTCCGGAGCTCCCGTGCGGTCGGGGAACTTCCGTGCATCGTGAAAGCAAGGTAGCGCCGCGCACCCCTGCCTGTCATGCCCGTATCGCCATACGGTCATGACAGGCAGGGGTGCGCCGGACGGGTGCCCGGCACCCGCCGGGACGTCGGTCCTCGTCCGCCGGGGCGTCAGCCCTTCAGCGCCGCCGCGACGGACTCGGCGATCGGGGTGGTCGGGCGGCCCGTGAGGCGGGACAGGTCGCCGGGGGTGGCGGCCAGCTCGCCCTTCTCGATGGAGACGTCGACGCCCGCGAGGATCCCGGCGAAGGCCTCGGGCAGCCCGGCGCCGGTCAGGATGGAGGCGAAGGCCTCGGGGGAGACGGAGTTGTAGACGATCTCCTTGCCGGTCTGCCGGCTCAGCTCGGCGGCGTACTCGGCGAAGCCCCACGCCTCGTCGCCGCTCAGCTCGTACGTCGTGTTCTCGTGCCCCTCACCGGTCAGCACCGCGACCGCGGCGGCCGCGTAGTCGGCGCGCGAGGCGGAGGCGATCCGGCCCGTGCCCGCCGCCTGCACGACGGCGTCGTGCGCCAGCACCGGGGCGAGGTTCTCGGTGTAGTTCTCGTGGTACCAGCCGTTGCGCAGCAGCGAGTAGGGCAGTCCGGAGGAGAGCAGGACCTCCTCGGTGGCGCGGTGGTCGTCGGCCAGCGCGGCCGTCAGGCCCCCGGGGGCGCTGGTGTAGGCGAGCAGGGAGACCCCGGCCGCCTTGGCCGCCTCGATGACGACCCGGTGCTGCTGGACGCGGCCCTTGTCGAACTCGTTGCCCGAGATCAGCAGCACCTTGTCACCGGCGGCGAACAGGCCGTCGAAGGTCTCGGGCGTGTTGTAGTCGGCGACCGCGAGCCGTACGCCGCGGGCCGCGAGGTCGGCGGCCTTGGACTCGTCCCGCACGACGGCGGTGATCTGCTCGGCGGGGACCTTCTCCAGCAGCTGCTCGACCACGTGACGGCCGAGGTGTCCGGTGGCTCCGGTGACGACGATGCTCATGGCGTACATCTCCTTGTGGGGTGCGGATGCACTCACCCTAGGAGCTGCACTAACTGTTGGAAAGTACCCACCTTGAAGTAAGGTACTGGTATGGCCGTAAGTATCAAGGCAGCGGACGGGTACGACGCCGGCGAGGCGATGTGCCCCTACCGCCTGGTCCTGGAACACGTCACCAGCCGCTGGGGCGTCCTCGTCCTGATCGAGCTCCTGGAGCGTTCGTACCGCTTCAGCGAGCTGCGCCGGGCGATCGGCAGGGTCGGGAGGGGGGTCAGCGAGAAGATGCTCACCCAGACCCTCCAGACCCTGGAGCGCGACGGGCTCGTCCACCGCGACGCCAAGCCGGTCATCCCGCCGCGCGTCGACTACTCCCTGACCGACCTGGGCCGTGAGGCCGCCGAGCAGGTGCGGTCGCTGGCGCTGTGGACCAACGAGCGCATGGCCGACGTCGAGAAGGCCCGCAGCGCGTACGACGAGGCCCGGGGACTCGGGCCCCGGGCCTCGTAGAACCGTCCGCGGGCGGGGTCAGCCGACGACCGTCCAGGTGTCGCCGCCGGCGAGGAGGGCGGCGAGGTCACCCTTGCCGTTCTGTTCGACGGCGGCGTCGAGCTGGTCGGCCATCTGGGTGTCGTAGACCGGCCGGTCGACCGATCGGAACACCCCGATGGGGGTGTGGTGCAGGGTGTCGGGGTCGGCGAGCCGGGACAGCGCGAACGCGGTGGTCGGGGACGCGGTGCGCGCGTCGTGGACCAGGACCTGCGCGGCGTTGTCGGGGGTGACGGTGACGACCTTCAGGTCGCCGGTGTGCGGGTCGCGGACCACACCGCGTGAGCCGTCGGCGCCGAACCGGACGGGCTGTCCGTGTTCCAGGCGGATGACGGCCTCCTCGGCCTGCTGCCGGTCCTTGAGGACCTCGAAGGCGCCGTCGTTGAAGATGTTGCAGTTCTGGTAGATCTCCACCAGGGCGGTGCCGGGGTGGGCGGCGGCCTGGCGCAGCACGTCGGTGAGGTGCTTGCGGTCGGAGTCGACGGTGCGGGCCACGAAGGACGCCTCCGCGCCGATGGCCAGCGACACCGGGTTGAAGGGCGCGTCCAGCGAGCCCATGGGCGTCGACTTGGTGATCTTGCCGACCTCGGAGGTCGGGGAGTACTGGCCCTTGGTGAGGCCGTAGATCCGGTTGTTGAAGAGCAGGATCTTCAGGTTCACGTTGCGGCGCAGGGCGTGGATGAGGTGGTTGCCGCCGATGGACAGGGCGTCGCCGTCACCGGTGACGACCCACACGGACAGGTCCCGGCGCGAGGAGGCGAGCCCCGTGGCGATCGCGGGGGCGCGCCCGTGGATGGAGTGCATCCCGTAGGTGTTCATGTAGTACGGGAAGCGGGAGGAGCAGCCGATGCCCGAGACGAAGACGATGTTCTCCTTCGCCAGGCCGAGTTCGGGCATGAAGCCCTGGACGGCGGCGAGGATCGCGTAGTCGCCGCAGCCGGGGCACCAGCGCACTTCCTGATCGGACTTGAAGTCCTTCATGGACTGCCTGGCCTCGGCCTTGGGCACGAGGGAGAGCGCCTCGATCGTGCCCGGGCCTTCCGTTGACGTGTCAGCCATCGATGGCCTCCTTGAGAGCCGTGGCGAGCTGCTCAGCCTTGAAGGGCATGCCGTTGACCTGGTTGTAGGAGTGCGCGTCCACCAGGTACCTGGCCCGCACCAGGGTGGCGAGCTGACCGAGGTTCATCTCGGGGATCACCACCTTGTCGTAACGCCTCAGCACCGCGCCGAGGTTGCGCGGGAAGGGGTTGAGGTGGCGCAGATGGGCCTGTGCGATGTGGTCCCCGGCGGTGCGCAGCCGGCGGACCGCCGCGGTGATCGGCCCGTAGGTCGAACCCCAGCCGAGCACGAGCGTGCGCGCGCTGCCGGTGGGGTCGTCGACCTCGAGGTCCGGCACGTCGATGCCGTCGACCTTGGCCTGTCGGGTGCGGACCATGAAGTCGTGGTTGGCGGGGTCGTAGGAGATGTTGCCGCTGCCGTCCTGCTTCTCGATGCCGCCGATGCGGTGCTCCAGGCCGGGAGTTCCGGGGACGGCCCAGGGGCGGGCGAGGGTCTGCGGGTCGCGCTTGTAGGGCCAGAACACCTCGGTGCCGTCGTCCAGGGTGTGATTGGGCCCCTGGGCGAACTGGACGCGCAGGTCGGGCAGTTCGTCGAGTTCGGGGATGCGCCAGGGCTCGGAGCCGTTGGCCAGGTAGCCGTCGGAGAGCAGCAGGACGGGCGTCCGGTACATCAGCGCGATACGGGCCGCCTCCATCGCCGCGTCGAAGCAGTCGGCCGGGGTCCTCGGCGCGACGATCGGCACCGGGGCCTCGCCGTTGCGCCCGTACATCGCCTGCAACAGGTCGGCCTGCTCGGTCTTGGTCGGCAGACCGGTCGAGGGTCCGCCGCGCTGGATGTCGATGACGAGCAGGGGCAGTTCGAGGGAGACGGCGAGCCCGATCGTCTCCGACTTCAGCGCCACACCGGGCCCGGATGTCGTCGTCACCGCGAGGGAGCCGCCGAACGCCGCGCCCAGCGCCGCGCCGATGCCCGCGATCTCGTCCTCGGCCTGGAACGTGCGCACCCCGAAGTTCTTGTGCTTGCTCAGCTCGTGAAGGATGTCGGAGGCCGGGGTGATGGGGTAGGAGCCCAGGTAGAGCGGCAGATCGGCCTGCCGGGAGGCGGCGATCAGGCCGTACGACAGGGCGAGGTTCCCGGAGATGTTGCGGTAGGTGCCGGTCGGGAAGGTCTTCGAGGCCGGCGCGACCTCGTAGGAGACGGCGAAGTCCTCGGTCGTCTCGCCGAAGTTCCAGCCGGCCCGGAACGCGGCGAGGTTGGCGGCCGCGATGTCGGGTTTCTTGGCGAACTTGGTCCGCAGGAACTTCTCGGTGCCCTCGGTCGGCCGGTGGTACATCCACGACAGCAACCCCAGCGCGAACATGTTCTTGGAGCGCTCGGCCTCCTTGCGGGAGAGCTCGAAGTCCTTCAGCGCCTCGACGGTCATCGTCGTGAGCGGGACGGGATGGACGTTGTAGCCGTCCAGCGAACCGTCCTCCAGCGGGCTGGCCGCGTAGCCGACCTTCTGCATCGCCCGTTTGGTGAACTCGTCCGTGTTGACGATGATCTCGGCGCCGCGCGGCACGTCGGCGATGTTCGCCCTCAGGGCCGCCGGGTTCATGGCCACGAGCACGTTGGGCGCGTCGCCCGGCGTGAGGATGTCGTGGTCGGCGAAATGCAGTTGGAAAGACGAAACGCCCGGCAGTGTGCCTGCGGGCGCGCGGATCTCGGCGGGGAAGTTCGGCAGGGTCGAGAGGTCGTTGCCGAAGGAGGCGGTCTCCGAGGTGAAGCGGTCGCCGGTGAGCTGCATACCGTCACCGGAGTCCCCCGCGAACCGGATGATGACCCGGTCGAGCCGGCGGACGTCCTTCGCCCCCGGCGGTTTGCGCTGTTCTCCTACGACGGCTTCGTCGGCCTGTTCCGTTGGGCTGCTGACCTTGCTCGTCACTGAACTGGACCTCCTTTGAGGCGGCTGTCCGGGAGTGGCCTTCCCGCAGACCCTTCCTTTTCCAACCCTACGTCGGTAAGGGTCGCCTTCCTTCGGCCATTCGCATGATGGACGCCGTTCCGAGACGTCCTGATATGCTTATTTGTTATGATTTTTTCTGCCGTCGGACCCTTCCTCGAGCGCCCTTCCCCCCGCTCGCCCTCCGGTCCCGCTCGACAACTGACAGACTGTCAGTCCCGTCAGGAGTTCAGGTACGTGAGGACGGCCAGAACGCGCCGGTGATCCCCGTCACTTTGTGACAAGCCGAGCTTCTGGAAGATGTTGCTGACGTGCTTCTCGACGGCGCCGTCGCTGACCACCAGCTGACGGGCGACGGCGGAGTTCGTCCGGCCCTCGGCCATGAGCCCGAGGACCTCCCGCTCCCTCGGCGTCAGCCCGGCCAGCACGTCCTGCTTGCGGCTGCGGCCCAGCAGCTGCGCCACGACCTCCGGGTCGAGCGCGGTGCCCCCCTGGGCCACCCGCACCACCGCGTCCACGAACTCGCGCACCTCGGCGACCCGGTCCTTGAGCAGGTAGCCGACACCGCGGCTCGAACCGGCCAGCAGTTCGGTGGCGTAACGCTCCTCCACGTACTGTGACAGTACGAGCACGCCCAGTCCCGGATGTGCCTTGCGCAGCTGCACGGCCGCGCGCACGCCTTCGTCGGTGTGCGTCGGCGGCATCCGTACGTCCGCGACGACGACGTCCGGCAGCGCGTCCTGCGCCGCGAACTCGGTGATGGTCTTGATCAGCGCGTCGCCGTCCCCGACCCCCGCCACGACATCATGTCCGCGGTCGGTCAGCAACCGGGTCAGGCCCTCCCTGAGCAGCACTGAATCCTCGGCGATGACCACCCGCACCCTGTCCTCCACGATTCCTCGGCCCCCCAGAGCCCACCCCGGCCGCCCCCGGTCCCACCGGGTTCGTGCCCGCTCGTACGACAGACCCCAGCATTCCAGCATTCGGACCGGGACGCGCCCGGGCGACGTGAAGAAGGGGTCCGGAGAGGGGCTGGACCGGACCCGGACGGGTCCGGAGGGGTCCTGCTCGAAGGGTTGATCTTTTTCTGTTCCGGTCGCCAGGCCGGTCGCCCGGTCGCTCCCCGGCGTCCTTGCCCGGACTTCGGGTCCGGATCACGCACCCGGACCTTGCCCGGATCTCCTCCCCGGGGCGGTTGCGGCCGCCCCGGCGGGGCACCGCGCGACGGGCCGGCCGCCCACGCCCACGAGGGTGTTCCCCGGTGGGATGCGCGGCGCGGCCACCCGGCCGCACGCGGATGCCCCGGTGGGGTGCACCGGGGCATCCGCGTGCGCGTGTGCGTACCTGGGGCGTCTCAGCCCCGCCAGGGCAGCTCCGCGGTGATCCGGGTGGGACCGGCCACCGGTGAGTCCACCACCAGGATCCCGTCCACCGCGTCGAGCCGTTCCGCGAGCCCCGCCAGACCCGACCCCCCGGAGACACCGGCCCCGCCGACCCCGTTGTCGCAGACCTGGATCATCAGCCGGTTCTCCACCCGCCACACGTCCACGCTCGCCCGCGTCGCACGGGAGTGCTTGCTGATGTTCTGGAGCAGTTCGGAGACGGTGAAGTAGGCGATCCCCTCGATCGCGGGCGCCGGCCGCGCCGCCAGATCCACCTCGACCTGCACCGGCACCGTGCACCGCGAGGCCACCGCGGACAGCGCGGCGTCGAGCCCGCGGTCGGTCAGCACCGCCGGATGGATACCGCGCGCGAGGTCCCGCAGCTCCTGGAGCGCCGTCTTGACCTCGCCGTGCGCCTCGTCCACCATCCGCGCCGCGGCCGCGGGGTCCTCGGCCAGCTTCTCCTTGGCGAGCCCCAGGTCCATCGCGAGGCTGACGAGCCGGGCCTGCGCCCCGTCGTGCAGATCGCGCTCGATACGGCGCAGATCGGCGGCGGCCGTGTCGACCACCGTCCCCCGGTCCGACTCCAGTTCCACCACGCGCGTGGCCAGCCGCGAGGGACCGAGCAGCCCGCGCACCATCAGCCGGTCCACGGTCGTCAGCGCCCGCACGATCCAGGGGGTCGCCATCGTGAAGAGCAGCCCCACCAGCGCGGTCACCGTGATCTCGAACGGGTTGTCCAGGTAGATCGAGTGCGTGCCGTCGCCGTACAGCTGTAGTCCGTCCTGACCGCCGTACATCGGGAAGACCCAGAACCACAGCGGATACGTCAGCAGGGCCCATCCGTACGTCCAGAAGGTCAGCGCGACGACGAAGGAGAACACCGACCACGGGAACTGGACCACCGCGTACAGCAGGTGCCGCCAGGAGGTGCCGCTCTTGAGCACGGCCCCCATCCACGCCATCGCCCCGTGCTTCTCCGTCCTCAGCGGCTCGGGCTCGGCCACCTCCGCGCCGAGCAGCCCGCGCGCCCGCGCCCGCTCCAGCGAGCCGAGGCCGCGGCAGCCGGCCAGCGCGGCGGCGAGCACCGGAACGCCCAGGAAGGTGACCAGCAGGCCCGCGCCGAGCGAGACCATCGTGACGGCGAACGTGAACATGAGGATCCCGAGCGGCAGGCCCAGCATCACGTAGCCGAACTCGCGCCAGCTGCGCGCCTCGAACGGAGCCCGCAGCGGCGCCGGGAGACGGTGCCGCCACCCGTCGGCGCCCGCCCCGCCGAATCCTGACCCGCCGCGGTGCCCGTATCCGTGTCCGTACTCCGTGGCCATCGGTCCGTCCGTTCTCTCGTCTCGTCCTGCGCCTCGGCTTCTTCCGCGCGTCCACTCGTTCCGCGCGTCGGCTGCTTCCTCAAGCCTGCCGTCCGGGAGGCCCGCCGGACATGGAGCGGATCGGCGTCTTGGGCGGGGGGTTTTCCCTACCCCGGCGGGCCTGCGCCGGCCCGCGCGAACGGGGGAGGGCCGCGCGAACGGGCGAGAGCCGCGCGAACGGGGGAGGGCCCGGGACCGGGGACCACCGCTCGGGGTCCTCGCTCCCGGGCCCTCCATGCGCGGCCCTTGGCCGGGGTATCCATCGAGTGAACCCCCGGGCCCCTCGCGGCGGCTACCGCGCGGGCTCGTTCCGGCGGTCCCGCCACGGCAGTTCGGCCGTGATGACCGTCGGTCCGCCCACCGGCGAATCGACGACGAACAGCCCGTCCACCGCGCCGAGCCGGTCCGCGAGCCCCGCCATGCCCGTACCGCCGTCGACACCGGCCCCGCCGCGGCCGTCGTCCCGGACCTGGATGAGCAGACGGTCGTCGGTCCGCCAGACGTCGACCGACGCGGACCGCGCCCCGCTGTGCTTGCTGACGTTCTGGAGCAGTTCGGAGACGGTGAAGTACGCGATGCCCTCGATGGCGGGGGCCGGCCGCGTCTCCAGTTCGGTGGTCACCTTCACCGGCACGGTGCACCGCGAGGCGATCGAGGACAGGGCGGCGTCCAGTCCCCGGTCGGTGAGGACCGCGGGGTGGATGCCCCGGGCCAGATCACGCAGTTCCTGAAGGGCGAGCTTCACCTCGCCGTGCGCCTCGTCGACCATCGACGCCGCGGCGTCGGGGTCCTCCAGGAGCTTCTCCTTCGCCAGGCCGAGCCCCATCGCGAGGTTGACGAGCCGGGCCTGCGCCCCGTCGTGCAGATCGCGCTCGATACGGCGCAGATCGGCGGCGGCCGTGTCGACCACCACCCCGCGGTCCGACTCCAGTTCGGCGATGCGCCGCTCCAGCTCGTCGGAGGGCGACAGCAGCCCGCGCACCATCGCCCGGTCCACGTTCGTCAGCCCGCGCGCGATGAACGGCAGCACCGGCCACAGCACGAACAACGACACCAGCGTGATCGTGAAGGTGGCGATGCCCCAGGGAAGCCGTATGAGGTCGTACAGCACCGCCCGCCAGCCCACCGGGTCCTTCAGGCTCGACCACAGCCAGCCGAAGAAGCCGGTCCGGCGCACCGGCAACGGGCTCGGCTCGTCGATCCGAAGCCCCAGCAGCCGCCGTGCCCGTCCCCGCTCCAGCTTGCCCAGCTGCCGCGAACCCCGCAGCCCGGCCGCGAGCAGCGGCAGTCCGACGACGGTCACGGCGAGCCCCGCGCCCGTGGCGAGCATCGTCACCACGTACACGAACCCGATGATCGAGGCCGGCAGGTTCACCAGGAGATGGGAGATCTCCTTCCAGGTCACCGGGTCCAGGGCGAGGCGTACGGCGGGTGGCCGGTCACCGTCGGACGGGCCGTCCGACGGACCGGCGGGCATGATGCGTTCGGTCATATCCGCTACCCTGCCCGGCGGCGCGCCGCCGCGCCATGAGGTGGGCCGCCGCGATGCACTGGGGATAACCCCACCCCCAGGGGACTCCTGGAGAAACCCTGGAGGTGAGGAGCGGACAGGACACCGACCCGGCAGGGGCAGGCACGGGTCGGCGCGGGTCGGGACGGGCCGACGGAGCACCACGGGGCCGTGTTCACACCGTGAGACGTGAACAGGTCACCGGGGACCGAGGAATGGTCGACGTGTGACGGGCTGCTTACGCTCTCTTTAGCAGGCCCTAGACTCCCGTCCGTACAGATCGTCGAACATGGCGCATCACAGAGTGCGCGACGGCGCACGACGGGGCGCAACGAGGTCAGGGAGTGAGGGACTGACGTGCCGGAACCGACCGTTGTCACGGCGACCGGGGCCGTCGTCGCGGCGGACTACTTCCAGTCCTACTCGGTCGTCGGGCTGCTCGCCGTCGTGGGCGTGCTGTTCGTCGCCGTCGCCTTCGGGGCGGGCCGCCTGCTGCGGCCCGTGGTACCCACCCCCGAAAAACTGCTGACGTACGAGTGCGGCGTCGACCCCGTCGGCGAGGGCTGGGCCCACACCCAGGTCCGCTACTACGTGTACGCCTTCCTCTACGTCATCTTCGCCGTCGACTCGATCTTCCTCTTCCCCTGGGCCACGGTCTTCGCCGCTCCCGGCTACGGTGCCGCGACGCTCGTCGAGATGTTCATCTTCCTCGGCTTCCTGGCCGTGGGCCTGCTGTACGCATACAAGAAGGGCGTCCTGACATGGACGTGACCCCCTCCGCCCCGGAGCAGCCCGCGTCGGCGCCGGTGCCGCTGCCCGAGCCCAAGCGGCTCGGTGTGCTCGCCCGCCTCGCCCCCGAGCCCATGAAGGTGGTCCTGAACTGGGGCCGCCGCTACTCGCTCTGGGTCTTCAACTTCGGCCTCGCCTGCTGCGCGATCGAGTTCATCGCCGCGTCGATGGCCCGCCACGACTTCATCCGCCTCGGTGTGATCCCGTTCGCGCCGGGGCCCCGCCAGGCCGACCTGATGGTGGTGTCGGGCACGGTCACGGACAAGATGGCGCCCGCCGTCAAGCGCCTGTACGAGCAGATGCCCGAGCCCAAGTACGTCATCTCCTTCGGCGCCTGCTCCAACTGCGGCGGTCCGTACTGGGACTCCTACTCCGTCACCAAGGGCGTCGACCAGATCATCCCCGTCGACGTCTACGTCCCGGGGTGCCCGCCCCGCCCCGAGGCACTGCTCCAGGGCATCCTCAAGCTCCAGGAGAAGATCGCCCGGGAATCGCTGGGGGAGCGGTACGGGTCCGACGCGCCGCGCCCGTCCGCCGCCGCGCTCCAGAGCGGCCTGGTGAAGCCGCCGGCCCCCGAGGCGACGACCGCTCCGGGGACGACCGCTCCGGCGACGACCGCTCCGGGGACGGACCCGGCCACCCCCGGTGAGGAGGACCGATGACCGTCGGCTGGCTTCCCGGTCCCGCCGAGGAACTCTTCGGCCCCGACGCCACGGCCGAGGAGTCCTACGAGGTCCTGACCGTCGACGTGCCCCCGGCCTCCTGGACCGCGGCCCTGGAGACGGCCCGCTCCACCCTGGGCTGCACCTACTTCGACTGGCTGAGCGCCGTCGACGAACCCGGCACGGGCTTCCGCGTCTCGGCGCACGTCGTGGCCCTGTCCCCGCTGCACCGCCTCCTCGTCCGCACGACGGTCCCGCACACGGCCCCGGCGCTCGAGTCGGCGGTCTCCGTCTACGCGGGCGCCGCCTGGCACGAGCGCGAGACCCACGAGATGTTCGGGGTGACCTTCGAGGGCCACCCCGGCCTCGACCCCCTGCTCCTGCCGGAGGGCTTCGAGGGCCACCCCCTGCGCAAGGACTTCGTCCTGGCCGCCCGCGTCGCCAAGGCCTGGCCGGGCGCGAAGGAGCCCGGCGAGTCCGAGCACGGCGGTCCCAAGCGCCGTCAGATGCTGCCGCCCGGCGTCCCCGACCCCAACGAGTGGGGTCCTCTCAAGGGCCAGCTCCCCCCGGCTCCGGCCCGCCCGGCCCGTGGCGCGGCCCGCCCCGCCGGCGACCGCCCGGTCCGCAGGGCCCGCACGGCGGGTGAGGGCTCGGCCAGCCAGACACCGGCCCCCGCCGCGGCGGCGGGCACCACTGTGCCCGCCACAGCAGCGGGCACCACTGCGCCCGCCACGACCGCGGGCACCGGTGTCACGGAAGCGGACGCGACGTCCGCCGCGGCGGGTGCCGCCCCCGGCACCGAGGCCGCGCGTCCCGCGCGCCGGTCCCGCAGCGCGAGCCAGGGCTCCGCCAGCCAGCGGGCCCAGCAGGCGACCCCTCCGGCCCCGACGGCCGCCCCGCCGACGACGGCCGGGAACGAACCGTCGGCCGCGCCGGAAGCGGCTGCCCCGGACCAGCCGACGGCCGCGACGGAACCGGCGGCCGCTACGGAACCGACGGCCTCCTCCGGGCCGACGGCTCCGGCGGGTGCCGCCTCCCGGGCGACCGAGCCCGACGCGGCGGCGAGGCCCGCCCGAAGGCCCGCCCCGCCGCGCAGCTCGGACGCGCCGTGGCATCAGCCGAAGCCCGCGTTCGACGCCCCGGAACCGAAGCCCACCCCGGAACCGAAGCCCGACCGGGCCCCGGAGCCGGAGACGACCTCGACACCGGCCCCGATGCCGACCTCGACGTCGGCGCCGGAGTCCGAAGCCGGGGCCGCCCGGACCCCTGAGACGGAGCCCGAGCCGGAGTCCCGGCCGCGGGAGGAGTCCGGGTCCGCGCCGGAGCCCGAGGCAGAAACTGCCCGGCCCCCTGAGACGGAGCCCGAGGCAGGGACCGTCCAGCTCCCTGAGACGGAGCCCGAGGCAGAAAGTGCCCAGGCCCCTGAGACGGAGCCCGAGGCAGAAAGTGCCCAGGCCCCTGACACGGAGCCCGAGCCCGAACCGCAGACGAAGGCCGGGTCCCAGACCCGGCCGGGGTCCACGCCCGCTCCGGGCGAGGACCCCGCCCCCGACCCCGACGACTCCTCCGGAGGTACGCAGTGAACGACGCTCTCGACGTCGCCCTACGCCTCCTCGTCGTCTTCGTCGTGTTCCTGACGTTCCCCCTGATCGTCGGCCAGACCGAGCACAAGGTGATGGCCCACATGCAGGGCCGCCTCGGCCCGATGTACGCGGGCGGCTTCCACGGCTGGGCCCAGCTCGTCGCGGACGGCGTGAAGTTCGCGCAGAAGGAGGACGTCGTACCCGCGGGCGCGGACCGGCGCATCTTCCAGCTCGCCCCCGCGGTGGCCCTCCTCCCGTACCTCCTGGTCCTCCTCGCCATTCCGATCGGCCCGGGTGAGGGCGCGGTCGGCGAGGTCGTCGACGCGGGCATCTTCTTCGTCCTCGCCGTCATGGGCGTGGGCGTCCTCGGCTCGCTCATGGCGGGCTGGGCGTCGGCCAACAAGTTCTCCCTCCTCGGAGGACTGCGCACCGCCGCCCAGCTCCTCGCGTACGAACTCCCGATGCTCCTGGCCGCGGCCTCGGTCGCGATGGCGGCGGGCACGGTCTCGCTCCCCGGCATCGTGGACGCCTTCCGGTGGTGGTGGCTGCCCTGGCAGATCGTCGGCGCGATCGTGTTCTTCGTCGCCGGCCTCGCCGAACTCCAGCGGCCCCCCTTCGACATGCCCGTCGCCGACTCCGAGATCATCTTCGGCGCGTACACCGAGTACACGGGTCTGCGCTTCGCCCTGTTCCTGCTCGCCGAGTACGCCGGCATCGTCGTCCTGTGCGGCTTGACCACCGTCCTCTTCCTGGGCGGCTGGCACGGACCCTGGGGCGCCGACGGCCTCGGCTGGGTCTGGACCCTCCTGAAGGCCGCGATCCTCGCCTTCGTCGTCATCTGGCTCCGCGTCACCTACCCCCGTTTGCGCGAGGACCAGCTCCAGAAACTCTCCTGGACCCTCCTCGTCCCCCTGTCCCTCGCCCAGATCGCCCTCACCGGCATCGTCAAGGTGGTGATCGCGTAACCATGGCCCCCATTCCTGGCTCCGGCCTCGCCAAGGGCCTGGCCGTCACCCTCCGCACGATGACGAAGAAGACCGTCACCGCGCAGTACCCGGACGTCCAGCCCGAACTCCCGCCCCGCACCCGTGGAGTCATCGCCCTCTTCGAGGAGAACTGCACGGTCTGCATGCTGTGCGCCCGCGAGTGCCCGGACTGGTGCATCTACATCGACTCCCACAAGGAGACGGTCCCGCCCGCCGCGCCGGGCGGCCGCGAGCGCAGCCGCAACGTCCTCGACCGTTTCGCCATCGACTTCTCCCTGTGCATGTACTGCGGCATCTGCATCGAGGTCTGTCCTTTCGACGCGCTGTTCTGGACACCGGAGTTCGAGTACGCGGAGACCGACATCCACGAACTCACCCACGAACGCGACAAGCTCCGCGAGTGGATGTGGACCGTCCCGGCCCCGCCCGCCCTGGACCCCGGCGCCGAGGAGCCCAAGGAGATCGCGGCAGCCCGCAAGACCGCCGACAAACTGGCGGCCGAGCAGGCGGCCGAGGCCGAGCGAGCGGCGCAGGCGGCAGGAGCCGGGGAAGCCGGGCGGCCGGATGCTCCGGCCGCACCCCCCTCCGGCCCGCAGGAGGGACAGTCGTGACCTTCGCAGCAGCCACGGCCGCGTCCATGGCGGCCCGCGCGGCCACCACCGTCGCCGCCGGACAGCACGGCTTCCTCTCCCCGACCGGCGTCGAGATCGCCTTCCTCCTCGTCGGCCTGCTCACCTTCGGCGCCGCGGTCGTCACCGTCACCACCAAGCAGCTGGTGCACGCCGCCCTGTGGCTGGTGGTCGCCCTCGGCGGCCTCGCCGTCGAGTACCTCCTGCTGACGGCTGAGTTCATCGCCTGGGTGCAGGTCCTCATCTACGTCGGTTCCGTCGTCGTCCTCCTCCTCTTCGGGCTGATGCTCACCAAGGCCCCGATCGGCCGCTCCCCGGACGCCGACTCGGGCAACCGCTGGGCCGCCCTGACCGTGGCCGTCGCCTCGGCCGGCGCCCTGGTCTGGGTCGTCGTCGACGCCTTCCGCACGACCTGGGTCGACCTGGGTGGTGCCCCCGCCGGTTCCACCGAGGTGACCGGGGCGAGCCTCTTCCAGAACTGGGTCCTTCCCTTCGAAGCGCTCTCCGTCCTCCTCCTCGCCGCCCTGGTCGGCGCGATCGTCCTCTCCCGCAAGGCGAAGGCGGACACCGCCGCGGGAGGCACGAAGGCCACCGCCCCGCGCGTCCCCGGAAGCCGCGACGGCGAGCAGGACAAGGAAGGTGTCCGCTGATGCACCTCGCCTATCCCGCCGTGCTCGCGGCCCTGCTGTTCTGCACGGGCCTGTACGGAGTCCTGGCGCGCCGCAACGCGATCCTGGTCCTGATGTCGGTCGAGCTGATGCTCAACGCCGTCAACCTGAACCTCGTCGCCTTCGACGTCTGGCTCTCCCGGGCCGCCCGCGACACGCTGCACTCCGGCCAGGCCCTGACCCTGTTCACCATCGCCATCGCCGCCGCCGAGATCGGCATCGGCCTGGCGATCGTCCTCGCCGTGTACCGCAACCGCGGCACCTCGGACATCGACAAACTCCGCGACACCGCCGAGGGCCACGGCCCCGACGACCCCGACGCCCCCGCGGCCGAGAAGGCTGAGGCCACCGCGTGACCACGACCACCCTCGCCTTCCTCGTCCCCCTCCTTCCGTTCCTCGGCGCCGCCGCCGGACTCCTCCTCGGCCGCACGGCCCCGGGCTTCGTCCGCCCGCTCGCCGTCCTGCCGACCCTCGCCTCGCTCGTCCTCGCCGTGCTCGTCGCGGTGCGCCAGGGCGGCGGCCAGGCCATCGACTCGCACACCGAACTCACGCCGACCGGCTCGGTCCCCATCGAACTGGGCCTGCACATCGACGGCTTCGCCGCCCTCGTCGCCGTACTCGTCGGCGTCGTCGCCACCTGCGTGCAGATCTACTCGACGGGCTACCTGCACGACGACCCGCGCTACCCCTCGTACGCCGCCCTCGTCTCCCTGTTCACCTCCGCGATGCTGCTCGTCGTCTACTCCGGCGACCTGATGGTGCTCCTGGTCGGCTGGGAGGTCATGGGCATCTGCTCGTACTTCCTGGTCGGCCACTACTGGGAGACCCCGGAGGCCCGCGCCGCCTCGCTCAAGGCCTTCCTGGTCACCAAGCTCGGCGACGTCCCCTTCCTCATCGGTCTGTTCGCGCTGGCCACCGACGCCGGCTCCTTCCGGATCACCAGGGTCCTCGGCACTGTCGCGAGCGGCGGGCTGCACCACCCGACCGTCGTCGCCCTGCTGCTCCTCGCGGGCGTGGCGGGCAAGTCGGCACTGTTCCCGCTGCACACCTGGCTGCCCGACGCGATGGCGGGCCCCACCCCCGTCTCCGCGCTGATCCACGCCGCGACGATGGTCGCCGCCGGCATCTACTTCGTCGCCCGGCTCCTCCCCGTCTTCCAGGCCTCCGCGGCCGCGATGGTCGTCCTCGCCGTCATGGCCGGTGTCACGATGGTCGGTTCGGGACTTGCGGCGCTCGCCCAGGACGACATCAAGCGGGTCCTCGCCTACTCGACGATCGGCCAGCTCGGCTACATGGCCGGTGCCCTCGCCGTCGGTGACCGCGGTGCCGCCGTCTTCCACCTCCTCGCGCACGGCGCCTTCAAGGCGCTGCTGTTCCTCGCCGCCGGCGTGATCATCCACGCCTCCGGCACCAACTCGCTGGCCGTCATGTCCCGGATGAAGGACCTGCGCACCCGGGTCCCCGACGCCTTCTGGACGATGACCGTGGCACTGCTCGCCCTCGCCGCGATCCCTCCCTTCAGCGGCTTCTTCTCCAAGGAGGCCGTCCTCGGCGCCGCCGAGCACGTCGCCGCCGGTCACACCGAGCACGCCCCCGGCGCCGCGGGCTGGATCGTCCTGGTCACCGGTCTGGTCACCGCCGTCCTCACCGCCGCGTACGCCACCAGACTGTGGCTGCTGGCCTTCCGCGGCCACGGGGCCGAGGCCCCCGACCACGGCCGGCAGCCGGTCGTCATGACGTCCGTGCTGTGGGTGCTCGCCATCCCCTCGCTCGCGTTCGGCCTGGCGTTCGGCCCGCTGCCCGACTGGTTCGACGGCCGCGACCTGACGCCCGTCCTCACCACCTCGGTGCTCGGTACGGGACTCGCCCTGGTCGGCGGGATCGTCACCTACGGCGCATGGCGGCACACCACCGCCCTGGCGGCCCGCGTCCCGCTGGGTGCGGTCGCGGCCCACCCGGACGCCGACGCCGGACAGGTCGAGGCCGAGGCCATCGCCACCCATGAGCCCGCATTCGGGGACGTCGCCCAGGCTCCCGACCCGGCGGATCCGGGCCGGCTGCTGCTCGGCCCGCTGCACCGCCACGCGGCCGTCGGCTTCCACCTCGACACCGTGTACTCGGTGCTCTTCGTCCGCCCGGTCCAGGCCGGAGCCACCCTCGTCCGGTTCCTCGACCGCGAGGTCGTCGACACCTACGTGCGTGGCGCGGGTGCCCTACCCCGCTGGCTCGGCACCGCCGTACGGCGGGCGCAGACCGGCAATGTGCAGACCTATGTGAGCGCGCTGCTCGCCGGCACCGTCGTCCTGGTGGTCGCCGCCCTCCTCGTCGCCACGGGAGCGTGAGCAGGCGTGATCGATATCAGTGAATCCGTGATGCAGATTCTTCTCGCGTTGATCGTCGTCGGCCCGCTCATCGGGGCCGCCGCCGCTCTCCTCCCGGCCCCGCCGGGACTGAAGGGGAAGTCGCCCGAACAGGCGGTGCTGCGGCACGGTGTGACCGTCACGGGCGTGGTCCTCATCGCGGCGATCGTCCTCGCGCTCGGCTTCGACCACGACCACCCGTCGAAGATGCAGGCCACGACGGACATCAGCTGGATCCCCGCACTCGACGTGCGGATCCACCTCGGCGTCGACGGCATTTCGCTCCCCCTTCTGGTCCTGACCGCGCTGCTGACCTTCCTCTGCGCGCTGTACTCCTACTTCAAGATGCCCGCGGGCCCGACCCCGAAGGCGTTCGTCGCCCTGCTGCTCGTCCTCGAGTCCGGCACCCTCGCGACCTTCGCCGTCCTCGATCTGCTGCTGTTCTTCCTCGCGTTCGAGACGGTCCTCGTCCCGATGTACTTCCTCATCGCACGGTGGGGAGGCGCCCAGCGCCAGGCCGCGGCCTGGAAGTTCATCCTCTTCACCCTGCTCGGTTCCGTGGTCATGCTGCTGGGCCTGCTCCTGATCGGAATCAAGGCGGGCACATTCGACATGGTGGCACTCGCCACTGACAACGGCCGATCGCTGAGCACATCCGTGCAGGTCACCGCCGTTCTGGCGATCGGGATCGGACTCGCGGTCAAGACCCCGATGTGGCCGCTGCACAGCTGGCTGCCCGACGCCCACACCGCCGCCCCGACCGTCGGATCGGTCCTGCTGGCCGGCGTCATGCTGAAGATGGGCACGTACGGGTTCGTCCGGATCCTGCTGCCCGTCACACCCGACGGCTTCCGGACCTTCGCCCCCTACCTCGCCGCCTTCGCCGTGGTCGGGATCATCTACGGTTCCCTGGCCTGCCTGGCCCTCGCCAAACGGGGAGCGAAGGGCGACCTCAAGCGGCTCATCGCCTACTCCTCCGTCGGCCACATGGGCTTCGTCCTGCTCGGCATCTCGACGATGGACGCGACCGGCGTGAACGGCGCGCTGTTCGCCAACATCGCCCACGGCCTCATCACCGGCCTCCTCTTCTTCCTCGTCGGAGCGCTGAAGGACCGCACGGGCACCACCGACCTCGACACCCTCGCCGAGGAGTCCGGCGCCGCGCTGTACGGCAAGGCACCGCGCCTCGGCGGCCTGCTGGCCTTCGCAGCCGTCGCCTCGCTCGGACTGCCCGGCCTCGCCGGGTTCTGGGGCGAGATGCTGGCCATGTTCGGCGCGTTCGAACCCGCCGCCGGCCTCAACCGGTCCGCCTATCTGACGTTCATGACGATCGCCGCCTTCGGCACCCTGCTCACCGCCGCGTACATGCTCATCGTCGTACGCCGCGTCTGCATGGGCGCGACACCCCGGGAGACACCGGAACTCCTCGACGTCCAGACCTACGAGTTCGCCGCCTGGACACCGCTCGTCGCCCTCACCGTCGTCGCCGGTCTGTGGCCCCGGGCCCTGCTCGGCCTGACCGACCCGGCCGTACAGCAGCTCCTCGCAGGAGGCACCCGATGAGTTCCCTGGTCCAGTCCGTCGACTGGCTCGCCATCGCGCCGCCCACCCTCGCGGCGGTCGTCGGACTCGTCGTGCTCGTCGCCGACCTCTTCATCGGCGACACGAGGAAGGCCGTGCTCGGCTGGACGTCCGTGGCGGGCCTCGCCGCGTCAGCGCTGTTGCTGCTGCCCCTCCGGGGCGGCGACCGGGCCACGTTCTGCCTGACCGGCGCCACCGACACCTGCAGTTACGTGGCGGACGGCTTCACCCTGGTCGTCCAGCTCCTGGTGCTCGGCGGCGCGCTCCTCGTCGCCCTGCTGTCGGTCACCGCCCTGAAGGACGCCGACCGGGAACTCCCCGAGGGGGAGTACTGGTTCCTGCTGCTCTCCTCCGCCGCGGGCGCCGCCCTCCTGCCGGCCTCCCGCGACCTCGCGACCCTCATCGTCGCCCTGGAAGTCGCCTCGCTGCCCGCCTTCGCGCTCGTCGGCATCAAGCGCGGCGACAAGAAGTCCTCCGAGGCGGCCCTGAAGTTCTTCCTGTCCTCCGTCACCGCGACCGCGGTCAGCCTGATGGGCGTCAGCTTCGTCTACGCGACGACGGGCACCCTCTACCTCACCCGGATCGCGGACGGGATCCAGCACGTCGACGGCCAGTTCCACACCCTCGCCCAGACGGGCGTCGTCCTCACCCTCGTCGGCTTCGCCTTCAAGACGGCCGCCGTGCCCTTCCACTTCTGGGTGCCCGACACCTACGTGGGGGCGCCCCTGCCGATCGCCGCCTACCTGTCGGTCGTCGGCAAGGCGGTCGGGTTCTCCGGACTCGTCCTCGTCACCGTCGTCGCCCTCCCCTCGTACGCGGACGTCTGGGGACCGGCGCTGGCGGCGCTGGCGGCCCTCACCATGACGATCGGGAACGTCGGCGCCCTGAGACAGCGGTCCACGCGCGCGTACAGCGCGGTGCGGCTGCTCGCCTGGTCCTCCGTCGGCCAGGCCGGCTACCTCCTGGTCCCGATCGCGGCCGCCGCCTACTCCGACGACGCCCAGCAGGCCATCGGCTCCACGCTCGCGTACGCCCTCATGTACGCCGCCGTGAACCTCGGCGCCTTCGCCGTGGCCGCCCTGGTGGCCCGCCGCAGCCCCCTGAACCGCATCAGCGACTACCGCGGCCTGTACGCCGAGAGCCCCCTGTCCGCACTGGTCCTCGGCTTCTTCCTGCTCTGCCTCGCCGGCCTGCCGCCGGGCGTCATCGGCCTCTTCGCCAAGGTGACCGTCTTCTCGGCGGCCGTCGACGCGGGGCTCGGCTGGCTGGCCGTCGTCATGGCCGTCAACGTGGTGATCGCGCTCTTCTACTACCTCCAGTGGACGGCGCTGCTCTTCCGTGCCCCCGAAGGCGAACCGGGCACGCACCGCGCACCGGCTCCGCTCACCGCGGCCATCGTCCTGACGGCCGCCCTGGGCGTCGTGCTGTCCGGGGCGCCCCAGCTGATCCTCCGCTTCTCGGAGACCGTCCTCTTCTGAAGCGCCACCCCCGGAGGGGCTCTTCGAGAGGCACGCGCGCGTGGACGGCCGTCCGAATCACCCGGACGGCCCACGCGCCAGGCAGTGCGCACAAGGGAACTAGTGCTTCCCGTCTGGCGTTGACCAGTACGGGAGGGTCCACTGAAGAGTGGAAGCAGAGCACCAGCAAGCAATGGGTTCCCCCGCCGCACGACTTGGAGGGCGTACCGTGCACCGCCGGCACAACGGGCTCAGGACAGCCGTACTTCTCGGGGGACTGTCCGCACTCATCATCGTCATCGGCAGCTTCTTCGGGCGCACAGGCCTGATCGTCGCGCTGTTCATCGCGATCGGCACGAACGCGTACGCGTACTGGAACAGCGACAAACTGGCTCTACGCGCGATGCGCGCACGCCCGGTGAGCGAGTTCGAGGCTCCGGCCCTGTACCGCATGGTCCGCGACCTATCGACCCAGGCCCGCCAGCCCATGCCGCGCCTGTACATCTCACCGACGGAGGCGCCGAACGCCTTCGCGACGGGCCGCAACCCTCGCAACGCGGCCGTGTGCTGCACCGAGGGGATCCTGCGCATCCTGGACGAGCGCGAGTTGCGCGGTGTCATCGGCCACGAGCTCAGCCACGTCTACAACCGGGACATCCTGATCTCGTCCGTGGCCGGCGCCCTGGCCTCCGTGATCATGTTTCTGGTCAACTTCGCCTGGCTGATCCCCGTCGGCCGGTCCAACGACGACGACGGTCCCGGCATCCTCGGACTGCTCCTGGTCATGATCTTGGGCCCGATCGCCGCCTCCCTCATCCAGCTCGCCATCAGCCGCTCCAGGGAGTACGAGGCGGACGCCTCCGGTGCCCAGCTCACCGGCGACCCCCTCGCCCTCGCGAGCGCGCTGCGCAAGCTCGACGCGGGCACGAAGCAGCTGCCGCTGCCTCCCGAGCCGCGCATCGAGACCGCGAGCCACATGATGATCGCTAACCCATTCCGCCCGGGACAGGGAATGTCGAAGATGTTCTCTACGCATCCGCCGATGGCGGAGCGCATCGCCCGGCTCGAGCAGATGGCAGGTCGTCAGCAATGAAGACAATTCTGAACGTCATTTGGCTCGTCCTGAGCGGCTTCTGGCTGTTCCTCGGGTACATGGCCGTGGGCATCATCCTGTGCATCACCATCATCGGCATTCCGTTCGGGATCGTTCTTCTGCGTGAAGCATCGCGGTCGGGTCGACCCGCCCTTCGATGATCATCGAGGGCAGTAGCTGAAGCTCCGGAATTCGCTTCGTCCTCGTCGATCACCAGGTATGAACCGGGGGTTCCCTTGTTGGCGATGCGGTAGCCGTACGGAGGACGTCCGCCGATGTGCGCGGCTGGTGTCAGTTCGGCCTTCTCCTGCAATCCCCCCGGGTGCGGTCGCGGATCGTCTCCCGTTCCGTCTCGGCGTAGTCGGCATCACGGCGCATCTTCTTGCGCCCTTCGGTCGTGGTGTTGTCGTAGTCGTCGGCGACGACAGCGACGTACACCCCGAGGTCTTCGAGGGCCCAGACCCACCGCCGGAAGGCACGACCCTTGCGGCCGATCACACGGCCGTCCGGTACGACGACGATGTCGAAGGGACGAGGGGTTTGCTGCGCATCTTCCATCAGGCGCTTCAGATCGCCACGGTCTGCTGCCTCCAGGGAGCCAGCGACTCCCTCACCCTTGTAGGTCGCGATGTGCGTCCACTGCTTGAGTGCGATGTGGCGGAGGGTCTTCCAGCTCTGCCGGGCAACGCCGTAACCCTTCTTCTGCTCCTCAGTGGAGACCCGCAGATGGTCGACGGCGCGCAGTGCGTGGGTGCCGACTGTCTGGCCATCAGCCTCGAAGACGCGGGACAAGGATGTGCTTGCATTGGACATGTCGACTCCCAATCAGTCGGCCAGCCCCAGAGGGGTGACCGCAGCTGCCGGGGCGTCTTTGTCAACTTCAATGCCAGCTACGGGATGTGACGCAGCGGCAGAGTTTCTGACATTCCTGCCTTGTGTGCGTGGTCCGAACAAAATCCGCAGTAATCGCATCCGCTCGGCCGGGGAGAGCGTCTTGTCCGGGATCCACGTGACTTTGGTGTCAGCCACGGCAACCGCCTCTAGGTGAGATGCCGCCTCTCGCACCAACTCGTAAACCGCGCGGAACAGGGTCTGACCGGAGATCGTCCAGATCGCTCTGGATCTGCTGGCCTGGATGCCCATGCTCGCCCTCACCGGCAAGGCCCGGCTCTAGGCCACTCGAACGGCTCGCGCTCCCACCCGACCTGGGCTGACCGGCAACTCTCCACCGTCCCGACGGCAACATCCTCCCCCGGCAGCGGAACCCGGCGCCCACCCGGCGCGACAGCCGGGCCGTCGGGCTCCCCCCATCGGCTCGGGAAAGCGAAAAAGGTCCGCTGACTCTGTCGGCGGACCCTCGCGAGCTTGAATATCAGACTGCCACTGTTTGCGCCATCGCCGACTACGGGGCGGACTTGCGGCTCCCCCGCTGAACCCCGCCGATCACAGAGAGACCCGCCGGGTTTCAGAATGGCTTTGTTTAGGCGCCTCGACTTTGGGAGCGCGAACGGCAGGTTCGTTATTCGTTGAAGACCCTGCTGTGGGCGATCTCCTTCTCACGTCCGGAGCCATCGTAGTACAGCTTCATCTGGTAGTTTCCGACGATTTCCACGTCTGTGTTCACTATCTTCGCGCACCCGCCACCATAGGCGTCGGCCTTGTGATTCGTCACGTACCAGTCGCCACCGATGGCGGGCTTGTACCAAATCTTGCCGATGACGTACGCGCTGCGCCCCGTGAGGTTGCACACGGTAAAGGTGTCGCCATCGTCGTGGAACGTCATGCTCCCCAAGCCGTTGCTGTCACGGATGGTGATGTCCGTGACGGCCGACGCTGGCGCCATGGAAAATGTCGTCGCAGCGATGGCGGTGAACGCCACGATCCCAACTCGCCTGCCGAGTGACTTCTTCATGAAAAGTGATCTTAAGTGGCCTGATACTCGCGATCAATTCATTTCAAGCCACGTGAGTCCCGTCATTCAAAATGGGTGATATATCCTGTTGGGTCGTATTATTCTGCCTAGATCAATTGTGGACCATTTGTCCTTGCAGTGGCTAATGCGGCCGTTTCGGCGTTGCCGCTCCAGAGTGAGGGCGGCCGCGACGATTGACGTCATTTGAATTGGGCTGCATCGGGATCTGCGGAAGATGCGCCAGGACTTCCGTCGTGCCACGCCGCGTTCCACCGGTGCCCGTGCTGCTGGCAGCGCACGGTTGACGGTCTGCTGGGTCGGGGAGCTCGCGGCCCCGTAGGCGTCTGAGGGGTGTCGTCACCCGCGAGCCGGCCCCGATGTAGGCCCGGTCGGCGAGGATCGAGACGTCCTGGCGCTCACAGGTACGGATGGATTCGTCGGGTACGGGTCGCCGTCAGGTCGTGCGCGCGTCCGGGCGGCGCGGGTGAGATCCACAGCAATCGCCCGGCGGGGTCGGTCACCACCTGCACGATTCACTCCGTGCCGCAGGTGCTTGTGGGAGTAGTGCCCAACTGCCGCCGACCCGGTCGCACTCGGTAGGGGTGCCGTCGAGCAGGACGTAGTCGGGGTCGGTTTCGCGCAGCGCGCGCAGCAGGCCGGGCGCGCGATCGGCGAACGGGTCGATCACCGCGGCCGTGTGGGCGTGGGCGGTGCCGACGGAGGTGCCGAAGCTGGCCGCGAGCTGTGCGAGAGTGTCGTGCTGGCGCAGGTGCGCCAGGCTGACCAGGGCACGTTGGTGCGGCGGGAGCGTGCAACGGCGGTCACCCTCGCGGGTGATGATGAGCATGATGACCCACTGGACCAGGGCGTGGGGCAGGTCGAGTGAGGCGGGATGGGAAACCAACAGGCCTCCTGTGTCAGAGAGTTGAGACGTCGAACGCCTCCCTCAACGGCACGGGAGCCTTGTCCGTTGCGGACCCCTGCGTCGTCACCCGATCAGTGACCACGCTGAAAAGCCTCAGTGTTCACCGTCCAGCAAATCCACTGTCTGATGGCACCACCTCTCGTCCGAGTGGCATGAGCGAGATCGGGATCAACTTCAGGTTGGCCCAGCCGAACGGGATCCCGATGATCGACAGGAACAGCGGGATGCTTGTGGCGAGGTGAGCTAGAGCCAGCCACCACCCCGCGAAGATCACCCAGATCACGTTCCCGATGAACGAACCTGCACCAGCATCCGGCTTCTCCACGGTGGTGCGGCCGAACGGCCAGAGGACGAAGCCGGCGATACGCAGCGACGCAACGCCGAACGGGATGGTGATGATCAGGATGAAGCAGATGATCGCAGCGATGAGGTAGCCGATCGCCATCCAGATGCCGCAGAAGACGAGCCAGATGATGTTCAGCAGCAAGTGGAAGAGCTTCATGATCGGTACCTCCGGATGGGTCCGCCAGCACGCTTCTCCTACAAGTATCCGCTGGTCATGCGTTCAGGCGGAACCGCAACGCACTTGTGGCGCGATCCGGAAGGTTGCGGGACAATCCCGTTCGGCATCGCCGCGTTCCGCATCGGTATCTACGCGCTGTGGCCGTTCGGCCATACGACGGTGGAGCGTCACGACGCCGGTGCGCCGTCCTGCGTCGGCAACGTCCTGTGGCTGGTCCTCGCGGGCTGGTGGCTCGCCCTGGCGCACATCGCCACGGGCATCGCCATGTGCATCGCGATCATCGGCATTCCCTTCGGCATCGCCAACTTCAAGCTCATCCCGATCTCGCTGTTCCCGCTGGGACGCGAAATCGTGCGCACGGACCAGCCGTTCGCCGGGCGCTAGCCGGACGGAACCACTCCTCGCACCCCTCGCCGGGACGGGGCCGTCCCCGTCCCGGCGAGGGTTGTCCACAGGCTGCCCGATCGGCGGTGATGCGCTGCATCATGAATCCATGACCGAGATCGAGCAGTTGCTGGCACGGGTCTCCACGGAGGCCCGCAACACCCGCCCATGGGGCTGGCCCTCGCTCCCCGCGCCCGTGGAGCCGGCAGAGGTCACCCGTGCCGAGGCCGTCCTCGGCTTCCCCCTGCCCGCGCTGCTCACCTCGCTCTACCTGCGGATAGGTGACGGTGGATTCGGTCCGGAATACGGCCTGTTGCCCCTGCTGGACAGCCCGCCGTCGGGCGAACCGGCGGCCGTTCCGCAGTACCTCGCCAGCCGCCGGAGCGGCCGCAAGGACCCCGACTGGCCATGGCCCGAGGGCGTCCTGCCGATATCCCACTGGGGCTGCGGAATGTACGCGTGCGTGGACTGCCAGAGCCCCGACGGCGCGGTCCTGCTCTTCGACCCGAACGCCGACCACGCGGACCACGCCTGGTATGTGGACGCCCCCGACCTCGCGACCTGGCTGAACGCCTGGCTGGAGAGAACGGGCTGGTACGAGGAGACCAACGACGGCGGGGA
>NZ_KZ626847.1 GCF_002911015.1 Streptomyces populi
GGCCCGGCCGGTCAGCGTCGCGTGGTCGACGCTCCCGTGGCGGTCGATCACCGCCGTCGCGTCCGGACGCCGACGCGCCTCGTCGAGCAGCGCCTGGTGCAGCAGCGCGTCGCCGACCGGCCGGGCCGTGTCGTTGACCGCCGTCCGCCGCCGCGCCTGGTGTTCGGGGAGGGCGAGCGGGTCGCCGTCCCATACGTCGTCCCCGTCGGCGAGCCGGTGCAGCAGGTCGCGGAACGCGGCGAACATGTCGTCGAGCACCGGGCCGGGCACGGTGTCGTCCCGCACGTCCCAGTTGACGAGCAGTGCCCCTCCCGCCTCCATCGCCTGGCAGTCCACCCAGACCTGCGGCGTCTGGCTGATGCCGTTGCGGATCCGGGACCGCATCATGCCCCGCGGGGCGAGACCGTCGGAGAGCCCGATGGCGCTGGTGAACACCACCGGCATCGTCGAACCCTGCCGACCCCGGCGGCGGGTGAGCTCGCGCAGCACCTCCACGCCCGAGAACAGCCGGTGGTCGAGGTCCTCGAAGAGCTGCTCGCCCGCCCTGCGGGCGCGTTCGGCGAAGGTGCCGGCGCAGCCGCCGTCGACGGCCAGCAGTTCGACGGAGGTGAAGTCCCCCACGATGTCGCCCACGTCCGGGTGCAGGGGCAGCCGGCTGAGCACCGTCACGTCGAGGGTGAACCGGGGGTTGCGGCTCCAGCGGCCGATCACCTCGGCGTACGCGGCCATCACGGCCGTCGAGGCGGAGACCCGCCGCTCCCCGGAACGGGCCTTGAGCGCCGACCACAGCGCGGGCTCCAGACGCAGCTCACGGCGGGTGAAGCCGGCCGGGCCCTGCCGGCTGGGCCGGTCGACCAACGGCAGTTCGGGGGCCGGCGGCAGGGTGTCCAGCCGCGCCGTCCAGTAGTCGCGGTCACGCTCGTAGGCGGGGCCCTGGCGCACCGCGCGTTCCGCCCGCAGATAGTCACGGAACGAGATCCCGGGCGCCGCGAGGGCGGCGTCGGGGTCCTCGTAAAAGGTGCCGAACTCGTCCAGCAGCCGGTAGATGCTCACGTAGTCGGCGATCAGGAAGTCGATGGAGAAGTGCAGGACGGCCCGGTCGGCCAGCTCGGTGACCTCCAGGGAGTACAGCGGACACACGGTGACGTCCTTGGACTCGGCGGAGAGCCGGCCGCGGACCTCGCGGAGCGTCTCCTCGCCCGCCGCCTCCGGCAGTCCGGTCGCGTCGTGCCAGCCGATGACCGGGGCGGGCGGGTCCTTCAGCACCCGCTGGTAGCCGTCGTGGTCGATGACCACGCGCAGCATCTCGTGCCGGTCGACCACCCGCCGCCAGGCCCGCAGCAGCCGGTCGCGGTCGAGCGCGGGGAACTCCAGCTCGCCGTAGGCGTGACAGGGCACCGAGCCGTACTCGAAGGCGCCCCGGCGGCCCAGCAGGTAGGCCGACTGGACCTCGGTGAGCGGGAACGGCTCGTGGGCCGCGGCGGGATCAGGCCGCACCTGCTGCGGGCCGCGTTCGCGCAGGGCCCGGAGCACGTCCTCCCGGCAGTCGGCGAGCAGCTTGCGGCGCTCGGGGGTCATCGCCCCCTCCGGTCCCCGGAAACGGATCCTGCCCTCGTCCTCCCACAGGTGCAGGCCGACCTGTTCGAGTTCGCTGATGATGCCGGCGGCGGTCACAGGACACCTTCTTCCAGTCGGACGGACGTTTCGTGCCGGTGGCTGCTCGAGATCTCGGCGTCGATGACGGCAGCGATCCCGGCGACGGTCGGATGATTGAAGAGCCGGCGCAGCGAGAGCTCCACGCCGAAGCGCTTGGAGAACTGCTGGATGACCCGGGTGGCGGTGAGGCTGTCGCCGCCCAGAGCGAAGAAGTCGGCGCTGCGGCCCACCCCGGGAGCCTCCAGCAGCACGGCCCACACCTCGGCCACCGCGCGTTCGGTGTCCCCCCGCGGCCGGTCGTCCGCCGGCGCCGCCTCCGCCGCACGGCGCAGCCCGTACGTCCGTGCGACGGCGGCGCGGTCCACCTTGGCATTCGCGTTCAGCGGCAGCCGGTCGACGACGGTGAGGTGTTCGGGAAGCATGTGGGCCGGCAGGCGCCCGGCCAGCGCGGCCAGCAGATCCGCTTCGGCCGGAGCGGGGCCCGTGCCCTGCTCCGGGGTGACGACCGCGGCCAGACGACGCACCCCGGCACTGCTGTCCACCCACGCCACCGCGCTCGCCACGCCGGGCAGCTCGCGCAGCCCGGTCTCGATCTCGCCGAGTTCGATCCGGTGGCCGCGCACCTTCACCTGGTGGTCGCGCCGGCCCAGGAACTCCAGGACCCCCGAGGGGTGGTAGCGGCCCAGGTCGCCGGTGCGGTACCACCTCTCGCCCCCGGCCGCCACGAAGGAGGCGGCGGTGCGGTCGGGGTCCCCGCGATAGCCGAGCGCCACGCCGGCACCCCCGATCCACAGCTCGCCGGGCACGAAGTCGGGCCGGTCCCGGCCGTGTGCGTCGACCACACGGAAGCGCTGGTTGGCCAGCGGACGCCCGTACGGGATCGACACCCACGCCGGGTCGACGGCCGTCACGTCGTGGGCGTTCGACCAGATCGCGGCCTCGGTGGCGCCCCCCATGGCGACGAGGAGGGCGTTCGGGGCGATCGCCCGGAGCCGGTCGGGCAGATCCAGCCCGACCCAGTCGCCGGAGGCGATCGCCACGCGCAGCCGAGGCAGCCCCGGGCCCGACTCGCAGGCCACCAGCAGCATGTCGAGCAGGGTGGGCACCGTGTTCCAGACGGTGACCCCGTGCTCGGCGGCGAGAGAGGCCCACACGGCCGCCTCCCGTCGGACGTCCTCGGTGAGGGTCACCACGGTGCCGCCCGCCGCGAGCACTCCGAACAGGTCGTAGACGGACAGGTCGAAGTCGAGCGCCGAGACCTGTAGGACCACGTCGTCGGACCCCACGCCGTAGCGGGCGTTGACGTCGTCGATGGTGTTGGCGGCGGCCGCGTGGGTGATCTCCACCCCCTTGGGCTCGCCGGTGGAGCCCGAGGTGTAGATGACGTAGGCGAGCTGTGCGGGGTCGACCGGCACCGGCTCCACGACCGGTACGGCCGCCGACGCCTCGGCCACCGGCACCGGTCGCACCGCCTCGTCCCAGTCGTCACCGGACCCGGGTCCGTCGGAGACCAGGGCCAGGCGCGCTCCGGCGGACCGCACGATCCGGTTGCGGCGCGCCGCCGGCTGGCCGACCCCGACCGGAACGTACGCGCAGCCCGCGGCCAGCACGCCGAGCACCGCCACCACCTGGTCGGGCCCCTTCGGCAGGCAGACGACCACGGTCTCACCCGGCCGCGCCCCGAGCGAGACCAGGTGCCCGGCGACGCCGAGGGCCCGTTCGGCCAACTCGGCGTAGGTCAGGGCCTCGCCGGACGCCGAGCGCACCGCGACGGCCTCGGGAGTGCCGCGGGCGACGTCCAGGACCGGCTGGTGCAGCGTTCGGGCGGGACGGGCCACGGCGGTGTCGTTCACCTCGGCGCGGACCTTCGCCTGTGCTTCGGGCAGGGCGATCGGCGGGGCCGGACGCGACCAGTCGCTGTCGGCGAGCGCGACCAGGAGGCGGCGCATCGCCTCCAGGGCCGCCGGGACGACTCCGGGGCTGTAGAGGCCCTCGACGTGGTCCCAGTTGACGGCGAGTCCGCCGCCGCGTTCCACCACCTGGCAGTCGAGGGCGACTTGCGGGCTCTGCGAGAGGCCGCGGCGCAGCTCGCCGAAACCGAACTCGAGATCCTTGAAGTCCGCGCTCACCCCGAGCGTGGAGGTGAACACCACCGGCATCAGCATCTGACCGCCCCCGGTGCGCCGGGCGAGCTGCTGCAGCACCCAGGTGGTGGAGACGTCGCGGTGCTCGATGCCCTCCCAGACCTGCCCCTGCAACCGGCGCACGGTGTCGGCCCAGGAGCCCTCGGGGCGGCTGTGGTGACCGAGCAGCAGCAACGAGGTGAAGTCGCCGACCACCTGGCCCACCTGGGGGTGCACGTCCTGCCGGTCGAAGACCGTCAGGTTGAGCGTCAGCGAGGTCTCGGCGCTCCACGCCGCCAGCACCTCGGCGAAGGCGGCCGCCACGACCGTCGAGGCGGTCAGCCCCTCGTCGGCCGTGCGGCGGCGGAGCTTCGCCCAGGTCTCCCGGTCGAGGTGGAACTCGTCCCGCACGAAGCGGGGTCGGTCGACGTGCTCCGGGTCGAGGGCGGTGGGAAGCGCCGGCGCCGCGGGCAGGTCCTCGATCGCCTTCAGCCAGTACTCCTCGTCCCGCGCCCTGGCCTCGGGATCGGTCCGCCGGGCGAGCAGGTAGTCGCGGAAGGACAGGTCGAGCGCCGGGAGTTCCCGGTCGGGCTCGGCGTACAGCGTGTTCAGCTCGGTGAAGATGGTCATGATCGACAGCGCGTCGAGCACCACGTAGTCGAAGCCCACGCCGAACACCGTGCGGCCGTCCTCCCGCTGTACGGCGCGCACGTCGAACAGCGGCCAGGAGGTCACGTCGAGCACCTGCTGAGCCATGTCCCCCAGTGCGGTGACCGCCTTGTCGTGGTCGGCCGCAGTGGTACGGGTGACCGCGAAGCGGTAGTACGGCACCTCGGGCAGGATGCGCTGGCCCCCCGCACCGTCCAGCACGGCGCGCATCATCTCGTGCCGCCGCACCAGCCGGTTCCAGGCGGCCTCCAGCCGGTCCAGGTCGACCCGGTCGCTCTCGAACTCCCAGTACCAGTACGAGGCGACACCACCGAGAGCGAAGTCGGGGTCGCGGCCGAGCCAGTAGGCGCGCTGCACATCGGTGAGCGGGAAGGGTTCGTGCCGGCGTGCCGGGTCGGCCGGGACCGTACCGGGCGCCGGAGTCTTGACGCGCGTCAGCGTCCCGGCGAAACCGCTCACCGTGGGACGGGTGAACAGGTCGCCCAGCCTGGCGTCGTACCCCTCCCGGCGCAGGGCGGCGAGCAGACGGGTGGCCTGTAGGCTGTCACCGCCGATGTGGAAGAAGTTGGTGTCCCTGCCGATCGGCCCGCCACCGAGCAGCTCCGCCCACAGCGCGGCGACCGTCTCCTGCGCCGCACCGCTCGGGGGCGCGGACGCGGCACCGGACATCCGCTCGCTCAGCGTCGCGGCCAGCAGCTGCCCCGCCGCGGCGCGGTCGACCTTGCCGTTGCGGCTCAGCGGCAGCTCGTCGACGGCCACCGCGCGGGCGGGCACCATGTACGCGGGCACCTGCCGGGCGGCGGTGGCCAGCACCTCCTCGGTGTCGGCCGAGGCCGGGGTGACCAGCGCGTACAGCGCGCCACCGTGCCCGGCGACCGGTGTCACGACGGTGTCGCGCACCCCGGGATGCAGGGCCAGGGCGCGCTCGACCTCGCCGAGCTCGACCCGGTAGCCGTTCAGCTTGACCTGGAGGTCGGCGCGGCCGAGGAATTCGATCACGGCCCCGGACCGGTAGCGGGCCCGGTCGCCGGTGCGGTACCAGCGTGTGCCGTCGGCCTCCAGGAACTTCGCGGCGGTCGACTCCGGTGCCCCCACGTACCCCCGAGCCACCCCGGCCCCGCCGATCCACAGCTCTCCGGCCACCCAGTCGGGGCGGTCGTTCCCGTGCTCGTCGACGATCCGGCAGCACTGGTTGGGCAGCGGCACGTTGTAGGGGATCGAAGCCCAGGAGGGGTCCACGTCCACGACCTCCTGGACGGTCGAGTGGATCGCGGTCTCGGTGGTGCCGCCCAGGACCACGAACACGCTGTCCCGGCGCAGCGCGTGCACTCTGCCGGGCAGGTCGAGTCCGGCCCAGTCGCCGCCGAGGAGTTGCAGCCGGAACGGCCAGCCGCCCGGCTGCGGCCGTGACCGGGCGGTGGTGAGAGCCATGTCGAGCAGCGCGGGCACGCAGTTGAGGACGGTGGCCCGGTGCTCGGCCGCCCTGCGCAGCCACGTCTCGGGGGAGCGCCGTTCCTCGTCGTCGACCAGGACCAGCGCGCCGCCGGAGGTGAGGGGGCCGAAGATGTCGTAGACGGAGAGGTCGAAGTCGAGCGCCGACAGGCACAGGGTGCGGTCGGTGGGCCTCATCCGGTAGCGCTGGTTCAGCGCGGCCACGGTGTTGTGGGCCGCCGCGTGCGTCAGCTCCACGCCCTTGGGCTCCCCGGTCGAGCCGGAGGTGAAGATCACGTAGGCCGGGGCGTCCGGCGGGACGTCCACCGGACGCTCCAGCGACGGCTTCCCGGGATCGGTGCCGCACCGCACGTCGACCTGCGCGATCCGGCCGTCGGCGGCGTCGCGGTCCGGGCCGCGGACCACCGCGCACCGAGCTCCCGCCAGCGTTTCCACGGTGCGTCGCCGTGCCTCCGGCTGGTCCGTGCCCACCGGCACGTAGGCCGCGCCCAGTGCGTGCACCGCCAGCACCGCGACCACCTGCTCGACGCCCTTGGGCAGGGTGAGCACGACCCGGTCGCCGGCGGTGACACCGGCGGTGCGCAGGACGTGGGCCAGCCGCAGGGCCCGCTTCGCGAGTTCGCCGTAGGTCAGCGTCTCGCCGTCGCCCCAGAGCGCCGCCGGCGCGTGGCCGCGCTCGGCCGCCTGCCGGAAGAACTCCTCGTGCAGGGCCCGGCGGGGCAGTTCGGTGCGGGTGTCGTTGGCGCTGCGGCGCGCCTGGAGCTGCGGTGCGGGCGGCCGCACCGGCAGACTCTCCCACCAGGCGCTGGGCTGCGAGGCGAGCAGCCGTACGCGGTTGACGAAGGTCTCGAACATCGCCTCGGGGACCCCGGCCTCGAAGAGGTTCTCGGTGGTCTCCCAGTTGATCAGCATGCCGTTCTCGTGCTCGATCAGCTGGAGGTCGATCCACACGCCCGAGGTCTGCGAACTCATCCACACCGGAGTGCCGAGCACCGCGCGGGTCGCCCCGTCGAAGAGTTCGCCGAGGCTGAGCGCGCTGGTGAACACGACGCCGGCCCGCCGGTTCGAGCCGGCGGCGGTCCGGGCCAGGTCACGGAGGACCGAGGTACCGCCGTACGCCGCGTGCGCGGCGTCGCGCCGGTACTGCTCCTGCACCGCGCGGGCGCGCTCGACGAAGGTGCGGCGTGCGTCGGGCGCCACCCGGAGCAGCAGCAGATCGGTGAAGTCGCCGACGATCCGGCCGACTTCGGGGTGCACCGGTATCCGGTTCAGCACCGGCAGGTTGAGCAGGAACTCCGCCTCCTCGCTCCAGGCCGCGAGGACGTCCGCGTAGGCGGCGGCGATGGCCATCGACACCGTCAGGCCGTTGCTGCGCGCGTGCTGGGCGAACCGCTCGTACGTCTCCGGCGCCAGCCAGGCGTGCCGCCTGACCGTGTGCACCCGCTCGATCCGCTCCGGCGGCGCGGCCAGCGGCAGCCGTGGTGCCTCGGGCAGGTCCTCGGCACGGTCGCGCCAGTAGGAGACGTCGGCCGGGCGGGGCCCCCGGTCGGACTCGGCGACCAGGCGGCGGTACTCGGGGAAGGTCAGGGCGGGCCGCGAAGGCGCGGCCTCCGGGTCCTCGTAGTGGCGGGCCAGGTCGCCGACGACGATCCGGAAGCTCGACGCATCGCAGACGATCATGTCGATGTCGAGGAAGAGCCGGCCCTTCCCGGCGGGTAGCAGGGCCAGCCGCACGTCGAGCCCGCCCCCGTCGCCGACGGGCAGCGTCTGGTGGGAGAGGCGCTCGCGCAGTTCCGCCAGCCGCCGTTCGCGCTCCGGCTTCTCCAGCCCGCGCAGGTCGACGACCTCGTCCAGCCCCCGGCACTCCGGCAGGATCCGCTGGCCGCCCCCGGCGCCGACGGCCGCGCGCAGCATGGGGTGCCCGCGGCGCAGCGCGGTCACCGCGCCGTTCCAGCGCGCGACGTCGGCGGTGACGTCGAACTCGAAGTAGAAGTGCGAGCCGGTGCCCAGCGGCATGCCCGGCTGCCGGCCCGACCAGTAGGCGTGCTGCATCGGGGCCAGCGGGAACTCACCGGCCTCGGCGGCCGGGTCCTCCCCGGCCCCCGGGCGGGGGCCCGCGCCGTCGTCGGTCCTGGACAGCAGCGCGGCCCAGGCACGCACGGTGGGTTCCTCCACCAGGTCGCCGAACGTCACCTCGACGCCGGCCTCCTGCCAGGAGGCCGCCAGGCTCATCATCCCGAGGGAGTCGAGGCCGAGGGTGACGAGGTCCTCCTCGAATCCGATCTCCGCGGCGGGGAGTTCCAGCCGTGCGGCGACGGTGTCACGGATCTCCTCGGCGGACAGCGCGCGTCCCGTCGTCACCTCACTGGTCATCGTGGCCTCCCGTGCGTGGCCCGGGGCGGGCCCCGGCCTGGTCGGTGTGGGGCGCCGCGCTGCGGGCGGCGGTCGTGCAGTCGTCGACGTACGCGGCGAGCAGCGACTCGGCGAACTCCGGGTCGAAACGGTCGGGGTTGTAGAAGAGCAGCACCCGCACCGTGTCCCGGTCGGGCACGGCGACCAGCTCCAGCTCGAAGCGGGTGGCGACGCCGTCGGGAACCAGGACCTCGATGTCCAGTCCGCCGGCCCGGGTCGAGTACACCGGGTCCGCCATCATCTGGAAGACCACGTCGTCGAGCCGCCGGTCGGTGTCCCTGAGACTGATCGGCAGCATCTGGAACGGCAGCGCCTGGTGGACGAACGCCGCCATCACCGTGCCGTGCGTGGCCCGCAGGTGCGAGGCGAAGCCGGTGCCGGTGAGCCGGGTCCGCAGCAGCACCATGTTGGCCAGGAACCCCACGGTGCGGCGGTGTTCGGCGCTGCGATTGGCGAACAGGGTCGCCACCGCCAGGTCCTCCGCACCGCTGACCGCCCGCAGGGCACGGTAGTAGGCGGTGAGCAGGGCCACGAACATCGTCGACCGCTCCCGCTTGGCCAGGGTGTCCAGCGCGGCCACCGTCGGCGCGTCGAGGACGTGCTGCACGAGCCTGGTGTCGCGCGGCGCGCCCACGGTGGCCTGCCGGATCGGCAGCGGGGGCAGCGTCACGTCCTTCAGACGTTCGCCCCAGAAGGCCCTCAGCCGTTTTCCGGAAGGACCGGCCAGGGCCTCGCGCTGCTCCTCGGCGAACCGGGAGTACGCCGTGGCGTCGTCGGAGGCCTTCCCCTCCAGCGCGGCACACAGGTCCTCGAAGATCACGTTGCAGGACCACGAGTCGGTCACCATGTGGTGCATGTTGAAACAGAGCACATGATGGTCCTCGGCGAGCCGCCACAGCGTGATGCGAACGGCGCTTTCGGCGGCGTCGATCCGGGTGCCCAGCTCCCTGGCGACCTCCCGGTCGGCGGACTCCCCCGGATCCGGCTCGCCGGAGAGGTCCACCTCGCGGATCTCCGGTGACGCGGCCGGGTGCACCAGAGCCTTGAGCCGGTGGCCGCCGCCGGTGAAGGTGGTGCGCAGAGCCTCGTGCCGGGACGTCACGTGGTCGACCGCCTCCCGGAGTCTGTCGCGGTCGAGCGGACCGCGCAGCCTGCACAGCACCGGGCAGTTGAGCGCGCCCTCCTCGCCCCGGTAGCGGTCGAGGAACCACAGCAGCGTCTGGCCCGCGGACGGACGGATCTCGGTGACTGTCACGTCCGGCAACGTAACGACGGTCGTCGCTCCCGCGGCCGCCGCTGAAAGAAAGCTGAGAGGACCTTCACGTTCCTTTCCCGCGGCTCGGGCCCGTCCCCCGTCCGGGCCAGGGTGGGGACACCTGTGTCGCGCGCGGCGCCCCCGCAGGGCGCCGGACCCCCTCCAGCGGCACCGTCACACGGGAGGTCGCCCGATGCCAGCCAACCCCTTCGAAGACCCGGACGAGAGCTACCTGGTCCTGTGCAATCAGCACGGCCAGCGATCGCTGTGGCCGGCCCGGCTGCCGTCCCCCGCCGGATGGCTGGTGGAGCTGCCCGCGACCTCCCGCGCCTGCGCCCACGTGCACGTCGAACGCGTCTGGCCGGACGTGCGCGCAAAGGCCCCCGCGGAGGCCGCGCCCGCCGCCGAGACGCTTCCCGTTCTCTTCGAGCGGGTGGCGGCGGAGCACCGGGAGCTGCCGGCGGTCGAGAGCGAGAGCACCGCTCTGGCGTACGGCGAGCTGGCGGACCGCGTGAACCGGCTGGCCCGGCGGCTGCTCGCGGTCGGCATCGGCCCCGGTGGCCTCGTCGGGATATCCGTACCCCGCGGGATCGACCAGGTGGTGGCGGCACTCGCCGTGACGACCGCCGGAGCGGGCTACGTACCCCTGGACCCGAGCTATCCGACGGCGCTGCTGCGCCACATGGTGGCCGACTCGGGGGTGCGGACCCTGCTGCACACCGGTCTGCCGCCGGTGGACGTCACCGGCCTGGACACCCTCGACCTCGCCTCCCCGGACACCGTTTCCCGTCCGGCCGGGCCGGTCACCGACGAGGAGCGACGGCGGCCGCTGCGCGCCGAGGACACCGTCTACGTCATCTACACCTCGGGCTCCACCGGGACGCCCAAGGGCGTGGTGATCCCGCACGCCGGTATGGCGGCGCTGGCCGCGGCGCAGCGGCACTGGATCGGCCCGGGCCCCGGCGACCGGGTGCTGCAGTGGGCCTCGTTCAACTTCGACGCCGGATTCTGGGACCTGACGCTGGCCCTGCTGTCGGGAGCCACCCTGGTGCTCACCGACGACCGCGCGGTGCTGCCCGGTGAGGAACTGCGCCGCACGCTGATCGACCGGCGGATCAGCCATGCGGTGCTGCCCCCGGTCGCGCTCACCGCCACCGACCCGGACGGCGTCCTGCCCGGCGGGGTGGTGCTCTCCACCGGGGACGCCTGCACACAGGCGCTGGTGGCGCGGTGGGCGCCCGGTCGGCGCATGTTCAACGGGTACGGGCCCACCGAGATGACCGTGGGGGTGACCATGGCGGGTCCGGTGCGGCCGGGCGAGCCGGTCAGCATCGGGGAGCCGTGGCCGGGCAACGAGGTCCGGGTGCTCGACATCGACCTCCGGCCCTGTCTGCCGGGCGAGGAGGGAGAGCTCTACCTGGCGGGCGAGGGGGAGGCCCTCGGATACCTGAACCGGCCCGCTCTGACGGCGGAGCGCTTCGTCGCGGACCCGTACGGCGGCCCCGGGAGCCGGATGTACCGCTCCGGCGACCTCGGGTATCTGGACAAGCACGGCTCGCTCTTCTTCACCGGCCGCGCCGACCGCCAGATCAAACTGCGGGGCTTCCGGGTCGAACTGGGCGAGGTGGAGACGGCGCTGGAGTCCTGCGACGGGGTCAGGCTCGGGGCGGTGGTCGTCACCGGTGAGGTGGACTCGGCGCGCCTGGTCGCCTTCGTGGTGCCCGACGCGTACCCGGTCGACGGCCTGGCGGAGGAACTGCGCCGACGGCTCGCCGAGCGGCTGCCGGCGCACATGGTGCCCGCTCGCGTCGAGGTGGTGGCGTCCCTGCCGATGACCGACAACGGCAAGATCGACCGGCGCGTCCTGGAACGCCGGGCCGCTTCGTCACAGTCCACCGCGGAATCCGGCGGTGCGGGCGCCACGACGGTGTCCGGCGGGTCCGCCCGGGCCTTCGACCGGTCCGACCCGGTGGCCGCGCTGTGTGAACTGGCCGCCAGGGTGCTGGAGGTGCCCGCGGTCGCGCCGGACGACAACTTCTTCGACCGCGGCGGGCACTCGGTGCTGGCGGTGCGTCTCGCCAAGGCGGTACGGGACGACTGGGGGATGAGCCTGCCGGTACGGGCCATCTTCGAGCGGCCCACCATGGCGGAGCTGGGCGGCCTGCTGACCGCGAACTGAGGCGGCGCGGACCACGGGGATCCGCGTCGGCCGGGCGGCCCCTTCCCGGTGAGCGGTACCGGGAGGGGCCCGGCCGCGGCTCAGTCGAGCCGCAGGTGCAGGGCGCTGTGCCCGAACAGGAAGTTGGAGTAGACGCGGGGCGGTTCCCGGAGGATCTCGATCCGGTGCACCCGGCGGACCAGGGAGTCCAGAACGGCGGAGAGTTCCAGCCGGCCGAGGAAGGCCCCCAGACAGAAGTGGGGGCCGTGCCCGAGGGCGAGGTGGGGGTTGTGCTCCCTGCCGACGTCGAAGCGGCGGGGCCGAGCGAAGACGGCCGGGTCGTTGTTGGCGGAGATGTTCCACAGGGTGACGATGTCGCCCGCCGACACCTCGGCGGGGCCGATCCGCAGGTCGGCGGTGGCCGTACGGGCGAAGTGCATGGCTGGAGTCACCCAGCGGAGCACCTCCTCCACCGCCGTCCGCACCGTCGCCCCGCCGGTGCGCAGCCGACGCCACTGCTCCTCGTGGGTGCCCAGGGCGTGCAGTGCGCCGATCGTGGTCACCCGGGTGGACTCGTCGCCCCCCAGGATCAGGCTGTAGCAGTTGAGAGCGAGATCGTCCTCCGTCATCGGCTCGTCCCCGACCCGGGCGCCGGCGATCATGCTGATCACGTCCTCGCCGGGACGGCGGCGGCGCTCGCGGACCACGTCCACGAAGTAGGACAGGATCTCGTTGCGGGCCTCCAGTGCGTCGAAGGGGTCGTCCTCGGCGCTCTCGGACGACAGCGCGCGCTTGTTCCAGTCGAGCAGCAGGGGCCGGTCGGAGGCGGGCAGTTCCAGCAGGTCGCACACGGTGTTGAGCGGCAGGTGCTCGGCGATGTCGCGTGCGGCATCGGCCTCGCCCGCACCGACCACGGCGGTCACCAGGGCGTCGGCCCGCCGCCGCACGGCGTTCTCCACGTGCCCGAGAACCCGTGGCGAGAAGGCGCGCAGCATCACCTGGCGCAGTTCGCGGTGGCGGGGCCGGTCCATCACCGCCAGCATCCGGCCGCCGGCCGAGTCGCCGCCGCGCAGCAGGACGTCCAGCACCGTGCCCCGGGCCGAACTCAGCCGGGCCGCGTCCTTGTAGCAGTTCTGGACGTCCCGGTGCCGGGCCACCGCCCAGAACCCGGGGCGGCCTCCCACAGGGGGGTGCCACCGCACCGGTTCGCTGCGGCGCATCCGGTCCCAGTACGCGTACGGGTCGTGCTCGACGAAGGCGGCCGGGTCGGCGAGGTCGGGAGCCGCACCGGAGGGGTCGTCGTACGGGCCGTCGAAGACGGCGGTGTTGCCGGAGGAGACCACCGGGAGACTCCTTTCGGCCCGGGCACCGGGCCTGCACGGGGGCGAACTTCTCGTCCCGATCCTCACTTCCCGCACCAGCGCCCGAGGCAGTGCTGAATGAATGCTGAAGGATTCGGCGGCGGCCCCCGGCGCGCGTGCGACTCTCAAGTCCGAGGCGGGGAAGGGGAGGTCGGCCATGAGCTTGCGTCGCGGATCGGTGCGCACGGTGACGAGCGCGTCGTGCCCCGGGCTCCGGCTGCTCGCGCTGCCGCACTCCGGCGGCCGCGCGGAGAGCTTCGCCTGCTGGCGCGCCCCGCTGCCCGCGGCGTTCCCCGGGGCCGCGGTGGAGCTGTGCGCCGCGCAGTACCCCGGGCACGGCGACCGGCTGGCGGAGCCGCCGAGGGAGGAGGTCGGCGCGATCGCCGAGGAGATCGTCGCCGACCTGACCCGGCTGCCGCCGGCGGACCTGCTGCTCTTCGGCCACAGCTTCGGCTCGGCCGTCGCGTGCGAGGTGGCCCGCCGCTGTCCCGGGGCCGGCATCGACGTCGTTCTGCTCGTCGCCTCTTCCGCCTGGGCGCCCGGGGACCCGGCCCGGCCCCCTCGCGATGAACACCTGTTGCCCGACGAGGAGCTCTGGGAGCGGCTGGTCGCGCTGGGGGGCATCGACTCCGGCATCGCGGCCGAGGCCGAGATCCGTGATCTGGTGCTCCCCGCGATGCGCGCGGACATCGGCGCGCACGAGCGCTACCTCGGCTCCCCGGACCCGGTTCCGCTCACCTGCGACGTGCACGTCTGCATGGCCCGGGGGGATCCCCTCGTGCCGGTCCTGGCCGGCCGTCACTGGAGTCGGCTCACCACCGGGAACGCGAGTGTCGACATCAGATCCGGAGCCCACTTCCACGTCTTCGACGACCCCGCGAGCCTGCTCGCGGACCTGGCACGGAGGGTTCCGGCCCATGCGAAGGGAGGTTGTACGGCGCATGAGTAGTTCTTGGGAGGGCCTGCGGCTGGTCGTCACCGGCGGCGGCTCGGGCATCGGGGCCGCCGTGGTCGCCCGCGCGGCCGGGCTGGGCGCCGACGTCCTGGCGGTCGGCAGACGTGCCGACCGGCTGGCGGAGGTGACGGCGAAGGCGGGGGCCGAGGGAGGGGGCACCGCCGTGCCGTACGCCGTGGACGTCACGGCCCCCGACTCCGCCGCGCGGATCGCGGAGCGGGCCGGGGAAGTGCTCGGCGGCGTCGACGCGTTG
Source organism: Streptomyces populi (assembly GCF_002911015.1). Taxonomy (GTDB): domain Bacteria; phylum Actinomycetota; class Actinomycetes; order Streptomycetales; family Streptomycetaceae; genus Streptomyces; species Streptomyces populi. The sequence goes on from NZ_KZ626847.1 coordinate 14,295, forward strand.
GTCAACAACGCGGGACACGCGGTCTTCGACCGCCTGGAGGACGCCACCGAGGCGGACCTGCGGGGGATGGTCGACACCAACCTGGTGGCTCCCGCCCTGCTGATCCGGGCGCTGCTGCCCATGTTGCGCAGCAGCCGGGGCTGCGTGGTCAACGTCTCCTCCGTCGGCGGCGTCCTGGCGATGCCGTCCCGGTCCTTCTACGGGGCCAGCAAGGCCGCGCTGAACTCCCTGACCAGGTCGCTGGCGGTGGAACTGGCGCCTGAGGTCCGGGTCAACGCGGTCCTGCCCGGTCCGGTCGACACGGGCCTGTGGGACCTGGCGGCCGGCGAGGGCGCGGACGCCCTGCGCGAGGGGATCGTGGCCGGCACCCCCATGGGACGGTTCGGCCTGGCCTCGGAGGTGGCGGCCTGGGTGTGCCACCTCGTCGACCCCGGGACCTCGTCCTGGATCACAGGATCCCTGGTGGCCGTGGACGGCGGACGAGCGGCGTGAGCCACACCCCAGGAGACCACCTGGCCGGCCCGACCCGGCCGGTCCTGCCACCAGCGGAAAGGCATGAATCAGATGACGCAGACAGCTCCACCCTGGTTCGCCCGGGCCTCGGCGATCCCCTCCTCCTGGCTGTACGAGTCCTTCCGGCTCGCCAACGAGCGTGAGCGGGAGCGCCCCGGTCTGATCAAGCTGCACGTGGGTGAGCCGGCCTTCGGCCCGCCGGACTCCGTCGCCAAGGAATTCGCCGCCGCCGCCGTGGAAGGCCGGGCCCGCTACATCGACGTGCAGGGGCTCATGGAGCTCCGCGAGCGTCTCGTGGACAAGCTCGACACCGTCAACCACATCGACACCGAACCCTCCCGGCTCTTCGTCAGCCCCGGGTCGTGCCAGGGGCTCAGCTCGCTGATGCGCTCTCTCGCCGACTCGGGAGCGGAGATCCTGCTGCCGGAGATCCACTGGCCCGTGCACCTGCAACAGGTCCTGCTCGCCGGATTCCGCCCGGTCTTCTACAAGCTCGACGAACACTTCGCGCCCGACCCCGAGTCGATCAGGCAGGTGGCCGGCCCCGCGACACGGGTGCTGCTGCTCAACACCCCGTCCAACCCCACCGGCGCGGTCATCGGCCTCCCGTTGCAGCGGACCCTCTACGAGATGGCCGACGAGCACGGCTGGCAGATCATCAGCGACGAGGCCTACGAGGACTTCGCCTTCTCCGGCCCCCACCTGTCGATCGCCGCCCTGGAGCGCGACCGCCCCGCACCGGAACGCATCGTCAACAGCGTCTTCACCTTCTCCAAGGGACTGGCGATGACCGGCTACCGGCTCGGTTACGTCGCGGTCTCGCGGCCCGGGACCGCCACCGCCATGCGCACGGTGCAGGAGTCCTGCATCATCGCGCCCTCCGCACCCGTCCAGTACGCCGGGCTGGCCGCCCTGGACGCGTCGGGAGCGCTCGCCGGCAATCACGACTTCGTACGGGGGAACCGGGACGCGCTGTCCCCGCTGGTCGACGAAGGACTGCTGCCCGCGCTGCCCGGCGGCGGCTGGTACGCCATGGCCGACATCTCCTCCACCGGCCTGACCGGCGAGGAGTTCAGCGCCGAACTCATGCTCCACCACGACGTCGTGGTCGTTCCCGGCAGCGGATTCTCCGCACGGCCCGAGTTCGCCCCGGACGGCTCGATGCGACCTCTGAAGCCCGGCGGCGTCGCGTCCGGCATGGTCCGGATCGCGTTCTGCGTCGACCGCGGGCAACTCACCACCGGAGTGGAGCGCCTGATCGGCCTGGTCCGCGAGAAGAGGGAACAGTGATGCGGACAGAGGTGACCTATGCCGCCTACCTGAAACTCGACGACCTGCTCAAACTCCAGGAGCCGCGCACACCCGACGACGCCGCGGACCTCACCACGGTGCTCTCCGAGCAGTTCTTCATCGTCAGCCACCAGACCTGCGAGCTGTGGCTGAAGCAGATCCTCGGCGACCTGGCCGCCGTGGAGGGCAACTTCCTGACGATGACCACCACAGACCTGGAACGGTCGGTCGACCTGCTCTGCCGGGCCGGTGAACTGCTGCGCCTGCTGCACGAGCAGCTCATGGCGCTCGAGCGGCTGCCGCTGGAGGACTTCGTCCGCTTCCGGCAGTACCTCGGCACGGCCAGCGGCGCCCAGTCCAGTCAGTCCCACGAACTGGAGCGGGTGCTGGGCAGTGCCAGCCGCTCCGGGTCGCTGTTCCTGGCCTTCCGCGCCGGGCTGGAGCGCATCGGCGCCGACCTGGAGGAGATCGTCGGAGCGGGCGTGGCGGCGGGTCCGTTCCACCGGGTCGTCGAGGCGATGCTCAGGGTCGGCAACGGCTACTTCCAGTGGAAGATCGGGCACGTGGGCCTGGTGACGAAGATGATCGGGGAGCAGTCGGGCACCGCCGGCACCTCGGGAGTGGCGTACCTCATGGACCGTGCCACGATGCCGTTCACCGAACTTCACGAACTGCGCGGCAAGGTGCACGAGCGGCGGCGCCGGCAGGTGGGCTGACCGCCGCGGAAGCGGCCCTCCGGCCCGCGCACGCGGGAGGACCCGCGACGCCGCACGCGAAGTGTCCGGCCCCTTCGAGGAGGGGCCGGACACTTCGCGTTCCGGGGCCGGTCGGTTCAGCCGGCGGCCTCCAGGATGTAGCCCCGGCCCCATACCGTGCGCAGGCTCAGACGGACGCCGTACAGCCGCTGGCGCAGCCGCATGATGTGCAGGTCTATCGCGTTGCTGGTGACCGCCTCGTTGTTGATGCGGCTCAGGGCCTTCTTCAGCCTGTCCCGGCGGACGAGATGGCCGAAGTCGGCCAGGAAACAGCGCATCATCTCGCTCTGCGCATCGGACATGGGCACCGACTGCCCGCCGTAGTAGAGCACCCCGGTCGGATCCAGCGCGGGCATGAAGTCCGTCCCGGTGCGCCGCTGCAAGGTGTGGACGCGCGCCGCCAGGTCGAGGCGGGCCACCGGCGGGCGCACCCAGTCCTCGGTGGGCGAGATGTCGTTCGGCGGTGCCGTCTGGCCCTCCAGGACCAGCAGGCACGGCAGCCCCGCCTCGCGCAGCTGGTCCCGTTCGTGGCTCTGTACCGGCCAGCGGAGAAACTTGACTTCGTGCTTGTGAACGAGCGTGGCCATGGTCGTGACCCCCGTTTCCCGTGACAAGTGGACGCTGGTGTGCGGGGCCGGTGACGTCGCCGGGGCATGCGCGCGTCCGTCCGGGCCGCCGTCGGAGTGTCGGCCGACGGTGCTGCCGGAGCTGGTCCGGGACGCGAGCGAATCGTTCCGCTGCTGCCTGGCTTCGACGCCGGTTCCCCAGGTGATGTCGTCACCGGCCCGTGACGGTGATCCTGCCGGGTCTCGATTCCAGGCCGGTTCCGGGTGGATTCCGCTTCGACGGGGGCTCGATTCCGGCCCGAGCCAGGGGCCGGCCCGCGGCGGGACGGCGAAAGGAGCACGACATGGTCGCGTGGGAGCACCGGGTGATCGGCAAGAGACCTCGTACAGAGGCCGACCGTCCGAAGCCTCTGAACGCGGTCATGATCAGGAGCACGCGATGAAGAACGAGAACAGCACTCCGCGCCGACGGGTCGCCGTCGTCGGCGCCGGCATCACCGGACCCCTGCTGTCCCTGTGCCTGGTGAGACTGGGCTTCGAGGTGGACCTGTACGAGGCGTACATGCGCCGGGCCCAGGACGTCGGCTCGTTCCTCAACCTCGCTCCGAACGGGCGCGCCGTGCTGGAGCGCCTGGGCCTGGCCGACCGGGTCCTCGAGCAGGGCACCGTGGCGGACTCCATCGGCTTCGCCAACCACAAGGGCCGGGAACTCGCGCAGAACCCGGAGACCACCACCAACATCATGCGCGGCGAACTCAGCGGTGCCCTGCGCGATGCGGCGACCGACGCCGGGGCGAAACTGCACACCGCCAAGCGCCTCGTCGCACTGGACGCGACCGGCGACGGCTGCTGGCGGATCGGCTTCGAGGACGGCACGAGGGCCGAGGCCGACCTCGTGCTCGGCTGCGACGGGGTGCACTCCACCACACGTCGGCTGCTGTTCCCCGACGCGCCCCGGGCCGCCTACACCGAGGTGGTCGGTTCCGGGGGCAGGTCGGAGATCGGCGCCGCGGACCTTCCCGTGGACGGGCGGTTCCACATGATCTTCGGCCTGCGCGGCTTCTTCGGCTACCAGGTGACGTCGCCCGGTGTCGTGTGGTGGTTCGAGAACCACCAGGAGACCCGCGAACGCAGCTTCGCCGAACTGGCCGAGGTCGACGATGCGCAGTGGGTGTCCCTGCTGGCCGACCGGCACCGCCCCGACCCCGCGGTGGTCCGGCGGATCCTGACCGCCTCCACCGGACCGGTCGGCCGGTGGCCGGTCCACGAGGTGCCGCCCCTGGAGACCTGGCACCGGGGGAGCGCTGCGGTGCTGGGGGACGCCGCGCACGCGGTGGCCCCGCACCTGGGGGCGGGCGCCGCGCTCGGTATGGAGGATGCCTACGAACTCGCCCTGGCACTGCACGAACACCCCACCGCGCCGCAGGCGTTCACCGTGTTCGAGGAGTCACGGCGGGACCGGGTCGCCGCGATGGCGAAACAGGCCCGGCAGACGGGTGCGGTGATGACCCCCGACCGATGGATCACCCGGGTGATACGCGACCTGATGCTGCCGATGGCCATCAAACAGGGGGTGCGCAAGGGCACCGAGGCGTACTCCTACCGGCCTTCGCCGTGGCCCGTGCGGGGCGACTGAGCCGGGGGCGGGCCACGGCGGACCTCGGGGCCTCCCGCCGCCGCTCCGCCGGGATCGCCCGGCGGGCGGTACGGGAGGCCCCGAGGGGCCGTCGGCGGTCATCGGCCGCCGGGACGGTGGTTCAGCGCAGCTCGCCGGTGACGATCCAGAGGTGACCGAACGGGTCGCGGAGGCGTCCCTCCCGTTTGCCGTACGGGCGGTTCTCCACCGGTACGACCACGGTGCCGCCTCCGGCGACCATCCGCTCGGCGACGGCGTCCTGGTCCGTGAACTCCGCTTCCAGGAGGACCGGGGAGCCGCCGACGTCGTCGGGCGAGAGCCAGCCCCACTCGGGCACTGCCGGGGACAGGGAGAGCGGTGAGCCGCCGATCCGCAGGACGACGACCATCACGCGGCCGTTGTCGTCCTGGGCGCGGAAGACCTCCTCGGCGTCCATGGCCTTCTGGTAGTAGGCCGCTGCGGTGTCGGGGTTCGGGACGATTAATCGTGGCGTCAGACTCATGAGTTGACCTTAGAGGACGTCCGAAAAGTCTGTCAGCGGGTCGGCCTCGCCGGCCCCGCCTTCACCCGCGCGGACGGCCCCGCCTTCACCGCATACCGCGAAGCCCTCCATGCCTGCCTGAAGGGCGCCGAGCCTGAAGCGGCCGCGCTGCGGGCGTCGTGGGAGGCCGAGAAGGCCGAGGGGTGAGGGCTGATCCGTTGTGAGTGGAGACGTTCGCCGGGCTGCGGACGGGCCGGAGAAGGTGTGCACGACGGAACCCGGTAGAACGGCCGCTGCCTGGGAAGACGCGGATTGATCTTCGTTGACGTCCCAGGGGAGGAAACACCACCATGGCCGTTCCCGCACGCGCCCGGCGTACCGCGCGCCGCTCCCGCCGGTTCGATCTCCGGGCGACGGCCCTCTACTTCGCCCTCCTCGCCGTCATCCTCGCTCTGATGGGCGCGGCCGTCCGTACCGCGGCCGCGGCCGCGGTGCACCGTCCCGTCTGGGCCGCGGCGCTCGTCCTCATGGGCGTCGGCGCCTTCATGGCCGGCTGCCGCGGGAAGCGCCGCATATCGGCGGCCAGGATCGCGCGCCGCTCGGCCGAAGCCCTGGACGAAGCCACACGGACGGCGGTCGAAGCGCTCGACGCGGCGTCACCGGCTCCCGCCGTCGGCCTGGTCCCCGCCGGGGCCGGCACCCGCAGCGGCCGCCTCGGCGCGGAACCCGCCGTGCTGCTTCCCGAGACCATGCCCGAGGTGCCCGCGGACACGGTGGAGATCGCCTACGAGGCCCTGGACCCGGACGAGTTCGAACAGGCGGTGGCCGAACTGTGCCGACGCGACGGCTGTCTCGACGTGGACGTCGTGGGCGGGGCCGGCGACCTGGGCGCCGACGTCGTGGCGAGGACGCCTGACGGGCGCTCGGTCGTCATCCAGTGCAAGCGGTACTGCGACGGCAACCGGGTCGGCTCACAGGACTTGCAGCGCTTCGGCGGCACCTGCTTCACCGTTCACGGCGCCGATGTCGCCGTCGTGGTCACCACCAGCGACTTCACCGCCCCCGCGCTCGACTACGCGGAGCAGTGCGGCATCGTGTGCGTCGACGGTCCGCAACTGCGGGGCTGGCAGGAGGGTGCGGGACCGCGGCCCTGGGAGGCGCAGTCGTCTGCGGACTGAGGCGGGTCGTGGGCGGCGCGCCGGACGCCACGGCGCCGGACCCCTGTCCCGACGAGAAGTCGGAGAGGGGGACCGGCTCCGTCTCACCGGCACCGACAGCCTTGCCGGCCCAGGGCGTCACGGGCCGTCCGTCCCGGTCCCGTTCACGGATGCGTCGGCAGTGCGGGGTTGAGGGTCGCGACGACCTGGTCGTAGTCGCCACGAGCCTCGCCGTAGCGCAGGAACTTCACCCGTTCGACCTGGATCTCCTTGGCGTCGGGCCGGGATTCGATCAGGCTCATCACCTCGGCGACGAACTCGTCGAGCGGCATGGCGTGTTCGTTCTCCTCGTGACCGGGCATCAGCGCCGTTCGCACCGCCGGCGGTTCGAGCTCCACGACGCTCACCGAGGTACCGGCGAGTTGCAGCCGGACGGACTCGCTGAGCATGTGGATCGCGGCCTTCGACGCGTTGTAGCTCGGTGTGATCATCAGCGGGGTGAACGCCAGGCCCGAGGACACGGTCATGATCGTGGCGGCCGGCCGGGTCTGGAGGTGCTCGACGAACGCGGCGATGAGCCGGATCGGACCGAGCAGGTTCGTCGTCACGGTCGCCTCGGCACCGGCGAGGAACGACTCGGGCTTGCGCCAGTCCTCGGCCTGCATGATTCCGGCCATCGTCACCAGGACGTCGAGGTCCGGATGGGCGGTCAGCACCTGCCGTGCGGCGGCGGTGATGCTCGCCGCGTCCGAGGTGTCGATGCGTACGGTGTCGATGCCGGGGTGCTCGGCCGCGATCCGTTCCAGCAGGTCGGCACGCCTGCCGCCGACGATGACGGTATTGCCCCTCGCCTTCAGCGCGAGGGCGAGAGCGAGGCCGATACCGCTGGTGGCCCCGGGGATGAAGACGGTGTTTCCGGAGATGTTCATGCTCCGATCCTCACCGTCCCGTCGGCGCGGGTGCAGAGACCGGTTATCGGGGGATCGGCGATCCCTGGTTCGTCCTCGGGGAGCGGACGACAATGGCCCCATGGACCGAGCAGCACTGGCTGAATTCCTGCGCCGCCACCGCGAGGCGCTCCAGCCGGAGGACGTCGCCCTTCCTCCGGGCGCACGACGACGGGCCCCGGGCCTGCGGCGCGAGGAGGTGGCCTCCCTCGCGGTGATGTCGACCGACTACTACACCCGGCTGGAACAGCGGCGCGGCCCGCAGCCCAGTGACCAGATGCTGGCCTCGCTCGCCCGTGCCCTGCGGCTGACCGATGACGAGCGCGCCTACCTGTACCGGATCGCCGGACGCAACGCACCGGCCAGGCTGTCCGCCCACACGCATGTCGCCCCCGCACTGCTGCGCGTGCTGGACCACCTCGACGACACGCCCGCGATGATCCTGACCGACCTCAACGAAACGCTGGTGCAGAACCGGATGGCCGTCGCCCTGTTCGGTGACGCCTCACGGCACACGGGGCTCGCCCGCAGCGCGGTCCACCGTTGGTTCACCGATCCGTCGGAACGCACCCTCTACCCCGAGGAGGACCACGAACGGCAGAGCCGCGCCCAGGTCGCCGGTCTGCGGGCGGCCCACGGGCTGCGCGGACCGGAGTCGCGTGCCGGGACACTCGTACGGACTCTCCGGAGGACGAGCGTGGAGTTCGCCGAGCTGTGGGACCGGCACGAGGTCGCGCAGCGCTTCGAGGACCACAAGACGCTCCTGCATCCCGAACTGGGCCCGATCGAGCTGGACTGCCAGGCGCTCTTCACCGAGGACCAGTCCCAGACCCTCCTCGTCCTCACCGCCCCACCCCGCACCGAGGGCCACGAGAAGCTGGGCCTGCTCGCCGTGCTGGGCCTGAACCGCTTCACAGAGGCGCAGCCCGATGTCTGAAGCCGCTGCGGGCGCCGCACATGGTGCCGGCGATCCGTCGCGGGCGGGCCCCGGCAAGGGGAGCCCTTTCAGCGCAGGGGGTCGATCACGACGCCGGGATTGAGGATCCCGGACGGGTCCAGCACGGCCTTGCCCGCCCGCAGGGCGGCGGCGAAGAGGTCCGGGCGCTGCCGGTCGTACCACGGCCGGTGGTCCCGGCCCACCGCGTGATGATGGGTGATGGTGGCACCGTGCGCGATCAGCGCCTCGGAGACCGCCTGCTTGATCTCGTCCCACTGCTCGACGGTCCTGCCCCACGCGCCCGCGGCGTATATCCCGAAGTACGGGGCGGGGCCGTCGGGATAGACATGGGTGAACCGGCAGGTCACGACACCCGTGGCGCCGACCTGGCGCATGGCGTCGCGGGCCGCCGCGTCGACGGCCGCGCGGAGGCCGGCGAACCGGTCCCAGGTGCAGGCCGTCTCGAACGTCTCCACGATCATGCCCTGGGCGGCGAGGGCGTCCCGCTGATAGGGCATCCGCAGGAAGGAGGAGCGCCAGGTGTCGGCGGCCGAGGTCCGGGCGGCCGTGTCCGCGGGGCCGGTGTACCGCGGTGGCTCCGGAAGCGTGCCCCCGTGGTCGAGGCAGAGCTCCAGCGCGCGTTCCGTCCACGCGTCGACGGGGTGGTCGGCGGACTCGAAGCCCAGCACCAGGACCGCGGTCGGGCTGCCCGCGTTGATGAACGCCTCCATCGGGTCCAGCAGCCGGCAGTTCGCCGGGTCGAGCCCGGACTGCGCCAGGGCCCGTACGGCCCGGACCCCCGCCTCGTGGTCCTGGAAGGCGACGGAGGCCCCGGCCCGCCACCGCGGTCGGTCCTGGAGGCGTACCCAGGCCTGGGTGATGACACCGAGCGTTCCCTCGGAACCGAGGAACATCCGGTCGGGCGAGGGACCGGCGCCCGAACCGGGCAGACGGCGGCTCTCGACGACGCCGGCGGGGGTGACCACCCGCAGCGACTCGGTGAGGTCGTCGATGTGGGTGAGGCGGGTCGCGAAGTGACCGCCGGCCCGGGTCGCCAACCAGCCGCCGAGAGAGGAGAACTCGAAGGACTGGGGGAAGAACCGGAGCGTGTATCCGTGGGGTCTGAGCTGATCCTCCAGGTGCGGGCCGAGGACGCCGGCCTGGACGAGCGCGGCCCGGCTGGTCCCGTCGACCTCCAGAACCCGGTCCAGGGAGCCGAGATCCAGGCTGACCACTCCCGCGTACTCCGCACCCGTACGGGCTTCGACGCCTCCCACCACGGAGGTGCCGCCGCCGAACGGGACGACCGCCGCGCCGGCGCCGTCGCACCATTCCAGGATCCGCACCACCTCGGCCTCCGACGTGGGGCGCATGACGAGGTCCGGCACGTGGGGCAGCTTTCCGAGCAGCGCGCGCACGACGTCGCGGAACGCCTGGCCGTGGCTGTGCGCCAGCCGGTCGCGGAGGTCGTGCGAGGCCGACCGGGCCAGCGAGGGCGGAGGCGAGAGCCTGCTCGGGGCCACCTCGAACGATTCGACCGGGGGAGCGGAGTGCACGGTCAGGTCCGCGTCGGGGAGCAGCTCGGCGGTGCGCCGGGTGAGTTCCGCCCGCTCCGCGCCGGTCACGGCGTCCTCGACGTTTCCCCAACCCCACCACGAACGCGTCCTGCGGCTCATCGCCCCTCCAGTCATCCGAACTGAACGCCGGGTAATTTACTGGTCGGTCACTTTGGCATAGGGTGGCGGCATGAGCAACCAGGAGAAGGCGACGCGGAGCGTGGGCACCAAGGGGATGCCCCGCAAGGACCGGGAGCGGCTGATCCTGGAGGCGGCCGCCGGGGAGTTCGGCGCGAAGGGCTACGCGTGCGGGTCGACCGCGCAGGTGGCGGCACGGGCCGGCATCACCAAACCCATGATCTACGAGTACTTCGGGTCCAAGGACAGCCTCTATCTGACCTGCCTCGACCAGGCCGGCACCCGCCTGGTCGAAGCCGTCGCGTCCGCCCAGCAGGGGCCCTCCGACCTCTCGCGCGCCGTACGCACCCTGGGGGCCGTCTTCCGCGCGCTCGAATCGCGCCCGCACGACTGGGAACTCGTCTACGACGGGACCCTTCCGGCCGAGGGTCCGCTGTACGAGGCGGCGACCGGATACCGGCGGGAACTCAACCGGATGGGCGCGGTGGGCGTGGCCGAATTCCTGCACGCCTCCCCGGCCGTGGAACCCCTCGACGCCGACCTCGGCACCCACCTCTGGTACGGGACCGTGAGCGCCGCCGTCGCCTGGTGGCGGCACCACCCCGAGCAGACCGCCGACGCGATGGCCGCGCGCTTCGAACGCATCGTCGCGGTGCTCTGCCCGGACCTGTGGGCGGCACCCGGAGCGGACGGAGGACCGTCCGGGGTTCGCTCGGCGTAGCAGAGCGGGCGGCGCTCCCGCAATCCGTGCGATGACGACTGCCATGCGCACGGTTGTGGTGGCGGACGCCATGTCACGGCGGTCACAGGCGGTCGACCCTGGGGTTCCGCAACGCCCCGCTCGTCCGATGGCCAGGGACGGCCCAGGACGGGCGGGGCCGGACACCCCCAGAGAGGGAGCCGCGCATGCACCGCCCTTCCCCACCACGACGGCCCCGGAACCGGCCGGCCCGCCTGTCGGTCCGCCTCCTCACGGTCGTGGCCCTGGTCCTGGGGGCCGCCCTGACCGGCCCCGTACCCATTGCCCGGGCCGCCGTGCCGGTCACCCGGGTCACCGGCTTCGGCTCGAACCCCGGCGGGCTGAACATGTACGTGTACCGCCCGGCGTCCCTGCCCGCGCACCCGCCCGTGGTCGTGGCGCTGCACGGCTGCACGCAGAACGCCCAGGTCTACGCCGACAACTCCGGACTGCCCCGGCTCGCCGACCGGGACGGGTTCGTCCTCGTGCTCGCGGAGACGACCTCCTCGAACAACATCCAGAAGTGCTTCAACTGGTTCCAGGCGACGGACAACCGGCGCGGTCAGGGCGAGGCCCTCTCCGTCCGGCAGATGGTGAGCCACGCCGTCTCCGCCTACGGGGCCGACCCCGGGCGCGTGTACGTCACCGGTCTGTCCGCCGGCGGCGCCATGACCTCGGTCATGCTGGCCACCTACCCCGACGTCTTCGCCGCCGGCGCGGTCGTCGCCGGTCTGCCCTACGACTGCACCCGGGACAACAGTCCGTACACCTGCATGAACCCCGGAGTCGACCTCGCCCCGAGCGCCTGGGCCCAGCGGGTGCGCGACGCCTACCCGTCGTACGACGGTCCCTGGCCCCGTACGGCCATCTGGTACGGCGACCAGGACACCACGGTGGTCCCGCTGAGCGCCGCCGAACTGCGTGACCAGTGGACGGCGGTGCGGGGACTGTCCCAGACCCCCACCCGCAGTTCCGTGATCGGCCCCGACTCCACCCGGCGCGACGAATACCTGGCGGCGGACGGCACGGTCGCCGTCGAGGTCGACGCGGTACCCGGCATCGGGCACGGCACGCCGGTCGAACCGGGCGGCGGTGACCGGCAGTGCGGTGCCACCGGCGCCCCGTACTTCCTCGGCTCGATCTGCTCCAGCTACTGGATCGCCCGCTTCTTCGGCCTCGAAGGCCCGTCGTCCGGCGGGGGCTCGCTGCCCGCACCCACCGGACTGGCCACGACAGCGGTCACCGACACCGGCGTCGGTCTGCGCTGGGACGCGGTGGGCGGCGCCGCCGACTACGCCGTGTTCCGCGACGGCGACCCGGTCGGGACGACGAGCGGTACGTCGTACACGGACACCGGACTGACGGCGGGCACCACGCACACGTACGCGGTCGCCGCGCGCGACGACGCCGGTACGGCGGGCCCCCGTTCGGGGACGGTCACCGCCACGACCACCGGCGGCGGCACCGCGGCCTGCTGGACGAGCAGCAACTACGCCCACGTCCAGGCCGGCCGGGCCGTCACCGGCGGCGGTTACACCTACGCCAAGGGCACGAACCAGAACATGGGGCTGTACAACACCTTCGTCACCCACACCCTCAAGGAATCACCCGTCGGCACCTACACCATCGCCGACGGCGGCTGCCCCTGACCGGACCTCAGGTCCCGTCCGCACACGGGAACACGGACCGCCATGGTGGCCGACGCTGCTCCCACCCCCGCCATCATGGCGGTCCGGCACATGTTCCCACCGGTCCCCCTGTCACTAGCCTCCGGCGCGTCCCCACCGTCCCCACTCGGATTCGAGGTCCCGGATGCCCCACCCCAGTACGGACGCCACCCCACCCGGCGGACGGCGGCCCCGATGGCGCGCCGCGCTGTGCGCGCTGGCGCTCGCGACCGCCGGTCCGGGCGTCCTCGCGTCGGCCGCACCCTCGTCCGCGGCCGGTCTCCACGGCCCGCGCACCGGGGCCTGCGCCGCGGGCGATCCGCCGCGGGTACCCGGCGCCGCCCACCAACAGGCAGCCTGTCTCGACGAGTTGACCACCGCCGGGACCGTGGCCTCCGGCCACACCGACCCCGCCGACTACGCGGGGCTGACGCCCAAGAACCTGCCGACGCCCAGCGGGGTGCCCGGGACCCAGATCGACGGTTACTTCCCCGACACGTCCACCACCAACACCAACCACGGCTGGAACCACGACGCGCAGTTCGTCATCCGGCTGCCCGACCACTGGAACGGCGGGCTCGTCGTCGCCGGAACACCGGGCAACCGCGAGCAGTACGCCAACGACCGCGCGATCTCCGACTGGGTGCTCTCACGCGGCTACGCCTACGCCGCCACCGACAAGGGCAACACCGGCCTCGCCTTCCACCGGGACGGCCGCCGCCCCGGCGACGCCATCGCCGAGTGGAACACACGGCTCACCCAGCTCACCCGGGCCGCCCGAGCCGTGGTCAAGGAGCGCTACGGGAAGTCCCCCTCCCGCACCGTCGCCACCGGCATCTCCAACGGCGGCTACCTGGTCCGCTGGCAACTGGAGAACCATCCCGAGCTCTACGACGGGGGAGTCGACTGGGAGGGCACGCTCTGGAACTCCGACGGCGGCCCGCTCGCCTTCCTGCCGACCGCGCTGCGCGAATACCCGGCCTACGCGGCGGGCGGACCCGGCGCCGACGCGGCTCGGGACGCCCTGCACGCGGCCGGCTATCCGGCCGGGTCGGAGTTCCTGTGGCCGTACCACTACAAGACCTACTGGGATCTGACCCAGCGCCTCTACCGTGAGGAACTGGACCCCGGTTACGACGGGGAGACCGAGGCGGGAACCCCGTTCTGCGCCTCCGGCACCCCCGGCTGCGACGCCGACTACGACTACGGCGCGAGACCCCGTGCCGTGCACCGCGCCGTCGGCCGCATCGCGCTGACCGGACGCATCGGCAAACCGCTCGTCTCCCTCCAGGGCACGCTCGACGTGCTGCTGCCGATCAGCCGCGACGGGGACGCCTACGCCCGGATGGTGCGCGCGGCCGGGCGGGGTCCGCTGCTGCGCTACTACCGCATCGCGGACGGGACGCACACCGACGCGCTCGTCGACGCGTTCCCCGACCGGCTCCGTCCGATGACCCCCTGCCACCGCTCGGCCTTCACGGCGCTGGAACGCTGGCTGGCCGGCGAAGGACGCCCGTCGGCCGGCCACACCGTGGCGCGCCCGGCCGACGCGGACGCTTCGGCACTGCTGGCCGAATGCCCCTTGGCTTGACGTCCTCACCTGCCCGGGGGCAGGTGATTCCGGTCCGTACTGCTCCGCAGTACCACCGTGGGTTCCTGTTTCACGGGCCTCCGCCGACCGGTGAGGGTCGGTCTCACGTGGCCTCCGCAGGCCTGACTTCCCGCCCGTCCGGCGGTAGGCAGGACAACTCCGTCGTCCGGCAAGGCGATCCTGCCATGCCGCTGCGGCCTTCCGGGCCGCCATGGGCAGGATGCCCTTCATCTCCACCCTGAAGGGTGGAGCACTGGGCAGACATTCGGTAGCGGCCGGGCCAGCCGATCCCCCTGCCGCGTCCTCGGCGGCGCGGGCCGCGGGCCGCGCCGCGACACTGCCTCGCGGCGGGCCCCGGCACCAGTACCTCCTGAGCGCACCGTCTCTCCTCAGGCGCGACCCGGCGCCGGTGCCGTCTCCGCCTCGGCGGTGCCGGGTGCCGCGGCCCGCCGGGGGAGCAGCAGCGGGGTCGCCAGCAGGAGGACGCCGGCCAGGGCGATGGCCGTGCGCGGGCCGAGCAGGGCGCCCAGTACGCCCCAGAGCGCGGTCAGGAGCGCGGTCGAGGCCTTGGTCGTCACCGCCCAGGCGGTCAGCACCCGGGCGACCCGGTCGTTCGCGGTGCGTTCGAGGCGGCAGGTGGAGGAGACGGGGTTGAAGACCCCGCAGCAGAAGATGAGCCCGAGCTCCACGCCCGTCACCAGCGCCAGTCCGCCGGTGCCCGGCCCCAGGAACGCCAGGCCGAGCGGCCAGATCGCGCGCAGCGCCCCGGACGCGACCAGGACCCGGTGCTGCCCGAACCGGGTGACCAGCGGCCGGGCCAGCCGCGAACCGAGCAGCCCGCCGATCGAGGGCGCGGCGAAGGCGAGGCCGTACTGCCACGGTGTGAACCCGAGCCGGCCGAGCATCAGGACGGCCAGCAGCGGCTGGGCGGCCATGACCAGGCCGTTGAACAGGGCCGTGTTGAAGAACAGCGGACGCAGCGTGGGGTCGGCGAGGACGTACCGCCAGCCGTCGAGCAGGTCCGGTGCCCGCATGCGCGCGGTCTCCCGGCGTCCGGGCCCCGGCTCGTGCCCGCCCGTCGCGCGGATGCCCAGGGCGGAGAGCAGATAGCTGACCCCGTCGGCCACCACCGTCGCCACCGGGCCCAGCAGGCCGATCGCCGCACCGCCCAGCGGCGGTCCGACGATCGTCGTCGTCCACGCCGTCGACTCGAGCCGGGCGCCCGCCACGAGCAGGTCCTCGGCCGGCACCAACGTCTTCAGGTACGCGCCGGAGGCGGCGCGGAAGGCGATGTCGGCCGCCGCGACGACGACCGAGACGAGCAGGAGCTGAAGGAAGGTGAGCACGCCCAGCGCGAACGCGGCGGGGATCGTCAGCAGCGCCGCGAACCGCACCAGGTCCATCGCGATCAGCACCGGCCGCTTGCGCCGGAACTCCACCCACGGGCCCAGCGGCACCGCCACGGCCGCGCCCACCGCGGCCCCCACGGAGGCGAGCACGGCGACCTCGGCCGGCCCCGCGTGCAGCACCCGGACGGCGATCAGCTCGAACGAGCCGAAGGCGAGCCACGTGCCGAGCGCGCCGGCCCCGTAGGCTCCCCAGAACCACCCGAACCGCCGCCCCAGCCGGTGCCCGCTCCTCACGCCCGTCCCCCCACCGCTCGCCCGTACAACCGATCCGCGCGTACAACCGATCCGCGTCCGATGGCATCAAAGCGGGCACTGTGACCAGGGATCAAACAACCGTGTGGCCGTACGCTACAACCATCGGTTGTGGAGCTAGGGTGATGACGTGGACCTCGACACCGTACGGACCTTCGTCGCCGTAGCCGACGCCGGGCAGTTCCAGGAGGCCGCCGCCGAGCTGGCGGTCACCCAGCAGGCCGTCTCCAAACGCGTCGCCGCGCTGGAGCGCACCCTCGGTGTGCGCCTGTTCGCCCGTACACCGCGAGGCGCCGAGCTGACCATCGACGGGCAGGCGTTCCTGCCCCACGCGCGCGAGCTGCTGCGGGTGTCCGAACGCGCGGTCTCGTCCGTGCGCACCGGCAGCCGTCCACTGCGCGTCGACATCATCGCCTCGCGCGGCGCGGCCTCGGGCCTGATGCGCGGCTTCCACCGTACGTACCCCGAGGTCGACCTCGACGTGGTGATGCTGTTCGACATCGAGACGGCCGTCGCCGCCATCCGGTCCGGCGCGATCGACGCGTCCTTCCGCGCCGTCGCCGTGCCCGGCCGGCCCCTCCCCGAGGACATCGAGTCCGTACGGGTGCTCGACGAACCGCTCCAGCTGCTCACCGGCCCCGCGCACGCGCTGGCGGGCGCGAGGTCGGTGACGGTGGCCGAACTCGTCGGCCACCGGATCTGGATGCCGGGCATCGTCCCCGGGACCGAGTGGGCCGCCTACTACGACGACCTCGTCGCCGAGTTCGGCCTCACCATCGAGGCGACCGGCCCCAACTTCGGCTCCGACGCGCTCCTCGACACCGTCGCCGACACCCCGGCGCTCGCCACCTTCATGGGCGGGCAGACCCGCCTTGTCTGGCCCACGGGCCACGGCCTGCGCCTGATCCCGGTGACCGACCCGACACCCGTCTACCCGCACTCGCTGCTGTGGCACCGCGACAACCCCCACCCGGCGCTGGGCACCCTCCGCACCCACCTCGCCGCCACGACGGCCGGCCACGACGCCGCCGGGACCTGGACCCCGGACTGGGTGCTCCCGCGCTGAACGCGGCTCCTACGGGCGCTCTCCGTCGTCGGCGCTGTGGTCGTGGACCCAGTTCTTGTGGGCGCTCGACCCCTCACGTCCGGGGGAGATCTTCAGTACGGCCTCGTCGTCGATCTGTTCCAGGCTGGTGATCACGTAGGGGGATCCGGTCTTCACCGCGATCCGGATGCTGCCGTTGGCGTACTCCGTCACCCGCAGCGTCCGCCCGCCGGACAGGGGGACGTCCTGTTTGCCGACTTCTCGTGGTCTCTCGTCTGCCGCAGCCATGACCGGCCCCTCGTGTCGCACGGATCGGAGGGCGTCACCTTACGCCGCCTTCGCCCGTGCCCGGCCCCCGCGGCCGGTCAAGGAGAAGGGGAGTCATCGGCCGCGGCGCGCAGGACCTGGTCCAGCGGTGTCGCCCGGTGTCCGGTGAGGTCCTCGACGGCGGTGGTCACGGTGGCGAGGGAGCCGTCGGCGATCGCCGCGTAGGTGGACACCCATGCGTCGAGCTGCCAGTCGGGTGCTCCGTACACCGCGCGGGAGGCGTACGCCTCTTCGGTCGTCTCCGGGACGTAGGAGACCGGCCGACCGCCGACGGCGGTGAGGATCCGGGCCACGTCGGCCAGGCCCAGCGCCTCCGGTCCCGTGAGTTCGTGGGTGCGGCCGGCGTGCGGACCCGGATCGAGCAGGACCGCCACCGCGGCGTCGGCGATGTCGTCCTGGGCGACCAGGGCCGCCCTGCCGTCCCCGGCGGGCCCGCGGATGGCGCCGTCGGTGCCCACGAGGGCGGGCATGAAGTCGGCGTAGAGGTTGTCCCGCAGGAAGGTGAAGGGGATCCCGGCGGCGCGGATGTGCTGTTCGGTGTGCCAGTGGTCCCGGGCCAGGGTGAAGGTCGCGTCCGGTGCGGCCCCGCAGAAGGAGACGTAGACCAGATGCGCGACACCGGCCCGGGCCGCGGCGTCGACGAAGGTGCGGTGGTCCCGGAGCCGTTCGGGGGACTCCGAGGCCGAGACCATCAGGACGCGGTCGGTGCCGCGCAGGGCGCGTGCGAGGGCTTCGGGGTCGTCGTAGGAGCCGGGTACCGCGATCGCGCCGGGCAGCAGCGGAGCGCGGGAAGGGGTGCGGGCCAGGAGGGTCTGCGCGATGCCGGCGGCGGCCAGCCTGCGCGCGACGCGCCCGCCCAGGCGGCCGGAGGATCCGGTGATCGCGTAGGTGACATCGGTGGGGGCCAACGTTCTCCTCCTCGGGCGGGTGCCGGGTGCGGGTGCCGGTCCGCCCCGGTGGCCGTCGCGGACGGGCGGTCCGCCGGGCGGGGGCGAAGCGGTACGGGACGAGTGTGGCGGTGGACCGGGGCGTCGCGCCCGCGGCCCGCCGACAGGGGTGCTCCGGTGTCACGTCCCAGGGTTCGTCAGCCAGCGGCCCGGGTGGCCGGGAGGCAGCCGGAGGTCCTCGCGCACGGCCGCGTAATAGCCTTCGCGGCCCCTGCGCTGGCGCTCCAGGAGTGCCTGCCACGCCTGCGGATCGAGGGTGCCGACGCGCTGGAAGCGTTCCATCTCCATCACCACGGTCACCCACTCCCGGGCCCGGTCCACCACTTCGCGGCTGCCCAGCATGATCAGGGCCTCTCCCGCGGGATCGCGGTCGTCGGTGGCCCGGGCCAGGAACGGTTCGGCCTCGGCCAGGGGCAGGGGGTGCGGGTGCGGGTCGTTGCCCAGGTGCGCGGCGACGCGGTAGGTGAGCGTCACCGACTTCTTCAGCGACCGCGCGTACTCGGAGTACACGGCGAGGCGCCGCTCGTCCCACCGGTCCGCGCGGTCCCGTTCGAAGCGCTCGCGATCGCTGCGGACGAGGGCCAGGTACGAACCCAGGGCGCCGATCACGACGCCCACGAGAGCGGGGAGTTGCTGAAGGAAGGCGGACATGTCCGCACCGTACACAGCGGATCAGGCGAGCAGCGAGCGTCCGATGATCTCCTTCATGATCTCCGTCGTCCCGCCGTAGATGGTCTGGACACGGCCGTCGGTGAACGCCTTGGCGATCGGGTACTCCGTCATGTAGCCGTAGCCGCCGTGCAGTTGCAGGCACCGGTCGGCGACCCGCTTCTGCAGCTCGGTCGCCCACCACTTCGCCATCGAGGCGTGGACGGCGTCCAGGGTGCCGCTCGCGTGCTCCTCGACGCACCGGTCCAGGAAGGCCCGGGCCACCGCGCACTCGGTCGCCATCTCCGCGATCTCGAAGCGGACGTGCTGGAGTTTCGCGAGCGGCCGTCCGAACGCCTCGCGCTCCTTCACGTACCGCGTGGTGATCTCCAGCAGGCGCTCCGCCCCGGCGACGGCGGCGACCGCGATCGTGACGCGCTCCTGCGCGAGGTTCGTCATCAGGTGCAGGAAGGCCCCGTCGAGCTCACCGAGCAGGTTCTCCTTGGGCACGCGGACGTCGTTGAAGAACAACTCGGCGGTGTCCTGCGACTTCTGGCCGATCTTGTCGAGGTTGCGGCCGCGTTCGAAGCCCGCCATGCCCCGCTCGACGACGAGCAGCGACAGTCCGCGCGCGCCGCCCTCGGGGGTGGTCCTGGCGACCACGATCACCAGGTCGGCGTTGATGCCGTTGGAGATGAAGGTCTTGGAGCCGTTCAGGACCCAGTGGTCCCCGTGGTCCTCCGCGGTGGTGCGGATGCGCTGGAGGTCGGAGCCCGCGCCGGGCTCGGTCATCGCGATCGCCGTGACGATCGAGCCGTCGCAGAAACCGGGCAGCCAGCGCCGCTTCTGCTCCTCGGTCGCCAGCGAGGTCAGATAGGGACCGATCATGTCGTTGTGCAGGCCGATGGCGAAGCCGGCGGCGTAGGCGCGGCCGAACTCCTCGGCGAGCACCGCGCTGTAGCGGTAGTCGGGGTTCCCGCCGCCGCCGTGCTCCTCCTCCACGGCGAGGCCGAGCAGGCCCTGCCGGCCGGCGGCCAGCCAGACCTCGCGGGAGACGATGCCGTCCTTCTCCCACTGCTCGTAGTGCGGCAGCACCTCCTTGTCCAGGAAGGTGCGGACGGTCGCCCGGAAGGTCTCGTGGTCCTCGGTGAAGATCTGGCGTCTCATGCGGAAGGCTCCTGACGGTCGAGGGGCAGGGTGGGTACGGCACGATCGAGGGACGGAGCGGGTACGACGCCCCGGCCGTGGGTGATTTCCGCGGTGCGGCCGCCGGGCCGTGCGGGCACACCACCGCCCCTCGCGGTTCCGGGAGGGGCCGGCCGCGCTCCGGTCACCGCGGGGCCGAGGCGAGGAAGCGGCCGGCTTCCTCGATCGCGCGGAGGCTTTCGAACGAGCCCCCGCCGTCGCAGGGGATCACCGCGCCGGAGACGTAGGCGGCGGCGGAGGACGACAGGAACATCGCCAGGTCCGCGATCTCCTCCGTGGTGCCGAACCGGCCCAGCGGAACACTCCTGACCGACCTGTCGCCGTTCGGGTCGTCTCCCGGCGAGAGGCGGGCCAGCCCCTCCGTCCCGGCGATCGGTCCCGGCGCTATCGCGTTCACGCGCACGCCCTTGCCGCCCCACTCCAGCGCGAGCACCCGGGTCAACTGGTCCACGCCGGCCTTCGCCGCGCACACATGGGCCTGATAGCGCACGGGGATCATCGCCTGCGGCGCGGTGATGTTGATGACCGAGGCGCCGGGGGCGAGGTGCTCGAACCCGGCGCGCATCACGTGGAAGGTGCCGTTCAGGTCGATGTCCACGACCACCTTGAAGCCGTTCGACGACAGCTCGTTCGCCTCCGCCAGGAAGTTGCCGGCCGCCCCGGAGACCAGGACGTCGACCGGCCCCCACTCCGAGCGCACCGCTTCGAAGACCTCCGCGACCGATTCCATGTCCCGCACGTCGGCCACGAAGCCGCGCACCGGGTTCCCGTGGACACCGAGCCGCTCCACGGCCGCGTCGACGTTGGACCGCTTCCGGCTGGCCACCGCCACCGCGGCGCCCCGCGCGGCGAAAGCCTCGGCGATGGCGAGGTTGATGCCGGACGTGCCACCGAACACCACCACCCTCCTGCCGCTGAAATCGAACTGGACGTCCATGCGTGTCCCTCCCTGGTTCCTGACGCGAACAGCCGCACCGCTCACGGGTGAGCAGGGGCTGCGATGACGGCAGCGTCGATCAAGCTGACAAAATAGTCAAGTCTTTGTCGAGTCACGCCCTCGGGTCTTCGGCGCGGTGCTGATTCGATTTGGCCGTGTCGTTGCGCGTCGAGCGAATCGACGATTCAGGGGAGTGGGGCTGTGATGTGCATCTCTTTGATAAAAAAGTCAGATCCCGGATCGGGTTGGGCGGGTCGCGGGAAAGTCGCTGGTCGGGCCGCTCGTGAGGCGGCCGGGGGGCGGGTGCCGGCGTCGTCCTCGGCGGGCGGCCTGCGGGCGGGCGTCCTTGTCCGATTCTGCAACGAGTTGCAGAATCGGGGCCCCGCCCCTCGCCGAGGTCCCCTCCGCCGGCCGTCACGCCGCCGAGGGCTCGACGAAAGCCGCCGAAGGACCCGCCATGCCGCTGCCCCCCGCCCTGTCACGGCCCCTCACGCTGCCCGTCGTGGGCTCGCCCCTGTTCATCGCCTCCGGACCCGAACTGGTCGTCGCCCAGTGCCAGGCCGGTGTGATCGGTTCCTTTCCGGCCCTGAACGCCCGGCCCGCGTCCCTCCTGTCCGACTGGCTGGACCGCATCACGGAGGAGAACGCCGCGTACGAGGCCGCGCACCCGGACGCCGTCGTCGCCCCGTTCGCCGTCAACCAGATCGTGCACCGCTCGAACGACCGCCTCGAGCTCGACATGGACGTGATCGTGAAGCACCGGGTGCCGATCGTGATCACCTCGCTGGGGGCGCGTCCCGAGATCAACGACGCCGTGCACGCGTACGGCGGGATCGTCCTGCACGACGTGATCAGCAATGAGTTCGCCCGCAAGGCCGTCGAGAAGGGGGCCGACGGCGTCATCGCCGTGGCCGCGGGCGCCGGTGGTCACGCGGGCACGCAGTCCCCGTTCGCCCTCGTCCAGGAGATCCGTGAGTGGTTCGACGGACCGCTGCTGATGTCCGGCGCCATCGCCCACGGCCGGTCGGTCCTGGCCGCCCTGGCCGCGGGCGCCGACCTCGCCTACGTCGGGTCGGCGTTCCTGTCCACCGCCGAGGCCAACACCCCGCCCGCCTACAAGCGGATGATCGTGGACAGCACCGCCAAGGACATCGTCTACAGCAACCTGTTCACCGGCATCCACGGCAACTATCTGCGCGGCAGCATCGCCGCCGCCGGACTCGACCCCGACGACCTCCCCGAGTCCGACCCCTCCGCGATGGACTTCGGCTCCGGCGGCAATACGAACGCCCGGGCGTGGAAGGACATCTGGGGATCCGGCCAGGGCATCGGCGCCGTCAAGCGGAGCCGGACCGTCGCCGAACTGGTCGCGGTGCTCAAGGAGCAGTACGACGACGCGCTGACCGGCCTCGGCGCCAGGACCTCGGTCCACAGGGCCCCGTCGAGGACCGCCTGAACCCCGTCTCCCGTCAGACGGTCCGCCAACGATCCAGGAACGGAACCACCATGCCGAACACCCCTGCCGTCACCACGTCCACCCGGGGAAACGTCCGGACGGTCCGGCTCGACCGGCCGGCCCGGATGAACAGCCTGGACCTGAACGCCAAGTCCCAACTCCTGGACGCGTTGCGGGCCGCGGCCGACGACCCGGACGTCCGTGCCGTGGTGCTCACCGGAACCGGACGGGCGTTCTGCGTCGGCCAGGACCTGGGGGAAGCGCGGTCCGCGGGCTACGGGCAGGCCATGGCCGACGCCGTACGGGAGCAGTACAACCCTCTCGTGCGGACCCTCCTGACGATGCCCAAGCCCGTGGTCGCCGCGGTCAACGGGGTCGCCGCGGGCGCCGGCATGGCACTGGCGCTGGCGTGCGACATCCGGATCGCCGCTTCGTCCGCGACGTTCACCACCGCCTTCGCGGGCATCGGCCTGTCCTGCGACACCGGGATCTCCTGGACCCTGCCGCGCGTCGCCGGACGGGCGGTGGCGCTCGACCTGCTGCTGCGCCCCCGGCTCCTCGGCGCGGCAGAGGCACTCGGCCTGGGACTGCTGCACCAGGTCGTCGCCGACGAGGACTTCGAGGGCACGGTCCACCGGAGCGCGGCCGAACTGGCCGCCGGACCCACCCGTGCGTTCGCCGCCATGAAGACCGCCGTCACCTTCGCGTCCGGGCCGACGCTCGACGCCGCGCTGGAATGCGAAGCGGCCCAGATCGCGCTCACCGGCGCCACGGACGACTACCGGGCAGGCTTGGACGCCTTCCTGGCCAAGCGGGCGCCCGCGTTCACGGGACGCTGATCCGTCCGCGCTCCCCGCGCTTTCGCCGTGACGGCCGACCCGCGGCGACGAACGCCGTCGCGCGGCCGCCCGCCCGCGTCAGCCGGAGGCCGTACCCGCGGAGGCGTCGACGCGATCGGCCCAGCCCTCGTCCGGCGCGCCCCGCAGCCCGATGGCCGCCGCCCACAGCCGTGAGAGGTGGTCGACCACCGTGTCCTCGTCGTACGGCTCGTCCATGGAGGACCGCGCGTGGGCGACCTGCTCGACCATCGACCCCAGCGCCAGGGCCGTCAGCCGGGTGTCCAGGTTCGGATTCGCCAGCCCCGCCTCCTGTAGGCGCCGGATGCCCCGCGTGGCACGGCTGACGTAGAACTCCCGGATCTCGAGGACCATGTGACGCACGGTCTCGTCCGCGGCCGCCCCCTGGTCCACGAGCCGTAGCACCTTGGACGCCCTGTCCCAGGCGCGCAGGTAGAGGCGGTTCGCCTCCACCAGCTTGGTGTAGGGGTCGTCGGCGGTGTCCGGCGGCACCAGGCTGGACGCGAACATCTCGCCGACGACCGACCGGACGACGTGGTGCAGCAGGTCTTCCCTGGACTCGAAGTACGTGTAGAAGGTCCCGTACGAGACGCCCGCCGCCTGGGCGACCGCTTCGGGGCTGAACGCCGACCACCCCTGCTGCTCCAGGACCTCCCGCCCGGCGAGGATCAGGCCGTCACGAGTACGCCGACCACGTGTGGTGGTCGGCGGCGTCGGAGCCGGCTTGGTCCTCTGTCGTCCCATGGCCCCATCATCGCACCCACCTGTGATCGCCTTGGGTCCGGCGGCGGCCCGGCGCCGGTCGTCCGCCCCCTCGCGGACACATGTGGGATTGCTGCGCATTCCGGCAACAAGTGTTTTTTCAGGGGTGGTCGGGAATATCCGGGGGCGAGCCGCAAGTCGATGGTTCAACAATCCCGGGGGGATCTGTGACTTTCATTCGCCGTGCCGTCACGGCCGCTGCCGCCGCCTCTGTCGTGATCGTGGTGACCTCGGCGGGCTTCGCGCTGGCAGGGGACGCGCAGCGGTCGTACATCGCCGGGGACGGCACGATCCATGGGTGCGTGAACGCGAACGGCAGGCTGCGTCTCGTCGAGCCGGACTCCGCCTGCCGCCAGGGCGAGGACTCCGTCACCTGGAACCGGACCGGCCCCCAGGGGCCCGCCGGTCCCAAGGGGGACAAGGGAGACAAGGGGGACGCCGGCGCTCAGGGGCCCGCCGGGCCCGCCGGGGCGGACGGGGTCGCGGGGGCGCACGTCGTCACCGTCACGAAGGACGTCGCCGAGCTGGACATGGTCGACGTCGAGGCGCGGTGCCCGGCCGGTGAGACCGCCACCGGCGGCGGGTGGTACATGCCCGGCGGCACCGCGATGGCGAACGGCCCGGCGCTGCACTCCAACCCGATCGTCTCCGGCGCCACACCCGTCGGCTGGACCGCCGGCTTCCTGAACGGCGCCGGCAACACGTACACCGCCGCCGTCTACGCGATCTGCGCCAAGACCGGCTGACCGCTCACCCCGGCCGGGGAAACGGCCGAGGGGCCCGGTGCCTCGCCGGACCCCTCGACGCCGGGCCCCTCGACCGCCCCCCGCACCTCGGTGCGAGGCGGCACGGTCCTGGCGGCGTTCATCCCTGGCTCTGCTGGACGCACTCGGTGACGACGTCCCGCAGGTTGCCCGTGCGCTCCCACATCCGGCGCTGCTCACGGGCGCCGGTACCCCGGCGCAGCAGTTCCGCGAGTGCCTTGTCGACGAGGTCGGTGTCGCCGGTGCGCGTCAGGGCGTCGCCCACGTGTTCCCGCAGTGTGCGCAGGACGCGTGCGGCGGGCCGGGGACGCATGGTCGTGGGGTCGAGGAGGTCCTGCTCGAGGCCGCAGCGGGCGGCTTTCCAGGCGGCGAGCCTGAGCACGTTCACGTTGTGGTCCGGTGCGGGCCGGCCGGCCCGCCAGTCACGTGCGGCCGTGTCCACCAGGGCGCGGGCCAGGGCCGCGATGAGGACGGCGGTGCCGGAGCGCAGGCACACGTCGGCCACCCGGATCTCCACGGTGGGGTAGTTCGCCGACAGGCGCGCGTCGAAGTACACCATGCCTTCGTCGAGGATGACGCCGGTCGCCACCATGTCCCTCACGCGGCGGTGGTACCGCTCGGCCGTACCGAACGGCTCCGAGGGCCCTGCCGAGGGCCAGCGGTCCCACATCCGGCTGCGGTAGCCGGCATAGCCGGTGTCCTGCCCTTGCCAGAACGGCGAGTTCGCGCTGAGCGCGGCCAGCACCGCCAGCCAGGGGCGCAGACGGTCCAGGACGGCCACGCCCTCCTCGTCGGACGCCACGGACACGTGGACGTGGCAGCCGCACACCAACTGATCGCGTGTCGCGATGCCGTACTGTTCGGCCATCCACTGGTAGCGGTCGTTCACGCTGACCGACGGGCTGACCGGCAAAGGGGAGGTCGCCAGGGCGGCGACCGCGCAGCCGATCTCACCGGCGAGGCGTGCCGCTTCCTTGCGGCACCGCACGATCTCGTTCCCGAGGTCCGCCATGTCCGACCGGGGATGCGTGGCGAACTCCAGCATCTGCCCGAACAGTTCTTTCTCGAACACGTCCTGTCCGGGGTCGTCCCGGTCGGCGTGGGCCAGGACCGCGGCCGACAACGCCTTCGGCTCCCCGGTCACCGGATCGACCAGGAGGAGCTCCTCCTCCACCCCGACGGTACGCAACGTCGTGCCACCTTCCTGCCACAGGCATACGGGACACACAGCCGTCGGCGGCCGCCGACGGCTGTGTGTCGCAAGACCCCGAATCCCCGAAAGTGCCCCCTCGGCACCTACGGCCGAGCGGTGTCGGCGTACGCCCCGGGTTCCCCGTTTGCGTACGGACGAACGTCCCCGGCCGGCCCGCCGACCGGGCGGTCTCCTCCGAGCGGTCGGCCGGGCCCCCGGGGGCCGTCGGTCAGGACAGGAGCTCGACGTACCCGTCGGCGCCGTGCACCCGGATCCGCTGTCCGTCCCGGATCAGCCGGGTGGCCCGCTCCACGCCCACGACGGCCGGCAGACCGTACTCCCGGGCGATGACCGCGCCATGGGTCATCAGACCGCCCACCTCCGTCACCAGTCCCGCGACCGCGACGAACAGCGGTGACCAGCTGGGGTCGGTGAAGGGCGTGACCAGGATGTCGCCCGCTTCCAGATCGGCCTCCTCCAGGTCGAGGACGACGCGGGCCCTCCCCTCGACGGTCCCGGCGGAGACGGGCAGGCCGATCAGGGCGCCGGCCGGCACGTCGTCGCGCCGGTACGACCCGGTGACGGCCTCACCGTCCGAGGTGAGCACCCGGGGCGGCGTGAGCGCCTGGTACGACCGGAACGCCTCCTCGCGCCGCCGGACGAGCCGGTCGTCCACCCGGTTCGTGCGCACGACGTCGTGGAACTCCTGGAACGTGAGGTGGAAGACGTCCTCCTTCTCGCGGAGCACGCCCGACCGCACGAGCCGCCCGGCCTCCTCCAGCAGGGCCCGCTTGTAGACGAAGGAGCGGCTGACGATGCCGTACTTCGGGTACTCCCGGTACCCGGCGAAGGCTCTGACCTGGTCGATCATCCGCTTGGTCGCGTCGGCTCTCCGCTCCCCGTCCGGCAGGGCCCGCAAGCGCGACAGCACCTCCCGCTCCTTCTCCCGGGCCTTCCGCAGCCCCTGTTCGAAGCGGCGCCCGGCGGCGCCCGGCTCGAAGTTCCTGACGTTGTCGAGGATCACGGGCACGAGCGTGGCGGGGCGCTCGCGCCACCGCGGCCTCGTGATGTCGATCTCGCCGACGCAGCGCATGCCGTACCGGTCGAGGTACGCCTCGATGGCGTCGCGGGCTTCGGTCCCGCCCGGCAGCTTCACCAGCTCGTCCAGGAAGTCCTCGTCCTCGACACCCCTCAGGAACGCCACCACCTCCGGATGCGGCCGGATCACGTCGGCGACGTCGAGCAGTTCGAGGCCCATCTCCGAGGTGATGTTGTCGGGGGCGGACAGCGTCAGCGTGTCAGCGGCGTTCTTCTCGCCCAGCCACTCCAGGAGCTTGTCGTTGAGCCACCACGTGGCCTCCATCCCCGCCATGATCGCCCGGATGTTCAGCGGATCACCGAGAACCCGCTTGTGCTCCTCGAAGGCCTCCAGCAGGAACTCGAACAGCGCCGGTCCGGTCTTCGTCCGGATGCCCTGCTCCAGGGCGGCCACGGACGCCCGGCTGCGTTCGATCAGTTCCGTGACGATGGCCGGATCGGCCTCGGCCGGAGTGGACACACCGGCCGCCGGCGGTTCGCCGGGAGCCGTGTCAGGGGGCGACGGGAGACCGTCCTCGTGGCCGAGGACGGTCTCCAGGGCGTCCCTGACCAGCGGATCGCCCCTCCCCATGACGTCCAGGAGCGCGGCGCGGCTCGCGGGCGAGGCCAGGCGCGGCGCCACGTCGACGAACAGCCTCCCGCCGGCCTCGTGCATCGGCACCATGGCCGTCAGCCGCCACATGGACAACCCCAGGGACTTCATGGGGTCGGTCATCATCTGCTGGTGGCCGACGGAGACGTAGAGGTGCTTCTCCTGGTCGTCGCTCTCGGGGACCGGGAACAGCGTGGTGATCGGCCGGCTCTGGACGATCCGGAAACCGCCGTCGGCCAGACACCACTCGATGTCCTGCGGGCGGCCGAAGTGCGCCTCGATCCGCCGTCCCAGCCGCACGAGTTCCACGGCCTGCTCGTCCGTCAGCGCGGGCCGCTCCCGCAGCTCCTCGTCGACCGTCACTTCCCGCGTGCCGCCGGCGGGCACGGCGTGAACGGCACGCCGCTTGGCGGAGATCGTCCTGGCGACGACCTCGCCGTCGCGCACCTTGAAGACGTCCGGGTTCACCAGGCCGGAGACGAGGGCCTCGCCGAGGCCGAAGCCGGCGTCCACGGTGGCGACCTTGCGGTTGCCCGTGACGGGGTCGGCCGTGAACAGGATCCCGGACGCGTCCGGGAAGACCATCCGCTGCACGACCACGGCCATGCGGACCGTACGGTCGTCGATGCCGTTCCGTCGTCGATAGGTCACGGCGCGCTCGGTGAACAGCGACGCCCAGCACCGGCTGATGTGCCGGAGGACCTCCGTGGGCCCCACGACGTTCAGGTAGGTGTCCTGCTGGCCGGCGAAGGACGCCGTCGGCAGGTCCTCCGCCGTCGCGCTGGAGCGGACGGCGTACGCGGAACGCTCGCCGAACCGGGTGAGCGCGCGGGTGATCGCCGCCGCGAGATCGTCCGGGACGGCGACCTCCTCGACGGCCCGGCGGATCCGCGCGCTGAGCGTCCGGACCGCCTCCCGGTCGTCCGGGTCCACGCGGGACAGCCGGTCGAGCAGATCACCGGCCGACGGCGCTTCCGCCATGACGCGCCGGAAGGCGTCCGTCGTCACACAGAAACCGTCCGGCACGCGGACGCCTTCGATCCGCGACAGCCCGCCCAGATGGGCGCCCTTGCCGCCGACGACCGCGCCCTGCGTCTCGTCGGTCTCCTGAAGATCCAGCACGTACCGCTCGCTCATCGCGAAGCCTCCGAGGCCGCCGTGCTCCGTCGTACCGCGGTGTCCGGTTGAGTCACCGGCGCCTCCCACTCTGTCGAACCTCTTGTCGGGCACGTCCCCATCCCTGATCGTCTTCCCGCCGGTGTGCCGCCCGGCCGCTCCGCCGGTCGGGCGGCACGCCTCCGCGCCTCCGCGGGTCGTGGCACAGGCCGACGATTGTGCGCCGTGACGGGGGCCTTGCGGCAAGACCCCCGGTGCGCTATACGTTGAGAGAGGCAAGGAGAGGGCTCTCCTTGCCTTCGCCATGTGCGGTCCGGACGGACGCACTTTCCTCTCCCGGCCTTCTCCCGCGGCGCGATGGCGTACGGGGTGAGGGAACGCCTCGTCGGGTTCAGGCGACGAGCAGGCGGAGGCCGAGTTCCGCCGTGTCGAGGGCGACGATGTCGCGGTTGCGCTCGGCCCACCGGCCCGAGGACAGGTCGTCGCGGAGGCTGTCCACCGCCCGCCGCTCGGCCTCCGGCCCGACCCTGGTCCACACCGACACCGCGCGCCGCACGGATTCCTCCAGGTAGGCCTCGGGCCGGCGCCAGTAGGCCTCGAAGAAGCCGTCGGCGCAGTCCCACGGAATCAGCACCGGCTCCGCCCGCCCCCCGATCGCGCGGGTCAGGTCGGCCAGCGAGGGCCAGCCGACGAGCAGGTCGGCGAACTCGGGCAGGTAGTCGCGCGCGAGCCAGAACCGGTCGCGCCAGTTGGCGTCGCTCGCGTCGTACGTGACCACCACCACGCGGCGGGCCACGCGCCGCATCTCGCGCAGCCCGGCGATCGGGTCCCGCCAGTGGTGGACGGTGCTGAAGGCCATCGCCGCGTCGAAGGTCCCGTCCTCGAACGGGAGGCTCTCCGCCTCGGCGGCCACGCACGGTGCCGCGCCCGCGGGACGCTGGGCCCGCATGACCGCCGACGGCTCCACCGCGGTCACGTCACGGTCCGGGGGCTCGTAGGAGCCCGTGCCGGCGCCGACGTTCAGCACCGTGCGCGCGTCCCCGAGCGCGTCCCAGACCCGCGCGGCGATCCGCGGCTCGGTCTGCCGCGTGGCCGGGTAGGCGGATCCGATGGTGTCGTACAACTGGGCTCCGAACATGGTCAGTTGTTCCTCCGGTGTCGTCCTGATCCCCATGGCCCGTGCCTCCAGTTCCTTGTCGATCGCCGTCACCATGGCGGCGGCACGGTCGCGTTGTTCCAGCAACAGGCCGCGCAGCCGGCGCAGCCGCGCGACCGCGTCGGTGGCCGGGTCGTCGACCAGATCCGCGATCTCCCGCAGTCCGAAGCCGAGCCGCCGGTGGGCGAGCACCTCCCGCAGCCGCTCCACGTCGTCCGCCGAATAGGCCCGGTATCCGCCCGCGGTTCGCGCGGACGGCCGTACGAGGCCGATCTCGTCGTAGTGGTGCAGCGTGCGGACGCTCACGCCGGCCAGCTCGGCCACGCGGCCCACGGTCAGGTGTTCCTCCATGCCGCCGACGATGCGGCATGACGCCGCGTGAGGGTCAAGGGCACGGTCCCGGGGCCGTGTGACGTCGTTACCGGGTTGTGCAACTGTTCCGCTTCCGTGCCGACTTGGCAGGGGACGGTGGGGTGAGAGGGGTGCCCTGGTAATTTGGCACGTCCGGTCGGGGCAGGACGGGTGTCGAGGGGGCAGGGACATGCGACGTGGTGGGAACGAGGCGGAACTCGGTGCCAGACGCGGGAGTTACCCGATAGCGGGCGTCACCGGGACGCTGCTGCAGATGTTCCGGCGGTTCGCCGTACTCTTCTGTCTCATCCTGCTGGGATTCAATATCTACAAAGGGCCCGACGGCGAGCTCTCCAAGGGACTGATCGCGGCGGCCGTGATCCTCGGTCTGGTCGGCCTGCGGGCGGCGTGGGGATGGACGTCCGTGCGCCTCGGGGTGCGCGTGTGCCACATCCACACCGGCGGTCTCGTCGTCACCGGTCTGTTCGGCCAGGTGAAGCACGTCGTGCCGTGGGACCGGATCGCCGTCCTGAAGCACATGTCCAATCTGACGCCCCTGCTCACCTTCCACCGGTTCGATCTGGTGCGCACCGACGCCAAGCCGGTGGCGATCCTCGTCCTGAAGGCGAAACCGGAGTTCGTGCCGGCGCTGAAGAGGGCGACGGAGCTGGCCGGTATGCGCGAGGAGGGGTGAACGGCCGCGATCCGGAGCCCAGGTGACACCCGGTCATGTCGATGAGCCATGTTCCTCTTCCCGCCCCGCGGGCCGGTGGGTCACACTCGGGCGTATGGACGCCATCCCGCTGAGCCAGGGCGACCTGCGCTGGATCTTCCCGGAGGTGCGGGACCCCGGCACGGTCCGTGGCGCTCTGTCCGAGGCGGACGCACAGGTCCGGGCCCTGGCCCGGCACCTCGGTCTGTTTCCGGGCGGGGTGGGCGGCGGCCTCGAGTTCCACCGGGTCGAGGGGATCGTGGTGGCGGGTCTCTTCGGCGCCGCCGAGGCGGAGGGACTCGCCTTCACCGCCGAGCTGTACTTTCCCCGCCGGTGTCTCTGGGACCTTCGATGGGGTCCTCCCTGGGAGGTCACTGCGGAGGTCATGGCCGTGTGCGACCAGGTGCGGGAATGCGGCGGCCACATCCTCGCCGAGAGGGCGGAGACCTTCACGACACCGCTCGAAGCGGCCGGAGGACTGGTGGAGGCGACGGCCTGGCTGCTCGAACGCGGGATCACGGAACCTCCGGCCTCGTGGCGGTCCCGGGACGGTGCCCGTTGCCGCGGCGCGACCCCGTAGGACACGGCCTCACGCCGAGGGGCGGCCGCCCGCCGGTCCGCCGCGTGCCACGGGGCGCCGGGGCCGACGCCCGGGCGAGACGGATCCGCACGATGCCCGGCCGGGCTCGATCACCCCGGCTCGGGGCGCGCGCACGAGGTGTTTCCGGAGGTGCCCGGACCGTCCGGTGACGAGACACCCGGCGCCTCGTCACCGACGAGGAAGAGCCTGAGGCGGCACTCGTCCTCCGCCTCGACACCCACCTGCCGCCCCCAGTGGGCGGTGAGACGGTGGGCGACGTCGACCAGCCGCCGGCGGTCCTCCCGGGTGTACGCGGGGTACCGCGCCCATCCCTCGTCGGCGATCCTGTTGCCGAGCTCGGTGAACAGCAGGGCCCGGAAACGCGCTTCCTCCTCGGTGGTGAGCGGTTCGGGCGCGTCCTCCGCGGGCCGCGTCCGGACGTTGTACAGGTCTCGTACCACTGCTCGGCCCGCCCTCTGCTCCAGATCCGTTCGCGCGAGCCTACCGGCCCCCGGCGAGCGACTCGGGGGGACCGGCCACGCCGACGCAGGCCTCGTTGCCCTCGGGGTCGGCCAGTACCCAGTTCGACGGGGCGTCGGCGTCGCTCACCAGACGGCCGCCCGCCGCCAGGGCCGCGGCGATCCGTGCCTCGGCCTGGTCGTAGGGCACCCACACGTCGACGTGGACGCGGTTGCGCCGGGGCCGTGGGGCGTCCATCCGCTGGAAGGAGAACGGCGCCCCGCGGCCGCCCGGGTCGACCAGGTCCTCGTCGCTCTTCGCGCGGTCCCGGTAACCGAGCAGGGCGCGCCAGAACGGCACCACGTCGGCGCCGGAGAGCGCGTCCACGGTGATCTGGACGGTCTGGACGGCGGACGGGTCGGCCGGGATGTCCAGCGAGCGCGCGATCGCCGAGATCTGCCCGGCGAGATCGATGTGCCGCTCGGTCAGTCCGTAGTAGTCGTCCGTGAGCGTGATCAGTCGTACGGTCACACCCTCCCGGCGAAGGTCGACGTCCGGGTGGTCGTCGACCACCCCGGGCAACTCGCTGATGGCCCGGACGAGTCGGGCCCCGGCCGCGAACGATCCGGTACGGAAGTACGCGCACGCACCTTCGCCGAGCACACGCCAGTCCTCCAGACCGGCGGTCTCGTGGAAGCGGCGCGGCCTGATGTGGCCGGTTCTGTTCTTTTCCTCGATCATGCCGCCAACTTAGCGGGCCACTCGGACAACTTTCCCGACCTCCTGGGCCCGGTCACCCGCCGTCGGGAACGCGCGGACGCTCGACCCGGGAGAGCCAGGCGGTGAGCAGCGTTTCGAGCGACTCGGCCTCGGCCGGCGTCAGCAGGTCCAGCAGGCGGCGTTCGTTGCGCATGTGGTCGGTGAAGGCCCGGTCGATCAGTTCGCGCCCGGGTCCGGTGAGGGCGACGATCCGGCCGCGCTGGTCGTCGGCGGAACGGCGGCGGGTGACGAGTCCGGCCCGCTCCAGACGGTCGATCCGCTTGGTCATCGCGCCGGTGGTGACCATGGTGTGCGCGGCGAGTTCGCCGGGTGCCCGTTCGTAGGGTTCACCGGCGCGGCGCAGCGCGCACAGGACGTCGAACTCGCCCTCGCCCAGACCGTAACGGTCGTAGACGAGGCGGAGTTCCTCGCCGAGCCGGTCGGCCAGGCGGTGCAGCCGGCCGATCACTCCTTGCGGGGCGATGTCGAGGTCGGGTCGCTCGCGACGCCACTCCGCCTGGATGCGGGCCACGCGGTCCAGAGGTTCACCGTGCTCCATGCCTGGCATTGTAGCTTCCCGGGAAGTTATATTGTCTTCCATGGAAGCTAATATGCGATGGGTGGCGCTGACCGCGGTCGCGCCGGTGGCCTGGGGGACCAATTACTTCGTGACGCACGAGTACCTGCCGGCCGACCGGCCGCTCTACGGGGCCGCCCTGCGGGCGCTGCCCGCCGGCCTCGTCCTGCTCGCCGTGCGCAGACGACTGCCGCGCGGTGCGTGGTGGTGGCGTTCCGCGGTGCTCGGGCTGCTCAACATGAGCGTGTTCTTCGTCCTCGTCTACGCCGCTTCCCAGCTGCTGCCGACGAGCGTGGCCTCGACCGTCATGGCGGTGGCCCCGCTGACGATGATGCTCATCGCCTGGCCCCTGGTGTCCGAGCGGCCGCGGACCGCTCACCTGGCCGGCGCCGTGATCGGACTCGGAGGGGTCTGCCTCATGCTGCTCGGGGGCGCGGGAGGCGTGAGCGTCGCGGGGGTCCTCGCCTCGGCCGCCGCCATGCTGGTGTCGTCCTTCGGGTACATCCTGGCCAAACGGTGGAACACCGGTGCCGACGTGCTCGCCTCGACCGCCTGGCAGCTCACCGCCGGAGGCGTGTTCCTGCTTCCGGTCGCCGCGGCCGTGGAAGGCCGTCCTCCCGCGTTCTCCGGGCAGACGCTCCTGGCGTTCGGCTACGTCACCCTGATCGCCACCGCGCTGGCCTTCGCGGCGTGGTTCACCGGGCTGCGGCACCTGCCCACGGGGACCGTCGGACTGATCGGACTGCTCAACCCCGTCACCGGCGTACTGCTCGGCACGGTGGTCGCCGAAGAGGCGCTGACCGTGCAGCAGCTCGGCGGACTGGCCCTGGTCCTGGCCGGAGTCGTCCTGGGCCGGCCCGGGCGCGCGGACCGGCGGAGCGTCGCCCGGGCGGCTTCCCGCACCTGTCCGACGCCTGTGCGCAACGAGTGATCCTGTGGCGCGCGTCCGCGGAGAGTGGTCCTCCCACGGGACGGCGCGTGCCGCCCGCCGGCCGGGCGACGACGTGGCGCCGCAGGCGTGGGGCGAACGCCTGACCGGGGGAGCTACCCCCGCCGCAGGGAGAACTCGTTGCCGTCGGGGTCCAGCAGCAGGACCCGGCCGCCGTGGTCCTCGCCGGTGACGGTACGCGTCGCGCCGAGCGAGACCAGACGGTCGACCTCCGCGTCCCGGTCGGCGTCGGCGGGGAGCGCCAGCTCGAAGTACAGCCTGTTCGGGCCCGTTGTCGGTGCCACCGGGGGGCCACCCCAGGTGATCTTCGTACCACCGTTCGGCGACTGGACCGCGGTCTCCTGGCCCTGGTCCCAGACCAGTGGCCACCGCAGCGCCTCGCTCCAGAAGTAACCGACCTCCTGCGTACCGTCGCAGGCCAGGGCTCCGATGGCTCCGGTGTCGGCGAGGAACTTGTTGCCCGCCTCGATGACGCAGAACTCGTTGCCGTCCGGGTCGGCGAGCACCACGTGCTCCTCTTCGGGGAGTTGGCCCACGTCGATGTGGCTGCCGCCGAGTTCCAGGGCCCTCGCCACCGTCTGCCGCTGATCCTCGGGCGAGGCGCTCGTGAGGTCGAAGTGCCCCCGGTTCGGGCCGGTCTTCGGTTCTCCGCCCGGCAGGAAACGGATGCGGAACCCGGTGGCGTCGGGCGGCAGGACCGCGGCGTCGCCGTCGGGGCCGTCGGCCGGCTCCCAGCCCAGGACGCCGGACCAGAAGCGCGCCAGTTCCGAGGGCCGGGTCGCGTTGAAGCAGATCGCGAACAGTTGGCTGCTCATACCCCAGGCATCTCCGATCCGCTGACGGTCGATTCGACGTCTTGCCCTGTGCGCGCGTGCAGCCTAGGGGCGGTCGTGCGGTGTCCGCATCCGAGTTTCCGCCGGAAGGAGGCCGGGGCACGGGCGGGGCGCGGATCTGTCCGGTGGGGCTGCCGACGGCAGGTCTGAGCGGGTGGCCGGGTCAGAGGGGCAGGTCGTGGTCGATGAGCGGGTGTCCGCAGGTGCTCCTCCTGCACGTGCCGAGCGGGCCGCCGTGCTGGAAGTCGGGGCACGGGCAGGACAGGCAGGGGATGTGTTCCTCGAGGCCCGGCTCCCAGCCGTGAGCCGTCAATCGTGCTCGGGCGGCTTCCTGAATGCTGCGTCTGTGCTCGTCGAGTTCGCGGAAGGCGGCCTTGTTCTCTTCGAAGGCCTTCTTCTGGGCCTCTGTCAGCTCGTCCTTCTTCATGGTGCCTCCGGAGGGGGAGATGGCGGCGAGAGGGCTGCTTGATCCCTACGATCACGATGGCCCGGTGGACGCCCGCTCGCACGTCGGGCGCGAGGACCCCGTCGCCGGAGGCACCGGGGGCCGTTCCGGTCCGTCCGGCAGGGGGCCGCCCGTACCGCCGCGACGGGCGGGCGCGGCCTTCCCCGCCCGCAGGGGTTCCCGTTCACCGGCGCACGGCCGTGACCAGCCACGCCCCCGTCCGCATGAGGACACCCGGCCCCTGTTCGTACGGCGTGAGGGCGGCGGAGAGCGCGGCCCTCGCACGGCTCGCCCCGTCCCCGTGGTCCGCGGAGTCGAGCAGCTCCACCAGATGTCGCCCGGGCCCGGACCCCAGCAGGTGCTCGGCGGCGTCGTCGGCGTCCCGTCCGAAGTTCCCGAGCGCGTCGACGGCTTCCGTGCGTACGCCGTCGAAGCCGGCCCTCGTCAGAACCTCTCGTACGACGACCGGGTCGGCCAGCGAGAACATGCCGGGGCCTGCGGAGTCGCCGGACGCCTGCGGCGGGGAGGTCGGCGTCGCGCTCACGGCGTCGTACACCAGGGCCCACTCGCTGCGGGCGGGGTCCGCCGTGCACACGAAGGCGAGCCGTCCGCCGGGGCGCAGCGCGCGGGCGATGTTGCCGAACGCGGCGACCGGATCCGCGAAGAACATGATCCCGAAGCGGCTCACGGCCACGTCGAAAACGGCCTCGGGCAGGGGATGGACCTGGGCGTCACCCCGCTCGAAGCCGATGTTGGCCAAGCCCTCCTCCGAGGCCAGCCCGCGCGCCCGGTCGAGCATGGGGCCCGACAGGTCAAGGCCCAGTGCCGATCCCCGGGCGGCGGTACGGGCGGCCAGCCGCGTGGTCGAGCCGGTCCCGCAGCCGACGTCGAGCACACGGTCCTCCGGGCCGACCCCGGCCGCGGCGAGGAGGGGCTCGTCGAAGCCCTCGTTGATGGCGTTCCAGCGGTCGTGGTGGTCGCTCCAGTGCCGGCCCTCGTCGCCGTTCCAGGCCTGGGACTGTGCGGTGTTGACGAGCTCGCGCATGGGACTCCTCCTGCCGGGGAGCTAGTATGGGCGTCTGCCCATACCAAGGTATGAGCGTTTGCCCATACTTGCAAGCGTCGCCCGGGAGGACCCGATGTCACCACGCGGAGTAGCGATCCCCGATGTCAGGGAGCGGCTCTTCGCCGCGGCGGAGCGGGTCCTGGCCCGGGAGGGCACGGCCGGACTGACCAACCGATCCGTCACGGAGGAGGCGGGCTGTGCGAAGGGGCTGCTCTACAACCACTTCGCGGACCTGGACGACTTCGTGACGCAGCTCGTCCTGGACCGGTTCGCCCGGATCGCCGCGGAGGTCGGCCCGCTGCCCGGCCGGGCGGGCAGCGGTACCGTGCACGAGAACCTCGCCGCCGCCGCACTCGCGATGCTCGGCACGAGCGGCCCCGCGATCGCCGCGGCCGCCCTCTCCCGCCACGAGGTCGCCCAGAGGGTGGCCCGGTCCTGGGCTGACGGCGCTCCCGGACCGGGCGCGGTCGAGGGCGCGGTGACCCGCTACCTCGAGGCCGAACAGCGGCTGGGCCGAGTGACCCCGGACGCCGACTGCCCCATGCTGGCCCTCGCCCTGGCCGGCACGGTCCACCACCTCCTGATGCACCCGGGTCCGCAACCGCAGGACAGTGCCCCGCTGATCCGCCGTCTGGTGGCGGCCCTGGTGCCCGCGCCGCCCGGGTCCGTGGCGGCACTCTGAGCGGACCGCTCTCCCCGGTCCTCGCGCGGCTCGCGGCGCACGGTCCGGCGGTGACGGATCAGGGGTAGTACGGGGTGTACGTGATCGAGGAGACCTTGAGGTAGCGGGCGCCGTCCGCGGTGGCCCAGGTCGAGGAGTCCGGGTTCCCCGGCCAGTCCCCGCCGACCGCGGTGTTGACGATGAAGTGCATGCCGACGCCGGGTGCGGTGGTGTACCACTTCGTCCCCTGGAAGGCGCCGTCCACCCAGAAGTCGATGTGATCGGGCCACCAGCTGAACGCGTAGACGTGGAAGCTGTTGGTCCAGCCGGACGCGTTGTTCGCGGACCACTGGGTCTGGGCGTTGTCGGTGTCGTGGAAGGTCTGGTACACGGTGTCGGGGTTCGAGCCGACGATCTCGGCGGCGTCGAACTCGGGGAGCCAGGGGTTCAGGTAGGCCGCCCACACCGCGGGGAGCAGACCCTGCCCGTTGGGCATGTTCGCGGTGAAGCTGTAGGTGCCGTAGCCGTAGAGGGCCTTCGATTCCACGCGGCCGGAGTAGTAGACCCCGCCACCCGCGTCGTAGGTCTTGATCATCAGGGTGTCGCCGTCGTACCAGACGCAGTTCGGCGTGTACGTCTCCAACTCGTTGTTGGCCGTCCATCTGCCGCTGATGACGTTCCAGGAGTTGACGGTCTGCGGCGCGCCCCAGGAGCCGGCGTGCGCGGGTTGCTGGGCCGAGAGCAGCATCACGCAGGCGGCGAGCACGGTGAGCATGAACCACTTGGGCCGTAAGGGGATCGTCGTCATCGGAGCTCCGTTGCTCGATGGGGGAGACACGGCGTGGGAGCGGTCCCACGTCTTCATCCGGAACGTAGGACTTTGTTTAGGACCTGACAATAGGAGCGGCATAGATTGCCGTTTGTGTTCTGAACGTGAACGAAAGGCCGTGCCGCCTTCGCGGCCGCCCGGCCCCACCGGGAGGACCGGCGCCGCCCGTTCCGGCACCGCCCGTTCCGGCGGCGACCGGGACCGTTGCCCGCCCGGGTGGGGTTGACCCCCCGTCGTAGACGCCGGTCCGCCGCAGTGCACAGGAACCTGCGCGCGGACGACTGTGTACGCATGGCACAGGAACCCGCGGCCGTCGGACCGCATGCGCCCGCCGGACAGGCCCCGGCGCCTCCGCCCGGCCCGGTCGAACTCGCCGATCTCGCCGCGCTGGAGGTGCTCGCGCACCCGCGGCGGCAGCGGCGCGTGCTCCGGCACCTCACCCCGCACGGCCCCGCACGCACCGCGCATTCACACACCGCGAATCCGCCCGTCACGAATCCGCCCACGACGAAGAGGACCGATCCCTCATGATGCTGCGCTACGCCCTGAAGTCGGTCCGTGCCCGCAAGGCCGCGTTCTTCGGTGCCTTCCTGGCCCTGATGTGCGCGGCGGCCCTGATCACCGCCTGCGGCACCCTCCTGGAGACGGGCTTACGCGGGTCGATCCGCACCGAGCGGTACACCGCCACCCCCGTCCTGGTCTCGGCCGACCAGAACGTCCACCGGACCACGGTGAAGCACAAGAAGGGCAAGACCAAGATCAAGCACAAGGCGAAGCCCATCGCCGAGCGGGCCTGGCTCCCACAAGGTCTGGCGGACACCCTCGCGCACACCCCGGGCGTCGCCCGTGTCGTGCCCGAACTGACCTTCCTCGCCCAGCCGTTGACGGCGAACGGCACGGGCGGCCGTACCGCCTACGGGCACGCCTGGGACTCCGCCGCCCTCACGCCGTACAGGCTGACCGCGGGGAAGGCGCCGAAGAGCCCGACCGACCTCGTCGTCGACCCGTGGCTCGCCGGACGGGCCCGGCTGGAGGTCGGCGACCGGCTCACCGTCCAGTCGACGCAGGCACCGCGCACCTACCGCGTCTCCGGGATCGCCGCGCCGACCGTCGACGTACGGCACCAGACGTCGCTGTTCTTCTCCACCGAGGAAGCCCGCAGGCTGGCCGCGCACCCCGGGAAGGTCACCGCGTTCGGCCTGTTCCCCGACCGGGGCACGGACACCGGACGGCTGCGTTCCGCCGTGGCGCGGACACTGCGGGGCACCGGCGCGCAGGTCGGCAGCGGGGATTCCCGCGGGGCCGTGGAGTTCCTGGACGCCGCCGCGGCCCGCACCAAGCTGGTCAGCCTCGGTGGTGCCATGGGCGGCACCTCGCTGCTGGTGGCCGTGCTCGTGGTCGTCGGCACCTTCGCACTGACCGTGCAGCAGCGCCACCGCGAACTCGCCCTGCTCCGCGCCGTCGCCGCGGGCCCGGGACAGATCCGGGGCCTGCTGGGCCGTGAGGCGCTGATCGTCGGTGCGGTCGCCGGCCTCACGGGGGCCTTGCTCGGGCTGCCGTTGGGCGGCCTGCTGCACAGCAGGTTCGTCGCCATGGGGGCCGTCCCCGCGACGCTTCGGCTCACCGTCGGCGTCTTCCCCGTGGTCGCGGGCGTCGTCGCGACGACGGCCGGAGCCTGGGCCTCCGCCCGGGTCGCCTCCCGCCGGATCACCCGGATCCGTCCGGCCGAGGCGCTCGCCGAGTCCCGCACCGAGCCCGCGCGGCTTCCGTGGGGACGTGTCCTCGCGGGACTCCTCCTGCTCGCCGGCGGTACGGTCCTCGTCGTCGTCCTCACCTCCCTGCGCACCGAGCCCGCGTCGACACCGGTCACCTTCCTGGCGGTCGTGGTCCTGTCCACCTCCGTCGCGCTGCTGGGGCCGCTCCTGGTCAAGGCGGCCGTGCTGCTCCTCGGCGGCCCGCTGCGGCTCATCGGGCCGGGCGGCCGGCTGGCCACGGCCAACCTGCGCGGCAACGCCGCCCGCATGGCGTCCGTCGTCACTCCTCTCACCCTGCTCGTCGGCATGACCTGCACGGTCCTGTTCGTGACACCCACCCTCGGCGACGCGGCCCGCGCCCAGGCCCGCGAGGGCGTGCGCGCCGACCAGGTCGTCGTCCCGGCCGGCCCCGGCGTCCCGGCCGAGGCCGCACGGCGGCTGCGCGCCCACCACGACGTGGCCACCGAAGTGGTGCGTACGACCGTCCGGGTCGGCCTCGACAAGTACGCCGCGCAGGGCGTCACTCCCGCCGGGCTCACCCGCACCTGGGACCCGGGCGTCACCGCGGGATCCCTCGACCGGCTCACCGACCGCACCGTGGCCGTGAGCGAACTGGCCGCCGACCAGCTTCACTTGAAGCCCGGCAGCACACTGAAGCTCACTCTCGGCGACGGCACGCCCACCGAGCTGACCGTCGCCGCCGTCTACAGCAAGGGGCTCGGCTTCGGGGACCTCACCTTCACCCACGACCTGGTGGCACGCCACGTCGACAACCCCCTCGCCGCCGTGGTCCTCGTCAGCACGACCCGTACGCGGACGCAGATCGCGACAGCGCTCCGTGACGTCCCCGGCGCCCGCGTCGTCTCCCCGCGCACCGCCGACCACCTCCAGGCGCAGCGGCAGCAGGCGAACGCGGAGGTCAACCACCTCGCCATGGGGCTGGTCCTGGCCTTCACCGCCATCGCCGTCGTCAACACGCTCGCCATGTCGGTCTCCGAACGCGTCCGTGAGTTCGCCCTGCTCCGGCTCGCGGGGGCCACCCGCCGGCAGGTGCTGCGCATGCTGCGGACCGAGGCGCTGTCGGTGGTACTGCTCGCCACCGTGCTCGGCAGCGGCATCGCCCTCGCGGTCCTGACCGCGTTCAGTGTCGGCATGACCGGTCGCGCGGCCCCGTCCGTCGCTCCGCTGCTGTACGTCGCCGTCGTGGCGGTCGCCGGACTCCTCGCCCTCGCCGCCACCGCCCTGCCCGGACGCGCGGCACTACGGGTGCGCGCGGTGACGGTGGCCACCGCCAAGGAGTAGCGCCGGGCTCGGGGACCGAGACCCTGCTCCTTCGGTCAGGGCCTCGCCGGGCCCTTCGACGGCCGGGGCCCCGGAGAACGGCTCCGGGGCCCCGGCCGTTCTCACGGGATCCTCGGTCACCGGCCTGCCGTCGCGGTGAGGCGTCGCAGGGAGGCCTGGGCGGGCGGGCCCCAGCTGGGCTTGCCTCCGGGGCGGCCGTGGACGCCGGCGTCGGCGACGTGCAGACAGGCGAGAGCCCGCAGCACCGCCCAGCCGCGGGCGCGGCGAAGGGTCGCGGGGTCCGGGCTCGGCCGGTAGGCCTCGTGGAAGCGGTCGACGGCGCCGTCCGGCAGCAGGATCCACGCGGCGGCGAGGTCGAAGGCCGGATCGCCGGCGAAGAGGTCCCCGAAGTCGATCACGCCGGAGACGGTGCCGTCCGTGGTCAGGACGTTGGCGGGATGCAGGTCGCCGTGGAGCCAGAGGCGCGGGCCGGTCCGGTCGGGCGCGGCGGCCGCGTCCTCCCAGACCGCGCGGACGGCGATCGGATCCTGGACCAGCCCCAGTTCGGTGGCCGAGGCGAGCGCCCGGGTGAGGTGTTCGGCGGTGTCGGCCAACGGGCCGCCGCGGTCCCGGCCCGCCGGTGCCGCGTCGGGGGCGGGCCGGTGAAGGGCGGTCAGGAAGGCGGCGAGGGCGTCGGCGGCCTCGGCGGGGCGTGTGGCGGGGGCGCGGTCGGCGGGCTCGCCCGGCACCCAGGTGGTGATGAGCCAGGGGCGCGGGAACCGCTCACAGGGCTCACCCAGGTACTGAGGGACGGGAATCCGCAGGGGAAGTCCCGGGGCGAGGAGGGGCACCCACTCGTGCTCTTTGCGCAGCAGCGCGTCCGCGGACCGCGTCGCCCAGGGCAACCGGACGGCGAGGTCGTCGCCGAGCCGCCACACCTGGTTGTCCCAGCCGAGCGCTCCGAGTTTCAGGGGCAGATCCGCCAGATCGGGACACTGCTCGCGCAGCAGGTCCCGGATCAGGTCCTCCGTGATGTCCGGCTCGGTGAACGTCATGCGGGGCAAGGGTAGTTGGGCTACGGGGCGCCCGGGTTCCGATCAGATCCGTGCCGGGGACCGGGTTCCGGTCCCCGGCACGTCAGCCGTCCGTCCGGTACGGCGCGGAGCGGACCCGCCGGGCCGTGTTCGCGGCGAAGGAGACACTGTCGTCCGGGTCTCTCCCGGCCCGCTACCGGTGTCCGCCCGGTCGGCCTCGCCGTCGACCGGCCGAGGAACGGGTCGACCGACCCTCTGTGAGCCCGTCCCGCATGGCCGCGATCTACGTGTGATGTTGCCGAGAGCGGCCGCTTGTTAGTCTTTCCGATCATGCGAGCCCTCTTCCCAGGATCCTTCGACCCGATCACTTCAGGGCACCAGGACGTACTCCGGCGCGCTGCCCTCCTGTTCGACGAGGTCGTCGTGTGCGTGATGTTCAATCCGAACAAGACCGGCCGCTTCCCCGT
The DNA here is from genome assembly GCF_002911015.1 of Streptomyces populi. Classification (GTDB taxonomy): domain Bacteria; phylum Actinomycetota; class Actinomycetes; order Streptomycetales; family Streptomycetaceae; genus Streptomyces; species Streptomyces populi. Next base: position 56,789 of record NZ_KZ626847.1, read on the forward strand.
CGCGGAACGGCTGGACCGGCTCCGCGCGGCAGCGGCCGACTTGGGCAACGTGACGGTCGACTCCCACACCGGCGGCCTGCTGGTCGACTACTGCCGCCGAGCCGGAATCGACGTCGTCGTCCGCGGGGTCCGGGGCGTCGCCGACCTGGACTACGAAATGCCGATGGCCCGCATGAACCGTGAACTGGCGGGAGTCGAAACGTTCTTCATCGCCGCGGACCCCGCCCTGGCCCACATCTCCTCCACCCTCGTCACCGCGATGAGCCGACAGGACCGTGTCCCCGAACGGTGATGTGAGCGAGCCTCTTCCGGCGATGTGCGGACCGTAGGGGCGCTGACCGCTGACGGACCTCGGGAGAACTCCTCTTCGACCTCGCCCGGGCCTGTCGCGGGGCGCACGGCCCCTGCGGCCCCTGCACGACGGCCGGTCCGTGTCGAGCCCGCGAAGGCATGCTGGAGCACACAGTTGGGCAGTGTGACGTGTCACAGACAGCGCGGCGCCACTGTGGGAACTTCAAGTGCCTTTCTTGCCGGTCGAGTTGCTGAAAAGCCGAGAGCGAGGTCCGGTCGACCGCACGGGTCATGATGCTCGTCCCGTGCGTGTGGAAGAGGTGGGACCGCGGGCCGGCGAGGGAACCTACGGGAGGGGTGGCCTCCATGCGGAAAGGATCGAATGCGCTCTTCGGAAACTCTGACGCTTGATCAGGTGGTCGACACGGACCGCTACCCCCTGTCGGACATCACGAGCGCCCGGGGACAGGCCGTGGTTTCCCGTGCCCGGCACGACCTGGCGACTCTCGGCTGCACCGTGCTGCCGGACTTCGTCCGCCCGTCACTGCGCGATGTGCTGCGGCAGGAGTGCTCGGCCATCGCCCCCCGGGCGCACCACGACGTCGAGACGGTGAACGTCTACAACATCGCGGTGGACTCGGAGCTGCCGGACGGCCATCCGGGACGGAAGACCTTCGAGCGGGGCAACGCGTTCGTCGCGCGGGACCGCATCCCCGCGGACGCCCTCATCGGCCGGCTCTACTCCGACACGGTGTTCCGGGACTTCGTCGCCCGCTGCTTCGAACTGCCGGAGCTGTACGAGCTGGCGGACCCGCTCTCCGGGCTGGTTCTCAACGTCGTCGCGCCGGGCATGGAGCACCCCTGGCACTTCGACACCAACGAGTTCACCGTGAGCATGCTCACCCAACAGGCGCAGGCCGGCGGCGTCTTCGAGTACTGCCCGAACATACGGACCGCGCAGGACGAGAATTTCGACGACGTCCGGGACGTGGTGGACGGCCGGGGCGAGCGGTTGACCCGGCGCCTCCCCCTGCAACCGGGTGACCTGCAGTTGTTCAAAGGCCGCTACTCGCTGCACCGGGTGAGCCCGGTGCGTGGCGAGGTCGCGCGCCACTCCGCGATCTTCGCCTACAGCGAGCGCCCCGGTGTCATCGGGAGCGTGGAACGGACCCGGCAGCTCTTCGGCCGGGTACTGCCCGAGCACCTGGCGGCCGAGGGCCGGGCGGTGCGCGGCGACCGGCTCCTGGACTAGCGGGCGGCGCGAGAACGCGTAGTCGCCGCAGGCCGTTTCCCTTGCGCGATCCCACGGAGGAGTAAGCCCTGTGCGTTTCGACGTGACCGGAAAAGTGTCACTCGACCATATCTACGACCAGCCCGATCCGCGTACCTACTTCAGGGTGCTGCGCCCCCTCGACTACGGCGTCCCGCAGCAGGCCAAACCCTACTTCGCCAAGATCATCACGGAGTACCGGGAGTCCCGGCACGTCGCGGTGCCGAAGGTGCTGGACATCGGATGCTCATACGGAATCAACGCCGCCCTGCTGAAGTACGACGCGACCATGGACGAGCTGTACGCGCGGTACGGCGACGAGGAGCACATGGGTGAGAGCCGCGAGGCTCTGCTGGCCCGCGACCGGGAGCTGGCCCGTTCACGCCAGCCCCCGCAGGCGATCCGCTTCACCGGCCTCGACACCTCCGGCAGCGCGCTGTCCTACGCTCGCGAGGCCGGGTTCCTCGACGACGCGGTGCACGCCGACCTGGAGGCGCACGAGCCCACACCGCGACAGCGCGCCCAGCTCTCGGGCACGGACCTGGTGATCTCGACGGGCTGCGTCGGCTACGTCACCGAGCGGACGCTCACGCGAGTCGTCCGGGCGCAGGGCGTCCACCGGCCCTGGATGGCGCACTTCGTGCTGCGGATGTTCCCGTTCGACCCCGTCGAGCGCGCGTTGGCGGGTCTGGGCTACCGGACCGTCCGCGTCGACGAGGTGTTCAGGCAGCGGCGGTTCGCCTCCCCGCAGGAACAGGCACTCGTACTCGACAGCCTGTCGGCCGCAGGAGTGGATCCACGGGGCCTGGAGGCGGAAGGCTGGCTGTACGCACAGCTCTACATTTCCCGGCCGCACGACGTCACAAGTACCGACGATCCGAATCGAGACCAGAGTTGAAGACCAGTCAGGATGGTTCGGGCAACGCGACCTTCGCCCAGGAGGAAAGCCTCCCGCGCGTTCCGCTGCCCACGCTGGATGCCAGCTGCGAGAGGTTCCTCGCATGGTGCACGCCGCTGCTGACCGCCGACGAGCGGTCGGAGACCGAGGCGGAGGTCGCCGCCTTCCTCCGGCCCGGTGGCCCCGGCCGGGTGCTGCATGCCGCCCTGGAGGAATACGACGCCACGGAGGGTGTGCACAGCTGGCTCGACACCTTCTGGCCGTACCGGTACCTGGGCCGCCGGGACCGGATCGCGCTCAACGCCAACTTCTTCTTCCTGTTCCAGGACTCGGACCAGGCGCAGGTGGAGCGGGCGGCCGGGCTCGTGGCCGGAGCCCTCAACCACAAGCGGCAGATCGATCAGGGGCTGATCGCACCGGTGGTGCAGCGCGGAGCACCTCAGTCGATGGTGCAGAACAAGTTCCTGTTCTCCACCACGCGCATTCCCGGCGCGCTCCAGGACACCGTCCGTGCTCCCTACACCGAGGAGTGGCCCGGTCCGTCCCAGGCCCGGCACATCGTGGTGTTCTTCCGGGGCGGCATGTTCCGGCTGGACGTGCTGGGTCCGGACGGTGTCCCGCACAGCCTGGACGACATCGAGGCGGGGCTGCGCGCCGTGATGAAGGCCGACCCGGTCGGTGCGGACGTCCCGGCGGGCCACCTCACCACCATGGCCCGCGCGGAGTGGGCGGCCGCCCGGGAGGCCCTTCTCGCCTGCCACCCCCGCAACGCCGAGGCCCTCGACGACGTCGAGACCGCGCTGTTCTGTCTCGCACTGGAGGACTTCGCCCCCGCGGACGTCCAGGACGCCTGTGACCAGCTGCTGTACGGAGACCGCGGCAACCGCTGGTTCGACAAGGCCGTGTCCTTCGTGGTCTTCGCCGACGGACGGGCGGGCATCAACGTCGAGCACTGCGAGTTGGACGGGACCACGATCCTCAGCTTCACCGACGCCCTGCTCGACACCCCGGCCGAGGAACAGTCCCGGCAGTCCGGAGCCCGCTCCCAGGGGCTGCCGGCGCTGGAGCCGATCGTGTTCGAACTGGACGACGCGCTGCGGGACCGGGCGCGCTCCGCCGCCGACTCGTTCGCGGCGTACGGGGAGAACACCGCGACCAGCACGTTGTCGTTCGCCGACTTCGGCAGCAGCGCGGTCAAGGCGCTGGGAGTCTCGCCGGACGCCTTCGTCCAGGCCGCGTACCAGCTCGCCCACCAGCGAGCCAAGGGGCACCTGGGCGCCACGTACGAGTCGATCGCCACCCGGCAGTACCGGCACGGGCGGACCGAGGCGATGCGCGTCGTCACCACCGAGATGGCCGCCTTCGTGGAGGCGATGGAGGACCCGGCAGCGGACGCGGACGCCCGGCGCGACGCGTTCCGGGCGGCCACCGAGGCCCATGTGGCGCGTGCGAAGGCGTGCCAGGCCGGGCAGGTGCCGGAGCAGCACCTGTGGGAACTGGAGTTGATCCAACGCCGGCGGGGGGCCGAGCTCGGGGTGACCGAGCAGCCCGCGCTGTACCGGACGCCGGGCTGGCTGACCATGCGGGACGACTACCTGAGCACGAGTTCCGCGCCGTCCGTCAACATCCAGTACTTCGGCTTCGGGTCGACCAGCAGCCGGTGCATCGGTGTGGCCTACGTGCTGCTTCCCGATCGGTTCAATCTCTACCTGAGCACGCCGTTGCCGGTCGCCGCGCAGATGCGCACGTTCGCCGACCGGCTCCGGGAGGCGGTGGACGAACTCCGGGAGCTGCTGGCGCCCGAGCGGCCCGAGGACTGAACGGACCCCGCCGGACCGTGGTCCCCGACCGGGACTCCCGGTCGGGACTCCCGGTCGGGGACCACGGTCCGGCCCGCCTCGAAGTCCTTCTGCGAAGTCCGTCCTGCGGCAGCGCCTGCGGGGCTTTCGCGGCTCAGTGGCGGCGGGCCCAAGTGGCGAGCGGAGCGGCGCGGTAGCCGGGGGCCGGTGTCGCGCTGAGGCTCTGCGCCAGCGCGGCCGGCTCGACGGGCGCGGAGGCCACCTGCACGCAGGCGGTCTTGGGTTGCGTGGTGCTCTGTCCGAACCGGCAGGCCACGCCGGTCAGCCTGATGGTGATGAAGTCGGTGATCTGCGCGCCGAACCGAATGGGCTTGCCGTTGATCTTGATGTCGCCGACGGTGAAGCCCTTGTCCTGGGGCACCTCGTAGACGAACCGCACGGGGTGGGTCGCGCTGCCGCGCTGCCTGATCCAGTAGTCCTTGGGGTCCGAGCCGTCCGGGGTGGCCCAGCCGTCCGTGGCCAGACCGTCGAAGTAGAGACCGACCGGGTCGGCGAGGGAGACGTCCGCCTTCTGCCGGGCGAGGGCGTTCACGGATCCGCCGATGTGCGGGTCGCTGTTGCGCTCGGGCGCGCCGTACTTGCTGCAGTTGATGAGTTCCTGCTCGGTGGTCAGTTCGTGGCCGTCGACGACCCGCACGATGGTGGCCGCGGCCGCGAGTTCGATCTCGGCGCCCAGGGTGTTGTTGGGCTGGATCAGATGCATGGCGCCGTCCGTCGTGGAGTCGTTCCACCGGTTACGGGGGTTGTAGGTGCCGGTGGCTCCGAAGAGGTCGCTGTGCTGGATGTCCGGGTTGATGTGTGTCCGGTAGAGCTCGAGAACCTCGGCAGGGTTCGACTGGGCGAGCAGATGCCAGTACTCGGGGCCCTCGCAGGTGAACAAGACCTTGGTGATCTTCCCGGCGGCATCGCGGGTGACGCTCCACTCGCAGTACTCGTCCTGGACGTCCCGGCTGGCGTCGGCCCGCTGCCACCGCTGGGCGTCGGACAGAGACTGGATCTTGACCAGACGGGGGAAGGCCGTCCAGGTGACGGAGGCCTCCTGGGCGTCGGCCGCGGTGTCGGTCTTGGTGAGGTTGTAGAACTGACCGCGAGGGCTGTCGTTGAGCACCTCATGGGGGTCGGGGCCCGTGATCGAGTTGTCGACCTGGCCGCTGATGAACATGTTCCAGGCCTTCAGACCGGTCTCGTCGAGATCGTCGAGGTGTCCGGGCGGGCCGTAGGAGGCGAGCGGGCTCATGGGGCACTCCTTCGCTGAGAGGTGGCCGGGGACGGATGAGCCACGGACGCGGGCGGCTGTCAGGAGGCGGGTGCGACCGTGCCGTCGTCGTTCATCCTGAGCCGTGCGGCGTCCACGGGAATGTTGGTGGTGGGCAGCGTCAGCTCGAACTCGTTGAGCCGCATCGCCTTGAAGTCGCGGCGGCGGGACTCCGCCAGCCGGACGTAGTCGTCGAAGCCGGCGGACTCGCGGATCCGTCGGCCGACGCGGCCGAGGTAGTCGTCGATCCGCTGGGCGAAGGTCTTGGGCCAGACGTCGTCCGCGAGGGCCCAGGCGGCGGCGAAACGGCCCTCGGGGCTGCTGGGCGGCAGACTCGTGGCGGCTTCCAGGATCGCCTGTACGGTGTGGTCCTGCAGCTCGGTCACAGCGGTCGGCGTGGTGGGGACATGGGCCATCAACTGCGCCCGGACGGAGCTGAAGACCGGATCGGTGAAATCGACCATGAACGCGCAAGCGGCGAACTTGTCCGTGATCAGGCCCTGTTCCACCATCTGCCGTACCACGTCGTTGTCCTCGCAGGCCGGCTCCGGTACGACGAAAGCGAAGAACGTGTCCCCCGGCTGAGAGAAACCGCTGCTCTTCTCCTCCAGGGCGAAGTCGAAAGTCGTAAGGCTCTCGACGTAGTGGGCGGCCGGGGCCATGGGGGGAAGGGCGGCCGTGACGGGCAGTTCGAGATCGCTCAGGAGCGCGTCGCCGTTCAGCCAGAAGCCCGGGGGCAGCAGCAGGTCACCGCTGGAGGGGGTGATCGTCGAACTCTGGGTCGTCGTACTGGCCAGGTTCACCGCGGTCGTGGTGAACAGATGGCGCATCAGCTGCTCGGGATGTTCCACGATGCCGTCCTGTGCGACGGCTGCCAAGCGCGCGGCGGTCCAGCGGCCGATCAGCGCGCGGACGGTCAGCTCGAGATTCTCGGCGCCGACGACCTGCTGATACAGCGGGTCGTCACGGAAGGGGGAGTCCGGGGCCAGGCGGATCGTCGCAGCCTGGGACTGCCAGTTGCTCCAGGGCGCTTTCAGCTCCTTCATCACGACGCTGCCGTTGATGTGGCTGTCGAAGCAGCCGTGGCCGCGGGAGCCGGGGGCGAGGGCGGACCACGAGTTGCCCGCCCACACCCACACGGGGCTGAGCCGCATGTAGTAGTTGAAGACCTTCGCGACCGGGTCCCAGGCGGCGACCTGCAGGAACGTCGCGGCCGGATCCTCGTTCGCCCCTGTGCTCACCAGCAGGTCCACGTCCCGGCCGGTGGCGGCGCGAGCGACGGCGAACCGCATGGCGCGCGGCGGCTCGGGGGCGGAACCGAGCGGTATCTGCCCGGCCTCGCCGATCAGGTACACGGACTGGTTCGCTTTCGTCGCCGGCTCGGGCAGCCCGGCGAGGAGATCCTGCACCGTCAACGGGAAGGCGTCCTTGCGGAAGAACAACTCGGCCATCGGATCCCCCAGCTCCGCCAGCTCATGGGCCTCCAGCGGGCGGGCCTGCTGATCGACGCCCACCACGAAGCGGTACAGCTTCGGTGCGTTCCGGTCGTCGAAGTCCGCGTCGCCCAGGGCGGAAAGGACCGCACGGCTGGTGGGGTGTGCGATTCCGGGTGGGGAGCCGCGGGTCTCCGCGGTGCGAGCCTGCTGCAACCAGGCCGTTGCCCGGCGATGCTCTCGTATGCCGTCCACCGACTCGACCTTTCGTCGCCCACAATCGTCCAGCGAGGTGGGAGCGGTGCGTCAGGGGGCTTGAGTGCCTCGCACTCCATGACCAGTCTGCCTCGCCCGGGGACGTGATGCATCCTCAGCCACGGGGGACCGCGCACATGGCTGGTGGTGGCCGTCCGGGCGCATGGAGACGCTCAGCTCCTGAAGCACGGAGGCGATCGGGTTGTCGACCGCGTTCGCCCCCGAGCCGCGCAGAGCAGCGTCACCACGAAACCGTCCTCACGGCCGTCCCGGGTGCGGCTGTCTTCGTCCCGCGCACGGAGATGGCGTGGAGTTCTTCGGTCGCCGGCATCACGCATCCCTTCGGTCGTCATGGGCACCACACATCACGCTCCCATGTACGCCGAGACCTCGCTCGGCGAGTTGCCTGCGCAAGGTGGTCCAGGGCCGAGCAGGCACGATGAAGGGGTGCAGATGACCCTCGAACAAGCGCTGTCCATTCAGCGCCGCCATGAACAGGGCATCCTGTCCTTTCCGTCCGTGACCGGCGCTCCACCGGGCCCGTCACGGAACCGGTGGAGAGGACCTGCCGCCGCTCGGCCCCGGCCGTTTCCGCCGACGCTCCGGCCGATGACGGCCGCGGCCTGTTCCGGGTGCTGCTCCAGCCATGTGCCGAGGTGCCTCCCGACGGCGTCGCGACGGCCACGGTGCGGCGGCCGCGGGAACTGCGGAGCCCGGGTGCTGTGCGCAGGGCCAGCAGGGTTTCGAGGATCGGACCGCCGGTGCGACCAGCCGCTTCCACGGGTACGCCCGGCCCGTCGTCGGCGACGAGTGAGGGCTTGCGGGCAGGTGGTCGACCCGAGGGGTGCGGACCGTCGTCGAAGCGTGCCGACGGTTCCGTGGAAGTCGCGGACGACACCCTTTCAGGCAGCGCCGAGGACTCTATTCCCCGGACTTCAGCGGTTGGTGCTCGGCGCCCACGTCACCGGCTCCCCGGTTCCAGTACTGCGCGAGCGCCCCTTCCCTGTACGGGGCCGGACTGACGCTGAGTTCACCGGCGAACGGGCGGTCCAGGACGAAGACCAGGAGCAGGCTGAAGCCGACGAGCCCGGCGACCGAGGCGACGAAGAGGAGCTGGACCCTCAGTTTGCGCATGCCGTAGAGGAACGTGAGCGGGACCAGGACCAGTGCGCCTCCGAAGGCCAGAACCTGGAGCAGCGGGGGGAGTTCCTGGCGTGCCATGGTGATGCGGGCGCGGCGCTGGGAGGCGACGTCGTTGAGACGGGTGACGGCCTCCTCGTAGAAGACCTGCTTGCTCGGGCTCTTCGGGTCGTAGTCCTGGAGCGCCTGGAAAGCGGCTCGGAGATGGGTTTCCGTGGCTCCGTAGCTGGGGTCTCCCGCGCGCATGCGGGGCCACTGGTCCTCGACGACCGCGTGGACGTATCCGCTCACGGCGGAGTCGAGACGGGCGCGGACCGGCGCCGGGAACGCGGCGGCGTCCCGGGTGATGAGCGCCGCGTCGGTGGCCTCGGTGGCGACGATGGTCTGGGTGTCCTCCAGTTGGGTCCAGAGGGTGACGATGACGAAGGCCAGGATGATCCCGTAGATCGCGCCGAACATCCCGAGTGTCACCCCGACCATGTCGTTGTGTTCGCCACGGGCCACCGAGGGATACCTGCGGCGCAGCAGCACGCTGCCGCCGACGGAGAGGAGGACGGTTCCACCGACGACGCCGACGGCAAGCGTGAAAGTGCTGAAGTGGTTGAGCAGCCACAGCGAGATGTGTGTTGATTCCAGGGCGGACACAACCGTCCCAACGCGCGGCGCTGATCAGCCGCTACGGGTGCGACCGGCGGTTCACACCACAGGGTGAGGGATCCATTCCGCCGGACCTCGTGCGTCCTCGCGTCTCACACGGCCGCCCCGCGGACGCGGAGCGGTGGGCGCGCCGTGCATCGCGCCCCCACACCTGCCCCTCGGTGCCGTCCGGCATCGGTCCTTCGGCGTGCGTCATGGTGATCGGAGAGAGCGCCACGGTGACTTTCCCCAGCGTCAACCGCGGTGCGGCGGTGTGGACTTCGCACCGCCAGCGGGCCGGGTCGGCCCCGTCAGGGCAGCGGCGCCGGCGAGCGTGAGCGCGGCGCGGCGAACGAGGGGCGGGCGGCGGCCATCGGTGGTCGTGTTCAACATGAGTACAGCGTGCTGGTCATGACCGGACAGGCGCCATCGGTGACGTCCCGCCCCCGGCCCTGAGCCGACCCTGACGACTTGTCAGGGTCGATGGGCGGTCGGATCGCACTGGCTCCGGAAGCGAGGGACCCGGGCACATGGACGTCGGAATTCGGCGCGCGGGGCGGCGGCGAGCGGGATAATCCGGGCATGACCCTCACCGCGCGACAGCTCACCCTGGCGACCCTGGACCGTCAGCTCCTGCTGGAGCGCGGGCGCCTCGACGTGGCGGAGGCGGTCCGCCGGGTCTGCGCCGTTCAGGCGCAGGCGCCCGCCTCGCCGTACGTGGCCCTGTGGAACCGGGTGGAAGGCTTCGTGCCCGAGCAGCTCGACGCGGCGTTCACGGAGCGCCGGGTCGTGAAGGCGACCCTCATGCGGATCACCTTGCACGCCGTCCACGCCGACGACCACGCGCCGTACCACGCCGCGATGGCCCGGAGCCTGCGGGCGTCGCGGCTGTACGACCGCCGCTTCACCTCGACCGGGCTGACCGACGCCGACGCCGACGGGCTGCTTCCGTGGCTCGCCGAGTTCCTGGCCGGTCCCCGCACCGGTGCCGACGTGGAGGAAGAGGCCACGGCGCGCTTCGGTGAGCGGGCGCACCGTGTGTGGTGGGCGCTGCGGACGTACGCGCCGATCCAGCACGTGCCGACCGGCGGTCCGTGGTCCTTCAAGCTGCCGAACACCTACCTCGCCGCGCCCGTCGCCCCCGGGGCCGCGGCACAGGACGCGGCGGCGGGAGTGCGGCGGCTCCTGCTCGCCCACCTCCGGGCGTTCGGACCGGCGTCGGCACAGGACTTCGCGCGCTTCACCCTGCTGGGACGCCCCGTGATCACCCAGGCGCTCGGAGAGCTCGGCGACAGGGTGGTGCGGGTTCCCGGTCCGGGCCGTGCCGTCCTGTACGACCTGCCGGGCGCCACCGTGCCCGCCGAGGACACCCCCGCGCCACCGAGGCTGCTGCCGATGTGGGACAGCGTGCTGCTGGCCCACGTCCTCCCCGGGCGCGTCATGCCCCCGGACCACCGGCCCCTCGTCGTCCGGCGCAACGGCGACATCCTGCCCACCCTGCTCGTCGACGGGCAGGTCGCCGGGGTGTGGCGGGCCGTGAACGGCGGCCTGGAACTGACCGCGTTCCGGGCGCTCGACAAGGCGGCCTGGCGCGGACTGACCGAGGAGGCGGAGAAACTGGCGGCCATGCTCGCCGACCGGGACCCGGCCCCGTACAGCCGGTACAACCACTGGTGGGACAAGGGGATCCCCGGTGTCGAGACCAGGACCGTCAAGGGCCGTTGAACCGGCCCCGGGCACACGCGTCGCCGAACGGCACCCGGACGGGCCGTGGTTCCCGCGGGGGAGGGGCCGAGTCCGCCCCGGCCAGGGCCTCTTAGGATTCCCCGTATGGCGAAGCGCAAGGTTCAGCGGAGGGTGCGGACGATCCTGGGGGAGGACCCCACGGCCATGGTCTGGTGCGAGATCCACAAGGCGATCCCGAAGCCGCCCGCCGACGTGCACCGGGCCGCCGGCAAGGGCCGGCTCAAGCCGAGGCGCCACTGGCTGCTGTACGTCGGGGCGGCCGTGTTCTTCTTCGTGGTCGTCCCGATGATGCTGATCGACAAGCTCGGTGACCGTCTCGGCGGGCAGTCCTCGGGGAGGCGGTCACGAAATGCCGGAACGGCCCGGGACCGGACGTCCGCCGGCGGGCGGCCGACGACGGGGAACCGCGGGCGGGAGGACCGGACCGACGGCGTCTTCGACGGGGACTGGGACCTGACGGCGGGCAGGCTGCTCCTGCGTTGGTACACCCAGTCGCCCGAGCCGAAACGGCTCGTGCTGCTGGCCCGCGACAGGGTCTGCGTGGCCGCCTCTCCCCGGCGCCGTCTGTCGCCCACGAAGGCGGACGACTTCCGGATCGTCGCGGAGTACCCGGCGCACGAGATCCGTGTGGAGGGCGAGGCCGGCCAGCCACGCGGGTTCGCCACGTTCCGGCTGTGCTTCACCGACGGCTCCTGGCTGGAGCTGGGCCGCCTGGCGGAACCCGAGGACGCCGACAGCTTCCTGCGGCGCGTGGCCACGGGTCACTGACGAATCGTCATGAGGCAGGCCGTAGGCTGTCGTTGATCAACACCGGGGCCAGGGGTACGGGGTCGGGGGGACCAAGTCCGATGAAGAGCGCAGCCGAGACCTTCCAGCCGCTGGAGGCGGACGATCCGCGTCTGGTGGCCGGTTACCGCATCGCCGCCAGACTCGGCGCGGGCGGCATGGGCCGGGTCTACCTGTCGCACACGCAGGGCGGCCGGCCGGTGGCGATCAAAGTCGTACGTCCCGAGCTCGCCGACTCACCCGACTTCAGGCACCGGTTCCGCCGGGAGATACAGGCGGCCCGGCGGGTCCGGGGCGCCTACACGGCCGAGTTGATCGACGCGGACGCGGACGGCACACCGCCCTGGCTGACCACGCTGTACGTGCCCGGCCCCTCCCTGGCGGAGGTGGTGGCCCGGCGCGGCCCCCTGCCGGTGCAGGCGGTGCTGTGGCTCATGGCGGGGGTGGCCGAGGCACTGGAGGCCATCCACGGCGTCGGCATCGTGCACCGCGACCTGAAGCCGTCGAACGTGCTCCTGGCCGCGGACGGGCCACGCGTGATCGACTTCGGCATCTCGCTGGCTTCCGGCATCACCTGGCACACGGCCACGGGCGCAGCCATCGGCACACCCCAGTTCATGGCACCCGAACAGGCGTCGGCGGGTGAGGTCACCGCCGCCACCGACGTCTTCGCGCTCGGGCAGACGGCCGCGTTCGCCGCACTGGGCGAACCGTTGTACGGGGACGGCCCCTCGGTCAGCGTGCTGTACCGGATCGTGCACTCGGAGCCCGACCTGTCGCCGCTGCCCGAACAGATACGGCCGGTGATCGCCCGCTGTCTCGCCGCCGATCCCGCGGAGCGGGCCACTCCCTCGGAGATCGTCCACTGGTGCCGGCAGCGACTGGGCCGGGACGCGGACGACGGCGCGGGTCCGGCCGTCTGGAGGGAGATCACGGGACCGGAGGTGACCGTGCCGGCTCCCGTGCCCGATCCGACCCCGGCACACACCATGCCGTTGATCGCCCGGCCGCAGACGGCGCGTCCGGTACGGCCCCCGTCGCGACGGCGGCGCGTCGCGCGGATCGCGGCGTTCGGCACGGCGTGCGCGCTGCTGTTCACGGGGCTGGTGTGGACGGTCGTGGAAGCGGGTGAACAGTTCCGCCGGATCGGCGGGCTCGCCACGTCGACGTCCACGCCGGGCGCGTCCCCGAGGACGTCAGCCCCCTCGAAGGGGCTCGGGACCGTCTCCGGCACGGGCCGCCGGACACCGAAGCCCTCCGACTCCCCGGCGACCGCGTCCGCCTCCCCGCTGCCCGAGGCGCACCCGCTCCAGTGGCTGGACGACAAGCACTCCCTGTACATCGAGCAGCCGGTCGACCGCGACGACGCCAAGGGCGACATCCGTTTCGTCTGCGACGCGAACAGCTGCGCTCTGTCGAGCGACACCAGCGTGATCACCATGCTGTACACCGGGAAGCCCGGCGCCACCCTCGACTCGTGCCGCATCGCCCTGACCGGCGCCACCGGCCACCGTCTCCCGCTCGCCGCGGCGGCGGCCGGGAGCGAGATCTGCGTCAAGCACCCCTCCGGAGACATCGCGCTGCTCGTCATCCAGGTCAAGTCGACCGCGCTGGCGGACAAGGGCAGCTTCCTGACCGCGGACATGACGGTCTGGCGGGCGTCCGCCTGACCCCTTGCGACGCGCCGCCGGCCCTGCCCGAGCCGGCCGGTCCCGCCCGGGACCTCAGTCCGTTCCGTGCGGCCCCTGCGGGGAGATCAGACCGCTCTCGTAGGCGAGGACGACGGCCTGTACGCGGTCCCTCAGGTCGAGCTTCGACAGGATGCGGCCCACGTGCGTCTTGACCGTGGTCGGGCTGAGGAAGAGGCGGTCCGCGAGTTCGGCGTTGCTGAGGCCGGTCGCCAGCAGCCGGAGCACCTCCAGCTCGCGCGGGGTCAGCCCGGACAGATCGCGGTGGAGGCCGGTCCGCGGGGACTCCTCGCGGTGCGCGAAGCGCTCGATCAGCCTGCGGGTGATCGTGGGCGCGAGCAGCGCGTCGCCGGAGCGCACCAGGCGCACGGCCGCCACGAGGTGTTCGGGGGTGACGTCCTTGAGCAGGAAGCCGCTCGCTCCGGCGGTGAGCGCCGCGTACACGTAATGGTCGAGGTCGTACGTGGTGAGGATGATGACCCGGGTGTCGCCGGAGCCGTCCGGGCCGTCGCCGAGGATGCGCCGGGTGGCCTCGATGCCGTCCATGCGGGGCATCCGGATGTCCATGAGGACGACGTCGGGCCGGGTGCGCCTGACGGCGTCGACCGCCTCGGCCCCGTCCGCCGCCTCGGCCGTCACCTCGATGCCGTCGGCGGCGAGGATCATCCCGAAGCCCGTGCGCACCAGGGCCTGGTCGTCCGCGATGACGGCGCGCAGGGCGGGGCCGTTCACACCGCCTCCCAGGGGATGCGGGCCGTGACCTGGTACCCGCCGGTGGGCGTCGGTCCGGCGGTGAGCCTGCCGCCGTAGAGCGCGAGCCGCTCGCGCAGCCCGATCAGTCCGCGGCCGTTGCCGTCCACCGGAGGCGAGTCCCGGACGGCTCCCGTGTCGCTGACCTCGATCTCCAGCCAGGAACCGGCGAAGCCGACCGTGACCCGCGCGCCGGCGCCCGCCGCGTGTTTGATCGTGTTGGTGAGCGCCTCCTGCACGACGCGGTACGCCGTGAGCTCCACCCCGGGCGGCAGCGGCACGGGCGGCAGCGACACCGTCAGGCCCACCGGCGTCCCCGCGGCCCGTACCCTCTCGGCGAGGGCGTCGAGCTGCCCGAGACCGGGCTGCGGCTCCAGACCGTCGGCGGGAGTGTCGGTGCCCGCGTCCGGGCCCGCGAGCAGGCCCATCACATGGCGCAGCTCGGCCATGGCGGCGCGGCCCCCGGCCTCCACCGCCAGCAACGCCTCCTTGGACCGCTCCGGAGCCGCGTCCATCACCTTGCGCGCCGCGCCGGCCTGTATGACCATCACGCTCACATTGTGGGTGACGACGTCGTGGAGCTCGGCGGCTATCCGGGCGCGCTCCTCCTCGACGGCCCGGCGCATGGCCTTCTCCTGAGCCCGCTGCAGGTCCGTGAAACGCTTCCGGCTGGCCTCCAGCCGCAGGCGCCCGAGGCGGACGAGGCTGGCCAGCACCCCGACGACCAGGAGCACCACGGCGGGGCTGGACCAGCCGGGGAGCATGGGGTCCGTGTCCCGGAACGCGACACCCGCCAGCACGGCGGCGGCGATCAGCGCGACCAGCGCCCGCTTCCGGTAGCGGCTGTGCGCGACGGCTCCGTACGCCGCGATGCTGCATGTCAGCACATTGATCCAGGAGACGGCGTCGCCCAGGGCCAGTGCGGCGGCGGCGATCACACCGAACGCGAGCAGCGGGAACCTGCGCCTGGCCACGAGCGGCAGCGCCGACAGCACGACCAGGACCCAGGGCGCGGAGGACCGCGGGTCGTACGTGACCCCCGGGCCGGGGACCGGGGGCCGCTCCAGGTACGGCATCCCGTCCCGGCCCACGGAAACGGCCCGGGAACTGATCCGTACCGGCCCGTCGCCGGGATAGCGCGCCGCCACCACCAGCGCGACGACGGTCAGCACGAGCGCCAGCAGCACGTCCGCGCGCACCGCCCGCCGGGACAGCGGGACGGGCTCGCCCTCCGGCCGCATCGCGTCGCGGACATGCGCCCACCACGTCCCCGGCCGCAGCGCGTCGCCGGCCCTCTCCCGCCATGTGCCCGCCCACGACGCGTCGCGCGGCCGCCCGTACGGGTCCTCCTTCTCCATCCGCACATTGTGCGGTCCCGCGGCACGGGTCCACGTCCACCTGTGTGACCGGCCCACCTGCCCGCCAGGCGTACTTCTCGAGGATGACCCCCCGGCCGGATCCTCCGCGGGGAGGGCCGTATGTCGGTGCCGCGGCCGACGCGCCCCCGAGGCGCCCGCCCGTACGTTCACCTGGCCCGCACCGGGCACCAGCTCCCCGACCACGAAGGACGGACACACCCATGACTCACGTGATCGAACTGGAGGGCGTGGCCAAGCGGTACGGCGGCGCCGACGCCCCGGCGCTGGGACCGGTCGATCTCTGCGTGGCCCAGGGCGAGGCCCTGGCCGTGACGGGGCCGTCCGGCAGCGGCAAGTCCACGCTGCTCAATCTCGTCGCCGGTCTCGACCGGCCGAGCGAGGGCACCGTGACCGTGGCCGGACAGCGCGTCGACCGGATGGGCGAGCACGCGCTGGCCCGGTTCCGCCGCGAGCGGATCGGCATGGTCTTCCAGTTCTTCAACCTGCTCGACGACCTCACCGTCGCCGACAACATCCGGCTTCCCGCCCAGCTGACCGGGACCGCCCGGCGGGCGGCGGCGTCCCGGGCCGGGGAGCTGATGGAGGTGCTGGGGATCCAGAAGCACGCCCGCGCCTACCCGGGGCGGCTGTCCGGCGGCGAACGCCAACGGGTCGCCGTGGCACGGGCCCTGGTGAACAAGCCCGCCCTGCTGCTCGCCGACGAGCCGACCGGCGCGCTGGACACCGCGTCGGGACAGGACGTACGGGAACTGCTCGTGGATCTGCACCGCGGCGGACAGACCGTCGTCCTGGTCACGCACGATCTGGAGCTGGCCCGGGCGTGCGCGACCCGCACGATCCACCTGGTCGACGGTCACGTCGCCGTCGACACGCACGCGGAGGCCGTCCGATGATCCGGTTCGGCAGCGGTGCCCTCGGGCGGGTCGTGCGCTCCGGGGTCGGCAGACGACGCGTCCAGACGCTGGTGATCGCCGTGGCCACGATGATGGCGGTGGCCTCGGCCGTGGTCGCCGGGTCCCTCATGGTCGCCACGAACGCCCCCTTCGACCACGCCTTCGCACGCCAGCACGGGGCGCACCTCACCGCGTCGTTCGACCCCGGCCGGGTGAGCGCGGCGCAACTGGCGGGCACCCGGGACCTGGAGGGGGTCACGGCGAGCGCGGGACCGTTCCCGGCCACGACGATCAAGCCCGTGGGCCGGGACGGCGGACACCTGCCCGCGCTGACGCTGGTCGGACGGTCCGGTCCGGGCAAGGACGTGGACGCGCTGGACCTGAAGTCGGGCCGGTGGGCGCGGAAGTCCGGCGAGATCGTCCTGGCCGCCTCGTTCTCCGGCCAGTTCCTCGAACTCGGTTCGACACTGATGAGTTCCGACGCCGCGGACGCGCGGACGCTGACCGTCGTCGGCTTCGCGCTGTCGGCCGGCGGGAGCGCCGAGATGTGGGCGACCCCCGATGAGGTCAGGTCGCTGGCGAGCGGGGACGGCGGCCTCACGAGCCAGATGCTCTACCGCTTCGACTCCGCGGCGACGAAGTCGCAGATCGCGGCCGACCGCAAGAGGCTCGGCGCGGCCCTGCCCTCCGGGGCGCTGGTCGGCACCCAGTCGTGGCTGGACACCAAGCGGGCCGCCGATCAGGGCGCGGCGGCGACGATCCCCTTCCTGTTCGCGTTCGGCGTGCTCGGCATCGTCATGTCGGTGATCATCGTCGGCAGTGTGATCAGCGGCGCCGTCGGTACGAGCCTGCGCAGGATCGGCATCCTCAAGGCCGTCGGATTCACCCCGCGCGAGGTCGTACGGGCCTATGTGGCCCAGGCGTTGATCCCCGCCGCGGCCGGCATCGCGCTCGGGGTCGTCCTCGGCAACCTGCTGGCCGTGCCGCTGCTGAACGACACCGAGTCCGTGTACGGCACCGTGTCGCTCTCCGTGGCCTGGTGGGTGGACGTCGTGGTGCCGGCCGGCGCGTTGCTCGTGGTGGCGGTCGCGGCACTGGTGCCCGCGCTGCGGGCGGGCAGGCTGCGTACGGTCGAGGCCATCGCCGTCGGCAGGGCGCCGCGCACCACGCGCGGACAGTGGGCGCACCGGGCCGCGGGACGGCTCCCGCTCCCGCGCCCGGTGACGTACGGTCTCGCGAGTCCCTTCGCCCACCCCGTACGGGCGATCGCGATGGTGCTCGCGGTGGCGTTCGGGACGGTCGCCGCGACGTTCGCGGTGGGACTGACGCAGTCCCTCGACGCGGTGGCGAACGCGCAGGATCCCGAGAACCGCGCCGACGTCACCGTCGTCAGCGGCGGTCCCTCCGGCTCCGGGCCCGGCACGGTGGAGAAGAGGCAGAAGCCGCCCCCGGGCGGCTCCCGGCAGGCGCCCGCGGGCGCGGGGCCGAACCAGGGGCAGGCGTCGGCGGATCCGGCCGCGGTACGTGCCGCGATCGCGGCACAGCCCGGCACCGCCTCGTACTACGGCACGGCGACGGGCGACGCCACGGTGTCCGGGATCTCCGGCACCGTCCGGGCCACCCTCTACCAGGGTGATTCCCGCCCCGGTGGTTACGAGATGATCGCCGGGCACTGGATCTCCGGGCGGGGCCAGGTCGTGGTGCCCACCGGCTTCCTGGAACGGACGGGCACCAGGATCGGCGACAGCGTCCGCGTGACGTTCCAGAAGGAGACCGTGAGCCTGCGGATCGTCGGCGAGGCCTTCGACACGTCCGACGACGGCATGCGGGTCCACGCGGATCTCGACAGTTTCGCGAAGGCGGAGCCGGGGGTCTTCCACGTCGAGGTCAAGTCGGGTGTCTCTGCGGCCGATTACGCGCAGAAGCTCGCCGGGGTGGTCAAGCCGCTGGGCGGTGACGCCTTCGCCGAATCCGCCCCGGAGGGCGAGAACATGATCGTCCTGCTGGAGGCGATGGCCGCGCTCCTCACCTTGATGCTGGTCTCCGTGGCGGGCCTCGGCGTACTCAACTCCGTCGTCCTCGACACCCGTGAGCGCGTCCACGACCTGGGGGTGTGCAAGGCGCTCGGCATGTCCCCGCGGCAGACCGTGAGCCTCGTGCTCGCCTCGGTGGCCGGGATCGGCGTGGTCGGCGGACTGATCGGCGTCCCGGCCGGGTTCGCGCTGCACGGCTACGTGCTGCCGGTCATGGGACGGTCCGCGGGCACCGGCCTTCCGCCGTCGGTCCTCGACGTGTACGACACCTCGCAACTGGTGCTGCTGGGCCTGGCCGGGGTGCTCGTCGCGGTGCTGGGCGCGATGGCCCCGGCGGGGTGGGCGGCCAAGGTCCGCACGGCCACGGCGCTGCGCACGGAGTGAGGCCGACACCGTGGGGTGCCTCGCCAGGACGGGGCGCCCCACGGCGCTCGGGCCGTCCGACCGCGGGGCATCCCGTGGCGTCCGGCCCGGCCGCGCCCGGCTCGATGCCCTGGCGCGCCGTCCGCCTCCGGTGCCAGGATGACTCCATGGAGATCACCGGAAAGGCCCGTGCCGCGTAAACGCCCGGGTATGCTCCGCGCCGCGCAGGAACGCCGACCGCGCCAGTGGGCTCGCGAACTTCCTCCCGTCGACCTGCTGTCACGCGATGCGAGTGCCGCGATCCATGTGATGGAGCACAGTGGATACAGCCATGAAGTCCAGCCGGGGCGGACCTCGCAGTTCCTCCGCGCCTATCGGGAGTTCCTGCGCCGTCCCGGCGGGAGACTGGCGCTGACCGCGTCGGAGTGCCCGTCCTGTCCCGGGTGCCGGTACGACGACGTCGCGGTGGTCAGGGACGCGCTGGAGCACATCACCGGCGAACTCCCCGCCCCGGTGCGCACCGAACTGCGACGGCTGCTGGAAGGCCTCGACGCGGAGTTCCGCCGCAGGACACTGCACGATCCTGATCCGAGCCACTGGGTGGACCGGAGCGGAAGCCCGTATCCGTGGTGGCATCGGCGGCGGTACGTGGGCCGTTGAGCGGGGACGGGGACCACTCACGCGGACCCCTCGTCCCGGGCCCGTAGCCACCGCCGGGCCGCGGCCGGCGTCACCGGGCCGCCGTCGCTCCAGGAACAGACCTCGAGCCACGACAGGTAGCCGCCCCGGGTGAACACCAGGACCTCACCGGGACATTCGCCGGACTCGGTGAACAGCGTGGCCTCGGCGGCCACGACGGTGCCTGGGTCGACCGGAGCCCGAGCCGCGGCGTCCGTGTCGACGTCGAAGAACGCCGTCCCGCACCCGCACGCGCAGCGTTCGCGTACGCGGAGGTGCGGAAGCTGTCGACGCAGGGCGAGGTGCGCCGGATCGTCGGTTGCCAGGACGGCGTCGAGCACGTCGGCCACGTCAGCGGGAAGGCTCTCCGCCATTCCAGGGCCACCTCCGCGTCAGGCCTCGTCGAAGCACAGGCAGAACGGGTGTCCGGCCGGGTCGAAGAGGACCCGGACGTTGTCCTGCGGCTGGACGTCCGCGACCGTGGCGCCCAGGGCGACCGCGTCGGCCACCGCTGACTCCAGGTCACCGACCTGGAAGTCGAAGTGCATCATGGGCCGTTGGTCTCCGTCGGCCGGCGGCCACACCGGTGCCCGGTAGCCGTCCGCCTGCTGGAACACGAAGAACGGCCCTTGCGGGGAAGCGGCGACGACAGCCGTTCCGGGCTCCTCGTGCCCCAGGTGCCAGCCGAGGAGCTCGGCGTAGAACCTCGCCAGGCCGCCGGGGTCCGGCGCCTCGACGGTCGTTCCCCACCACATGCCGGATGTCCGGGATCTCATGCCGCCACCTTGCACCACGAGGGCGGTCCTGTCGTGCACCGCCCCCGGGCCGACCAGTCAGCCACAAGTCAGCAGGCCCGCCTTCTGCTTGGCGTTCAGGACGCGGTGCACGCTCTGGCTCACCTGTGTGCGGAACGTCGAGCTCTGCGTCATGCGGTTCTGTACCGCCTTGGTCATGGCCGGGATCAGGTTCGGTTCGACGGTGAGGACCACGTCGCCGCCCGCGGAGAGGAACTTGACCGCGCGGTCGCCCGGGGCCACGGCCTTCACCGCCACCGCGTTGCCCAGGTCGTCCGAGATGACCACGCCCTTGAAGCCCATGTTCTTGCGGAGAATCGTCTGGATCACCGTGGGGGAGAACGCGGCACGGTTCTTCGCGTCGATCCTGCTGTACGTGGCGGAGGAGATCATGACGAACGGCGCCCCGGCGTCGATGCCGGACTTGAACACCGTGACGCTCGGGCTCGTGCTCGTCGTCACCGTGTCCACGACGCCGGCCGTGGTGTCGGTGTTGCCCCGGACGTAGCCGAGCCCGGGGAAGTGCTTGAGCGTCGCCAGCACCCCGGACTGCAAGGAGCCCTGGAGGAACGCGTTGCTGTGGGGCGCCACGACCGCCGCGGTGTGGCCGAACTCGCGGTTGTACTTGCCGATCGGCGCGTTCGCCGTGCCCAGACTCGCGGGGACGACGTCCGCGACGGGCGCCAGGTTCAGGTTCACCCCGGCCGACTTGAGCTGCTTGGCCCACGTGGCGGCTTCGCCGCGCAGCTTCGTCGTCGTCCACGTGCCCTGGGTCAGCGCGCTCGGGATCGTCGAGAATCCGGGTCCGGAGAGCACCTGCACCGCTCCGCCCTCCTGGTCGGTCGAGACCAGCAGGCCGACACGATGCCCGGCCACGCTGTCCGCCTTCGCCTGCAGACCGTCGACGAGGGACTTGGTCGCGCTCGTCCCGGCCTTGCTGCGCCCGGCGAGGAAGACCGAGCCGACGTGGTACTGGCGCATGAGGTCGATCCGTTTGCTGTCCGGGGCGGACGGCACGACCGACCCCATGAAGAGCTGACCGACCCGCTGCGAGGCCGTCATCGCCGAGTAGGTCTTGTCCGCGCAGGTGGAGGCGGCGTACTTCGAAGGCGCGGCGGAGGTGTCGATCGGGGCGGCCTGCGAGACCTGCACGGCCAATCCGGCCGCCACGAGGGACACAGCCAGCGAGGACGCGAGCCAGACACGTCGGCTGATGCCGGAGCGACGGGTGGGCGACTGGTGTGATGCCATGAAGATACTCCGAGGGTGCCTGCTGCGGGCAGCTTGTATCTCGAGCGGGTCGTCAGTTGCCGGTCCCATTTTACATCCGCGGACCTCGGCCGGTCCTGGTCGTGCGCGGAGGGGGTTCCGGGCCCCGGGCGCCCGCCGGCCCGCGCGGAGCCCGGAGGGGCGGCCGACGACGTGCTGCGGACGGAGTGCCCCGCCCGGCGGCGCGTCCGACCGGTCGGCGCCACGGCCCGGGGCGTCGGTCCTTGAGGTTTCACGGGTCCTGGTGGGGAGCGGGCAGGGGCGCGTGATGCGACGACAGCCGGCCGAGACGACAAAATAAGGTGAGGGCATGCCAGTTCTGCCGTACCTGCAAGAGATCACCGCCGACAACTTCGAGGCCGCCGTCGGTCTGAGGGTCCGCCCCGACCAGGAACACCTGGTGGCACCCGTGGTGAAGTCGCTCGCCGAGGCCTATGTCCACCCCGGGGTCGCCTGGCCGCGCCTCATCTGTGCCCACGGCGAGGCCGTCGGGTTCCTCATGGCCTTCTTCAGCATCGACTGGACCGGCGACGGCACCGACTTGCGCTCCGGGCTCTGGCGTCTCAACATCGCGGACGGACAGCAGGGCCGGGGCTACGGACGCTTCGCGGTGGAGGCCGTGGCCGCCGAGATCCGGCGCCGGGGAGGCACGCGCCTGACCACCACCTGGCATCCCGGTGAGGACGGCCCGTCGGGCTTCTACTCGAACCTCGGGTTCAGGCCGACCGGAGAGACCAGCGGCGACCAGACGGTGGGCGTGCTGGAACTGGACTGAGGGCCGAAGAGGCGGGCTGAGGGCCGAAGAAGCGAGCTGAGGGCCGAAGCAGTGGGCCGGGGCCGTCCCGCACTCCTACGATGCCGTGCATGGCACGCTTCGAGGATCTTCGGCACTCCTTCTGGGACACCGGCAACGACCACGGGGTGCAGCCGGCTCTGACCGGCCGGGTCGTGGAAGAGGCCGAGCGGCTGTTGGAGGTCACGCTCCCCGCGTCGCTCCTGGACCTGCTCCGGGTCCGGAACGGCGGCCAGGTGAAGGACAGCCGCGCCGCTTTTCCCACGAGTCGGCCGACCTCGTGGAGTTCGGACCACGTCCCCTTCGACGGTTTGATGGGCCTGGGGCGTCGTGCGCGGACACTGTCCATGCTCGACAGCCCGTACCTGGTCGAGGAGTGGGGCCTGCCCACGGCCGTGGTACTGCTCTCGGGCGACGGGCACTACTGGATCGGGCTCGACTACCGGGCGTGCGGCCCGCACGGAGAACCGTCCGTCACCTGGTTCGACGCGGACGACGGATCGGACCTGGCCCTCGCTCCGGACTTCCGCTCCTTCGTCGAGGGGCTCACCTCCGCCGACGCGTTCGAGGACGAGGAGGGTGGAGACGCTCCCGACTGACCTCGCGGGCGCGGCCGTCGGCCAAGGCGGTACTGTCGCGCGCGTGGTGGAACACGATGCTCTGCATGTCGTCCGTGATGCCTACGACGCTGTCGCTTCCGAGTACGCGCGGCTGTTCCGGGACGAGTTGGGTCAGAGACCCTTGGACCGGGCGATGTTGGGCGTCTTCGCCGAAGCCGTCAGGGCCGGTGGGGGCGGTCAGGTCGCCGACCTGGGGTGCGGGCCCGGTCATGTCACCGCCCATCTCGCCGGTTCGGGGCTCGACGTGTTCGGTGTCGACGCCTCTTCCGAGATGGTCGAGCTGGCCCGTCAGGCCTGTCCGGACCTGCGGTTCGAGGTGGGCACGATGGCCGCGCTGGACATCGCCGACGGCGCGCTGGACGGTGTGCTCTCGCGCTGGTCCATCATTCACACCGCGCCACACGAACTCCCCGGCGTGCTGGCGGAGTTCCATCGGGTGCTGGCGCCCGGAGGGCACCTTCTGGTCGGCTTCTGGGGCGGCGACGACCCCTCCCGGCCCACGCAGGTCTTCGACCACGCGGTCACGCCGGCCCACCGGTGGCGGCCCGATCACCTTTCCGCGATGCTGCGCGAGGCCGGGCTGGACGAGGTGGCCCGGATGATCCGTGAGCCTCAGCCCACCGACCGGCGGCAGTTCCAGGAGGTCCATCTGCTCGCGCGCAAGGACGCCGTACCGACGGCGGACTGACGGTACGTCGCTCGACGGTGATGCGGAACGGATGCCCTGCCGGGTCGGGGGTCGTCCTGTCGGCGGCGACGAGGGACCGTCAGCTCACCGGCACCGGTGCGGATCGAGGCTCCGCCGATCCGCGGCCCGGCCGACCTGGCCGCGGCCGACGCTCTCCGTGTCGAGTCCGCTCCGGAAGGTGACCGCCCCCTCGCTGTCGTCCCCGTCCCGGCCGCGGCACCCTGCCCGACGTCGCGCCGGCCCCCTCGGCGCCCGGTGCCGCCGCCGGTGTGCATCGACGTGACCGGGCCGGCGTCCGGCCGGTCGTTCGGTGCGTGGGTCCGGTACGCCGGCACCGCTTTCGCCGTCGTGCCCGTCACCGCCGGGGCGCCCCCCGGACCTCGCCCCCCGGGCGCGCCGATCCGCTCCACGCCCTGGGCGCCCCCCCGCGTGCCACGCCGGGCCCGGTGCTCCGCCGCGTACGGCCCGGCCGGGGCACGTGCTCGCCCGGGTCCTGAGCGCCGCCGCGGGCGAGGCCCGAGCCGCTCCGTGGTCCGCCGACCGACGCCCGTCCTGGCCGCCGCCGTGGTGACGGCCCGGATCCGGCACCCGGCCGGCAGCGGTGTGGCCGGTTGCACATCCGCCGTCGGAGCGGAAAACGGCCGGCGTCGAAGAGCCTTCTTCTCGGCGCCTGTTGGGCCCGAGCGAGGCTCGGGGAACGGCCTCGCGCCCGCCCGGTCGAGGCCTGTCGGGCGTCCGGAGGGGCCGTGGACGTCCCGAGCTGGACGGGAGGGGGCCGTGAGGCCCGTACACTCGGCAACCGCCTCCGTTTCCGGCGCGAGGCCCCGACAGGAAGGACGCGTTGTCCGTGTTCCAGGAAGCCCCGATCTACCGCCAGCTCGTCGCCGAGCGCGGTGACATCCCCGCGCAGGTCCGAGGTGAGGCCGAGCGGATCAAGAGCGACCTGCAGCGGGTGATGCCTCCCCTCCGGACCTCGGCGCCCGCCGCGGCCGAGCCCGTCTGGTCCGGCGCCCCCGCCGGCCTGGCGCTCCCGCCCGGCGCACAGTAGGGCTGACCCGCCTCCTCCGCGGTCGGCCTCGTTTCCGGCCGGCACGACCGTCCCGGAAGCCTCCGGCTTCCGGGATCAGAACGAACCGGACCCTTCTCTCCCGTCGGCCCTCGTGAGCCGACGGCGGGCCCGGCTCCCGGGTTCAGCGCACCGGGAAGCCGAACGTGTGGCCCTGCTCCTTGAGCCAGGGGAGGATCCTGCGCAGGGCCTCGACGGTCTGGGAGCGGTCGCCGCCCGCGTCGTGGAAGAGGATCGTCGGGCCGTTCGGCGACTCCCGCTCGACGGTGGCGACGACGGCGTCCGTGCCCGGCCGCTCGAAGTCCTTGGAGTCCACGTTCCAGCCCAGCGGCCGCATGCCCCGGGAAGCGGCCAGCTTGCGGCTGTACGGGGTGAAGGCCCCGCCGGGCGCCCGGTAGTACATGGGTCGCACGCCCCCGGACGCCTTGGTGATCATGCGTTCGGCGTCGAGTATCTGCTGCGACTGGTACGCCTCCGGCTTCTTGTCCATGGCGGTGTTGTGCGACACGGAGTGGTCACACAGCCGGTGTCCCGCCGCGACCACCTTCTTCACCAGGTCCGGGTGGGCCTGCGCCTGCGTTCCGACCATGCAGAAGGTGGCCTTCACCCCGTACTCGCGCAGCACGTCCAGCACCTGAGGGGTCCACGCGGGGTCGGGGCCGTCGTCGATGGTGATGTTGACGCCGTGCGCGCCCTTGTCCGAGGCGTGCGCGATGGTCACCGCCACCGGCTTGGCGCGGTCCGCGTCGGCCGACGCGGACGGGCGCGGCGTCGAGGGGTGTACGGCACCGGCCTGCGCGGTCCACACCGAGGCCCCGGCGGCGAGCAGGGTCACCCCGAGTGCCGCCCCGGCCACCTTGCCGTACCAGCCCCGCTTGCTGCCGTGCCGTGCCATGTCCGCCCCGCTCTCACGCAGTTCCCCGGTCGCCTCCCGACCACCTGGCAGGACGAGCGACGGCGCCCGGAGGATCCGTCTGTTACAGATCACGGACAATTTCGAGAGGGAACGGGGACAACTCGGCGGGGAGCGGCGGGAGACGGGGGCCGGCGCCACTCCCGGCACCGGTGGCCCGATGCCTCGCTCCCGGAGGCGCGAGCCGCACCGCACCGCTCATGAGCGCAACCTGTTTTTCTTTCAACATGACCGGGAACAAAGGCAGTTGAGCTGCGAGATTCCCCTGCTACGGTGGCCCGATGTCATCCGTCAAGCAGTTCCAGGTCACCTTCGACTGCAAGGAGCCCGAGCGCGTCGCCCGCTTCTGGTGCGAGGTCCTCGGGTACGTCGTGCCGCCGCCGCCGGCCGGGTTCGACACGTGGGACGAGTTCACGCTCTCGCAGCCGCCCGAGACCCGGGGCTCGTGGTTCGCCTGCGTCGATCCGTCGGGCGTCGGCCCGCGGCTGTACTTCCAGCGTGTGCCCGAAGGAAGGGTCGTCAAGAACCGGGTGCATCTCGACGTGCGGGTCGGCACCGGACTCGTGGGGGAGGAGCGCCTGGCCGTGCTCGAGGCCGAATGCGCACGGCTGGTCGCGCTCGGCGCGGTCCACGTGCAGACGCTGTTCGCCGATGACGAGAACGAGTCCTGCATCCCGATGCAGGACATCGAGGGCAACGAGTTCTGTCTCGACTGAGAGGCCGCGTTCCGGACAAGTGCGACAGGTGGGGCGGTCGGCGACGACGCCTCACCACCGGTCGGCCGGACCGTTACCGTGGTGTGATCAAGGTCGTCCGGCGCCGTACGGAGGGCCGCGGTCCGCCCGCGGGGCACCGGCTCCGCGAGCGACGGGCGGCGGCGGGTCCGGCGACTCCCGGGCCCGGCAAGCGAGTTCGGATCTCCGCCCCCGACCCGGCGAAAGCGCCTCGCGCGAGCGGCCCGCGGCCTCCCTGCCGCCCGTACCGACCCGAGCTCCGCCTATCAAGAGAAATTCCTGTTCACAGGGCTTTCGCAGGACCTTCACACTGCCCTATCTTCTCCATCCATGCTCCCAGCCGATGATCAGAGCGGCGGCCGTCGGCTTGCCCGCATCGCGTCCTTCGCCACCGTGGTCGTCCTCGCGGTCCTCTGCGCCGTCCTCGGCCTTGCCGACGGGACCGGACTGTTCGCCCCGGAGAACTGGCTGGACGCGGGTTTCCTGCCCGGCAACGCGACCAGCCCGGCGTGGGCCACGGTGGTGTTCCTGCCCCTGCTGATCGGCGGCAGCGCGGTGGCCGTCCACCGGGTGGTGCGTGCCGCGGCTCCCGGGGCGAAGGCGCGTTGGGTCCTCGGCGCCGTCTGGGCGAGCCTGGTCCTCGTGGCGGTCCTGGCCAAACTGGCCTACAGCGTGCTGCTGCTGGCCGTCGCCGGACCGGCCGGGCTGCACATCTTCCCGACAGCCGGGGCGTTGCTCGGCGAGTGCGGGCTCACCGGTGCGAAGTACGCCGTGTTCGGACCGCTGGTCGCGGGCGTGTCGGCAGCCGCGTACCGGATCGGCGTGTGGCGCCTGCGCCGTAGGGCGGACGAGAGCGGTGAGCCGGACGAGGGCCGCGAGAGCGGCGAGTCCGCCGCAGAGGCCCCGGGCGCCGACATCAACGAGATCGCCGGGTTCGCGTGGCTGCCCGCCGGTGCCGCCGTGGCGCTCCACGCGGGCACCGGCATGTTCGCCTGGGCCGCCGGCCCGATACCCGGCGGCCTCGGCGTGGCCACGCTGATATCCGGCGTCGCCACCGTGCTCGCCGGTATCGGGCTCTGGCGCCGGGTGGTGTCGCCCGGACTCACCCACGCCGGTACCGGGGTGACCCTGTGGTCGCTCGCCACGACGCTCACCGCGGCGGGAGCCCTCGGGTTCGTGCCCCTGTGGCTGATCGACGCGGGCCTGAACGGATTCGGCGGAGCCCTGTTCCCGGTCGCGTCCGCGCTCACGAGGGTCGCGGAGGGCGTGGCCGCGGGCGTGTGCGCCGGCGTCGTCTGCGTGCCCTGGGTCGCGGAAATGGCGTGGAGGCGACGGCGGGAGCCCTCGGCCGAGCGCGGCGGCCTGGCCCGCGCCGTCCGGTGGGCGCCGCCGGTCGCGATCGCCGCGGTGCTGGCGCTCGCCGCGGGCACCCTGGCACCGGGACCGGCGACGGAGGTCGCCTCCGTCGCCGCGCCCACGCAGACCGCCGGCGGCGACCGCGACGAGTTGCTGCCGCTGACCGTGTTGCGTCGCGAGGGACAGGACCCGGTGATCGGCGACAGCACGGGACGCCAGGTGCTGCTGCGCGGTGTGAACGTCAACCAGCTCATCGACTACGGGCAGCCCGACCCGGCCAAGCCGACGGTGTGGCCGCTGAAGGACTCCGACTACGCCCAGATGGCACGGTACGGGTTCGACGTCCAGCGGCTGGCCCTGTCCTGGTCGGCCCTGGAGCCGAAGCGGGGCGAGTTCGACGAGGGTTATCTGGAGCGGGTGCGCACCGCCGTCCGGCAGGCCGCCGCCCACGGGATCCACACCGTCCTCGACATGCACCAGGACACGTACTCGAAGTACGTCAGCGCCGCGCCGGGCACCCGCTGCCGCGCCAACGCCTCACCGGAGTTCGGCAACGACGGCGCCCCCGAGTGGGCGACCCGCACCGACGGCGCCAAGGCCTGCGGCTTCCTCGGCCGCGACCTCGCGCCCAATGTGCAGCAGGCGTTCACCAACCTCTACGACGACACCGACGGCATCGGCACCGAGTTCGCCCGTGCCTGGGGCCGGCTCGCCAGGACGTTCGCGGACGAGCCCGCCGTCGCCGGCTACGACCTGCTCAACGAGCCCGGCCCCGGAAACGCCCCGGGCGTCACGTCCTCGATCCTGCTCGGACGCCTCTACCAGCAGGCGATCACCTCGATCCGCGCCGCGGAGTCGAAGGTGCCCGGCGGCTTCCACCACCTGGTGTTCTTCGAGCCCTCGATCCTCTGGTCGGGCCTGGGCTTCGACACCACCCCGCCGGCCGGGTTCTCCGACGACCCCCTGCTCGTCTTCTCGCCCCACCTGTACAGCGAGTCGATCACCATGGACCAGGGCCTGGGCGTCACCCTGACCTCGATCGAGCAGGGCTACACCACCGCCGAGCGCACCGCCCGGGCGTACGGGGCACCCCTGTGGTCGGGCGAGTGGGGATGGTTCGGGGAACCCGACGACTTCCACGCCCGGTTCGACCGCTTCCTGGAGCGGCAGAACAGCGACATGCTCGGATCGGCGATCTGGGTCTGGAAGAAGGCCTGCGGCGATCCGCAGAACGACCCGGCGGCCACCACCTCGGGCGGCGGCGTCGTGCTCCACACCTGCCCCGAGGGTGAGCCGCTGGCGAGTCCGGCCTTCGAGATCACGGCACTGTCCCAGGCGTACCCGCGCAGCGCCCCCGGCCGTCTGAACTCCCTGAAGTCCTCCCTCACCGAGCGGGACCTGCGGCTGGCGGGCTCCGGGACGGGCACCCTGGACGTGTGGGTCCCCGGCCCGGCCCGCCCGGAGGCCGAGGGCGGCGGCCTCACCGGCATCCGGCTGGAGCGGCAGCCCGGCGGCTGGCGGCTCACCGCGCACACCTCCGGCCGGTACACCCTGCGCGTGGCGTAGTGGCCGCCGTCGGCCCGGCCCGCCTCGGGGGCGGACCGGGCCGACGGCGCCGGGCACCGCGAGCGGAGGACGGCACGGGGGCCGGACGACCCGCGCGTCACCCCGTGGTCCAGCGCCGGAGTTTCTCGGGATTGCGCACCACCCAGATGTTCTTGATCCGGTCGCCCACGACCTCGAACGCGAACACCGTCACGGTGGTGCCGTCCTGCTGGGCCACCAGTCCCGGCCGGCCGTTGACGGTACGTTCCAGGAGCAGCATTCCGTCGGGCCTCCGGCGGGCGAGATCGACCCAGGCGTGCGCGATCCGCTCACCGCCCTCGATCGGGCGCAGGAAGGTCGAGGCGAGACCGCCGCCGTCGGCGGTCGCCGTGGCGTCGGGGTCGAGCAGACCGATGAGGGCCTCGATGTCCTTGGCCTCCCACGCCTTCTTGAAGGCGCCGACCACGTCGGTGTGCCGGCCCGCAGAGGTCGCGGAAGGCCGTGCGGCCCGGACCCGGCGGCGGGCCGAGGAGGCCAGCTGGCGGCACGCCCCCGGCGTACGGCCGACGATCTCGGCCACCTCGGCGAAGGGGTGGCAGAAGACGTCGTGCAGGACGAACGCGACGCGCTCGGCCGGGGTCATCGATTCGAGCAGGACCAGGAACGCCAGGCTGACCGACTCGTCCAGGGTGACCCGGTCCGCCGGGTCCACGGCCGCACCCCCCTGCCGCCCGCCGACCCACTCCGCGCCCCCGGGCAGCGGCTCGGGAATCCACTCGCCCACGTAGGTCTCCCGCCGGGCTCGTGCCGAGCCGAGCACGTTGAGGCAGACACGGCTCGCGACCGTCGTCAGCCAGGCGCCGGGGGACTCGATGGCGTCCTGCTGCTGCCGGGACATGGCGTACCAGCGGGTGTACGTCTCCTGGACGGCGTCCTCGGCCTCGGTCAGGGACCCCAGCAGCCGGTAGGCGAGATCGAGCAGGTGACGCCGCTCGCTCATCACCGCGTCCAGGCTCGGATCGGGGCGGCCGTGCCCCGGGTCGGATCGGGTGGTCATGGTGCCGACAGCTCCCTCGGTCGCATGTGCTCTCACCGGTACGACAGGACAGCGCACCGGAATGTGAGGCCGGAGCGCCGCCCCACATCCGGCCGGACCGGAGCCGCGCCTCACATTCCGCGGGGCTGTGCTGTCGAACAGGTGAGACCGGCACATCATCCAGCGGACAGGAAGACCGGAGACACCATGACTGCCCCGACACCTATGACACCGACGACAACGACGACACCGTTCACCGCCCCGGCGACCGACGAGCGGCTGGAACGGGTGGCCGCCGCGCTCAAGGAGAGGAACTTCGACGTAGAGATCCTCGACGACGCCGCCGCGGCACGGACCCGCGTCAAGGACCTGATTCCCGCGGGCAGCTCGGTGTTCACCGCGGCCAGCGAGACCCTCCGCCTGTCCGGCATCGACGAGGACATCAACGACAGCGGCCGGTACGACTCCGTCAAAGTGCGCGGGCTGACCATGGACCGCGCCACCCGGATGGCCGAGATATGGCGGATGCTCGCCTGCCCCGACGCCGTGGTGGGCAGCGTCTGCGCGGTCACCGAGACCGGCTCCCTCGTGGCCGCCTCGGCCAGCGGCAGCCAACTGCCCGCCTACGCGGGCGCCGCGCCCCGCGTGATCCTGGTGGTCGGCGCGCAGAAGGTGGTGCCCGATCTGAGGACCGCGCTGCGCCGCGTCGACGAGCACTGCGTCCCGCTGGAGGACGAGCGCGCCAGGCAGGTCTACGGAGTGCCCGGCGCGCTCAACCGCCTCCTCGTCCTCAACGCGGAACCCCGGCCGGGACGCGCCACCGTCCTGCTGCTCCGTGAAGCGATCGGATTCTGAAGCACCAGGAGGCTTTCCGCGGTCACGTCGTGCCGGCCACCTCCGGAACGCCGGTGCGCCGCGCCCACTCCGTCGCCGGCGACCAGCGTCCGGCGCCGCCGACGGATCCCGTTCCATCGCCTCCGGGCGGCCGGGGGACGGCGCCCGCGCCATCGCGGTCGCCGCCGTTCCCGCCGGCTGCGACCGGCCGGTCGTCCCGGTCCGTGGGCTGGAACGCGACCGTGTAGGTCCGGGTGACCGAACCGTTCGCCGAGGTCACCCTGACGGTGCGGGTGGTGAACCGGGATCCGGCCGGAGAGAGGACCGGACCGCCGTAGGTGACCTTCACCCGCGCGCCGGACCGGGCCGGTACGGCGGAGACGGCCGGGACCCTCGTGTTCTTCGGCCAGTCGACGACGTAGGTGGACACCTCCGGGTCGAACCCGTCGACGGGGACGCCCCCCACGGTGATCGCGGTGGCGTCGGCGACACTCGCCGCGGTGGCGTCCGCGAAGTTCGTCACCGTGACCGATCCGTCGGCGTTCACGGTCACGTGCGCCGCCATCGCGGCCGCCAGGTTGATCCGCTGCCAGCTCGCTCCGCCGCCCGCGGTGAGGTCGAGCGGGTACCCGGAGTCCGTCGCGGTCTGCTCCAGGACCTGGGTGCGCTGCTCGGTGGTGAGGTCGGGGAAGGCCGTGAGCAGCAGGGCCGCCGCGTCGGACGGCGTCTTGAGCGTCTGTCCGGCCTCCGCCACCCGGGAGAACCCGTAGGTGAGGCGCCGCGTGTACAGGTCGACGTCCTGCGCCGTGCTCAGGCCTGCGTAGGCGTCCCCCGCGCAGACGGCGAGCGTGTTGCCGTACCCCTCGTTCTCGCACTGCGCGAGCAGCACGTTCTCGATCTCGGTGTGGGCCTGCGTCAGCAGTCTCCGGAAGTCGGGGTCCGCCCACCGGTGGGCCACGGTGGCCTGTCCGGTGATGCGTCCTCCCATGACGTCTAGCGGGTAGTGGAACCCGAGGACGACGCGGTTGTCCCCGTACTCCGAGGTGCGCGCGAGGATCGACGGTGCCAGTTCCGGCAGGAGCGTGGCGAGGACCGTCCCGGCTTCGTAGCCGCCGTAGGTGTGGCCGCTCGGATACGAGCCGCTGGTCGCGAGGCCGCTGTAGGAACCGTCCTGCGACTCGTGGACGTCACCCCCGTCGCCGACGAACCCGAGCCGTACGTAGGGGCGCAGATAGCCGTAGTGGTTCTTCGCCGCGTCGACCTTGTCGAGGTTCTTCGTGACGCGGGAGAACAGAGCGCTGGTCCTGGGCAGTCGGCCGTCCTCGAGGGCGTCGCTGTAGATCCGGCCGAGCCGGGAGCCGAGGCCGTCGGCCATGGTGACGGTGGCGCTGTTCGTGGCGTCCACCTCGGCCCGGTCCACCTCCTTCTGCGTGGCCGCGTTGTTGATGCGCACAGCCGTCCTGTCGTTCTCCGCGGTGGGCGAAGTGCCGTACGGAACCTTGGTGTTGGTACCGAGAACGTCGGCGCGCAGGTTGCCGACACCGCTGAGCAGGCTGTCGAAGTAGTCGCTCCCGTCACCGGTCGTCGGCCAACTGTCCGAGGAGTAGGTCGTGTTCAGCACGTCGTCCGGGAAGGGGGACGACACGTACGCCGGGCCGGAGGCGTCCGCCGGGGCGGTCGCGCCGGATCCCCGTGCCGAGGCGGTCGTGGGGGAGTCGTCCGAGGTTCCGGCGGGAGTGACCGCGGTGACGACGGCCGTGTGCGCCCCGGCCTTGCCGGAGGCCGTGAGCAGCGCGGTGTCCGCCGTGGCGGGAACGTGCGCGGTGGTCCCGTCGTCGAGGACCACGGTGTAGCCGATGACCGGGAACCCGCCGTCGCCGGCCGCCCGCCAGGTCACGCGGACCCGCCTGCTGTCGGTGACCACTCCCGTCACGACCGGCTTCTGCGGCTTGCCGCCACCGGTCACCACGGGTGCCGTGGCGGCGCTCGGGCGCGAGGCGCCGACGGCGTTCACCGCCCGGACCCGCGCCGTGTACGACCGGCCGGTCCGCAGCCGGGTGAACGTCGCGCTCCGGCTGTCCGGGTCGTGGATCTCGACCCGGTGGCCGTCGTCGAGGGTGATCCGGTAGCCGGTGACCGGCGAGCCGCCGGTGTCCTCGGGCGCGGACCAGACGACGGTCACGCTCGTGCCGGACGAGGTCGCCGACACCGTGTCAGGTGTGACCGGTACCGTTCTCGGCCTGACGGTGAGTGCGGCCATGGCGCGGCGGAGGGTGTCGTACCGGGCGGTGAGGGTCGCGTCCCCGGCCGTGTCGTCCGCGACCGCGGTCCTCGCCTCGGCGAGTGCCGTGGTGAACGCCGTCCACGACGCGTCCGTGTAGCGGTCGTCGGTGAGGGCGGACGCGGTCGCGACCAGGTCCTCCAGCCTCAGCCGGGGGAGCGGGACCAGCTGTCCGGCGGCGAGGGCGAGGCTGCGGGTCCGGGTGTCGATCTCGAGCCGGGTCGCGTCGTCGGCGTCGACGAGGGCGCGTGCGGCGGCGAGTTCGCGCCGGTACACGCCGAAGTCGATCGTGTCGTAGCGATCGGCGTGGTCGGACAGCCCCTCGTACCGGTCGATCGCCTTGCGCAGGGCGGACCTGTCGGTGGCGGTGGGCGTTTCGACGTGGTCGAAGGTGATCCGGCCCAGGTTCGCGACGTAGGGATGCGAGGAGTCCGGGGTCGTCACCAGCCGGAGGTGGACGGCGTGCGTTCCGGTGATCGCCCCGGGCAGCGTCAGGCTCGTCGTCCCTCCCGACGACCACGCGGCACCGGTGACGGGCAGCGGGACGGTCGCGTACGGCGTTCCGGGGGCGGTCGCGTCGAAGGCGTCCAGGTAGAGCTGGACGGCGGAACCGGTGCCGCAACGGGCGGAGTTGTTGGCGTAGGTGATCGTGACAGTGTTCTTGGGGGAGGCGCCGAAGCCGATGTCGCCGTAGTCGAGCCAGGCTCCGTCGTAGGTGCCGCCGAGGTCGGTGGTGGAACCCGCGCCGCTCCAGCCGACCGGCTCGCTCTTGAGTCCGCCTCCGCTGTGGGAGCGGAACGCGGTGGCGTCGAACACCACGGGCGCGGACGTGTCCTGAGCGAGCGTCAGTGCGTAGACGTTGGCCACATAGGGCTGCGCGGACGACTGGGTGCCGGAGACGAAGTCGGCGTACACGTCCTGGACGCCGCTGAAGACGTCCGGATCGAGCCGTACGGTCGTGGTGGCGACGGTTCCCCAGCCCGATCCGGTGTAGTCGAGGGGGATGTCGGCCTTCTTCGGACCGTCCTTCGAGCCGAGGCGCAGTTCGATG
Organism: Streptomyces populi; assembly: GCF_002911015.1. Taxonomy (GTDB): domain Bacteria; phylum Actinomycetota; class Actinomycetes; order Streptomycetales; family Streptomycetaceae; genus Streptomyces; species Streptomyces populi. Next base: position 91,122 of record NZ_KZ626847.1, read on the forward strand.
TGCGAGTCCGACGCCGCGCGCGACCGCGGCTTGTCATAGCGGACGGTGACGCTGTCGGCGCCGTCGTGGAGGTCGATGCCCCGCCACTGGGCCCACGCGCCGTTCGTGGTGTTCTCGAAGATGCCGTTCGTGAGATCGAGGGGGAGCGAACCACCGCCGGTCGTGGTGCTGCCGGCCGCGGTCAGCGTGGCGAGCGTGGTCGTGGTGGACGAGGAGACCGCGTTCGCCGAGAACTGGTACCAGTCGAAGTTCGACACCCACGACTGGCCGGACGGGGCGTGGAAGACGAACGTCGCGCTCGACGCGCCCAGCAGGGCGTCCGGGTCGGTGACGGCCGCCCGCACCGTGCTGTAGTACTGCCGGCCGCCCGTGCCGGGCAGCTGGACGGTGGCCACGACGGGGCCGTCGGCGGCACCCGCGTGGATGTCCACACTGCTCGGCTTCGCGGTCGTAGGCTGCGAGTTGGCGTAGCGGACCGACACGCTGCGCGGGGCGACCCCGCCGAAGTCCAGCCTGGCGAACCGCTCCCACGACCCTTCGGTGACGCCACCGAGGTCGCCGTCCGAGTAGTACGCCTCCTTCACCAGGCCGGGGCCCTCCATCTGGTCGGGCGCCTCGGCCTGGAGGACGGCGTAGCCGCCCTCGTCGAGGGTGAGCGCGTCGGCGGCGGACCGCAGCGCGTCCTCCGCGGCCATGATCGTGCCCGTCACGGAGGCGGTGTCCGCCAGGACGGTCCGCGCACGCTCGAGCGCCGACCGGAACACGTTCCACGAGCCGTCGGAGTAGTTGCCCTCGCGCACCGGCACGGCCTGGTCGACGAGCGCGCCGAGCGCCTTGCGGGGCACCGCGGCGGCGGAGACGACGAGCGGGTCGGTCGGGGACGTCCCGGTGCCGCGCACCGTCGAGGCCCGCACGCCGTGTGCGAAGGCCGCGTCCTGGAAGGTGATGCCGAAGCGCGCGTCGACCTGCGTGCTGCCGGTGAGCGACAGCGTCGCGGTGCGCGGGCCGGCGACGCGCAGGTCCGCCGTGACACCGCCGGGCAGGCCGGTCACGGTGGCCGCCCCGGTCCCGGTCAGGCTGGTCCCCTTGCGGGCGGCGAAGGACGCCAGTCCGGACAGGGTGAGCCGTACGCTGCCGTCGAGGGTGCCGTCCGCCCCGGTGGCGACGGTGCCCGGGTCGGCGGAGACGACGGTGTCGCCCCGGCCCGTGCCGCCGTCACCGGTGTCGCCCGCGTCGGTGTCCAGCGAGTAGGCGGGCTTGGTGTGGGCGCCCCACTGCGAGGGCTTGGCGCCCATCGTGAAGTCCAGGGTCCCGCCGGCGACGATCCGCGAGTAGTCGAGCCAAGTGTCGTCGAACCGCGCGCCGTTGAGGGTCGCGCTCTGCACGTAGTAGTTGCCGGGCGACACGTTGTCGGCCTTCACCGTGAACCGGGCGCCGTTGGCGTAGCGGATCGTGGTGGAGTCGAAGAACGGGCTGCCGATCTGGAACTGGCCGGAACCGGCGGTCACCGGGAACAGCCCCAGCGCGGCGCCGACGAACATGGTCGACATGGTGCCGGCGTCGTTGTCCATGGTCGGCAGGAAGCCCTTCGGGGAGAGCTTGTACACCTGGGTCTTCACCGGTGGGCGGAACTCGCCGCCGGAGCTGGGGGCTTCGTTCGAGGAGCCCGTCGCGATGTAGCGGTTCCAGGTGGCGCCGGTGTAGACGGCGCGCACCCACTTCTGCGTCAGGCTCGGCTCACCGACGTAGTTGAAGAGGTACGGGGCCTGTAGGTCGATCTCGTTCGCGTTGGAGTGCAGCATCGTCGAGCCGTCGTCGGCGGCGGAGTCCTCGCCGAACATGTGCTCCACGGCGGCCCTGCCGGCCCGCGCGCCGCCCATGGCCTCGATGAGACCGCCCATGTCGTACGCGTCGTACCAGTGGTACTGCCAGAGCGTGCCCTGGTAGAGGCCGGCCGCCTCGAACTTCTCGTGGTCGGCGCTCTGCCAGTCGCCGCCCGTGGCGCGCGGGGTGAGCAGACCGACCTTCGTGCCGTCGGCCGCCGTCCAGGCACCGGACTTCACGAGGTGGTCGATCGCCATCGTCGCCTGGGTGCGCAGCTTCTTCGCGTCCTCGTCCTTGCCGAGCGCGTCGGCGATGACGGACAGCGCCCACTGGTCGTAGCCGCGCTGCACGGTCTTGCCGGGATCCCCGCTGACGTAACCCTGCCGCAGCTGCGCCCCGGTGTAGTACCCGGCGTACGACTCCAGCGCCGGGTACGCCTCGTCGAGCCGGTCGAAGTCCGTGAAGCCCTTCGACAGCGCGTCGGCGACCAGGACGGGCGAGCGCTCCCAGCGCACGGTCGGCACCGAGTGGGTCAGGCTGCCGAGGCTCTTGCCGGAGGCGTGCACATCGGCGAAGAGCTCGATCAGCGACTGCACCATGTCCCGGTAGGCGGCCGGGTCGATGTACGCCTCGACGGAGTACTTGCGGAAGTCGTCCCAGGTGGACCAGCCGTCGTAGTACGTGAAGCCGTTGGCCTTGTGCACCGCTCCGTCCGCGCCGCGGTACGTCCCGCTGGTGCTGGTGGCGTTCACCGGCAGCGCGTACATGCGGTACAGGTGCGTGTAGAACTCCTTGGTGAGCGTCGACCCCGGATCGGACTTCTCGGAGGCGTGCACGTCGACGGCGCCGAGCGCGCGGTTCCAGTCCGCCTTCGTCTGCGCCCGCACCTGGTCGAAGGTGAGCCGGCCGACCTCGCTCCGCTGGTCGGTCGCGGCCTGTTCCGCGCTGATCGGCGACAGCGTGACGCGCAGTTCGATGTCGTTCCCGGCGGCCTTGTCGAACCCGAGGACGGCGCCGGTGTCGGTGCCGTCCTGCGCGGTGGCGTCGCTCAGCCCGCCGTCGCCGCCCCAACTCCGCAGGGAGGTCACGGGGACGTTGGTGGTGGCGTCGTAATACAGCTGGTACGAGGCGCCGTTGAACGACCCCGCGACGAGCCCGCTGATCGAGGTGGTCCCGTCCGGGAGGGTCGTCGCCTTCAAGGTCGAGCGGGTGCGGCTGGTGAAGTTGTTCGCCAGGTCGAGGACGAGTTCGGGCTCGGACCCGGCGGGGAAGCTGTACCGCTCCAGTGCCGTGCGCGTCGTCGCGGTCATCTCGGCCTTGACGGTGCCGGGGTCCTGCGTCACCGACGACGCGGTTCCGGAGACCGCCCCGAGCCCCACCCGGTAGTGGCCGGGTGTCGCGGTCTCGTCGTCGTGGCTGTACGTGTGGGCGTAGGTGCTGGGCGCGGGGCGCTTGTCGTAGCGGACGGAGGTCGGGACGACGAGCAGGTCGCCACCGCCCCCCGAGCCGCCGACGCCGTCGAGGTTCGTGGCGGTGAACCCGGCGATGCGGTCCTCGTCGTAGTCGTACCCGGAGTGGCTGCGGTCCGGCGTGGTCAGCGGGTTGACCTTGGCCAGACCGTGGGGCGCCTGGGCACCCGGCAGGTCGTTGCCGTCGTCGCCGGCGGTCGACACGAACGGGTCGACGAGTGTCGTGTAGTCCGTCCCGCCGGATGTCCCGCCGGATCCTGCGGACGCGGTCGGGGAAGGCGCCGCCGCGGCCACACCGCTCCCGCCCGGAGCGGTGAGGGCGAGGGCCCCGGCGAGCAGCGCGACGGCCGTCGCGCGCAGCGGCCGGGACCGGCGGGTGGTGCCCGGAAGGAGCACACGGGGTAAGGGGGACCGGGATCTGATGGGCACGTAACCTCTCCACGTCGCTCGTACGCACACACGGTCCGGTCTCACCGGAAGACAACGTTGTCGGCCCGGCGCGCCGGGCGTGCAACCCAGGGTGAGTCGGAAGTGGACACACAGGATCGCACCCGTACCCCGGATTGCACCCGCCGCGTTCACGACCGTCCGCAAGGGGACACGGCGAAGGCGTACAACGGGCGAACGTCATCCGTAGTCCGGTGGAACCACATGGGCACGGCTGCGATCCTCGTGGACAACTCGCCCTGCATGAAAGCTTCTTGACGATATGTCTTCCGCGAGTGGCCCCTCCGGGCGGCCGTTCGCCGGTGCCGGGACGGCCGGCAGAGGTCGGTGCCGGAACGGCCGGCAGGGGGCGGCGTTTCCGGCGCGGGTGCCTCGTTCAGGTTCGGCCCGCGGCCGAGCGGTTCCTCACGTCGGAGTCCCGGACCGGGGCGCCTCCACGTCGGACCGGGGCGCCCAGGGGTCCGGCTCGGCCTCGTTCCTGCTTCAGTCGTTCGTTGTCCTCAGTCCGTTTCCTCCGTGTCCTCGCCTTCGGCCTGCGAAGGAGTCGTCCGAGGGACATCGGTATGGGTCTCTTCCGCATCGTCGTCCGTGCGTTCGCCCTCTGCCTGGGACGGGGTCGGGAACTGATCGCTCATGATCGGCCTCGCTGACCGGTGTGTCGGGTCCGGTGTCGTGGTGTTCGCCGGAGCGCCGTGACGGCCCGGTGGAGAACCACTCGTACGAGCGCCCGGAGGTGACTGGCGCCGTGCGGACCGTCGTGCTCCTCCGGCACGGGTACCCACGGTCCCTGGGTTCTCACGTCGTGGTCCCGCCCCGGCCCGCCGAGCTCCTCGGCGGCGACGCGCACCGCGCGTCGGTCGCGCGGATCGCGGAAAACCGTGGCCGGCGCCGCCCCGCGCGGTCATCATGGCCGGATGCGCCGTCTCGTCGTCATCGACGCTCCGTCCAATCTCGGTCTCCGGCCGCCCACCGAAGGCAGTGTCCCCGGGTGTTACAAGCTGGCGGGTGCGCTGCGGGAGCAGCGGCTGGTTCAGCGACTGGGGGCGTACGAGGGCGGAGTCGTCGTTCCGCCCCGCTACGACCGAGGTGAGTGGAGGGAGGGCGACGGCGTGTTCAACGCCGGAGCGATCGCCACGTACACCCGCAAGCTGGCCGACCGCGTCGAGCACCATGTCCGGGCGGGCGACTTCCCGGTCGTCCTGGGCGGGGACTGTTCCATCCAGCTCGGCGCCTCGCTCGCCCTGCGCAGGATCGGGCGGTACGGACTCGTCGTCATCGACGGATCGGCGGACTTCCGGCACCCCGGCAACTCCGACCGCATCGGTGCCGCGGGCGGCGAGGAGCTGGCCATCGGGACCGGCCGCGGCCAGAGGGACCTGACGGATCTCGAAGGACTGCGGCCGTACGTCAGGGACGAGGACGTACGGGTCCTCGGCATCCGCGACTACGACGAGGAGCGGGCCGAGCTCACCGAGTTGAAGATCATGAACGCGACGGTCGGCGAGATCCGGGAGTGGGGCGCCGAGGAGCTGACGGGTGCGGTTCTGCGGACCCTCGAAGTGCCCGTGACCGACGGGTTCTGGGTGCACCTGGACGCTGACGTGCTGGACCCGTCCGTCATGCCCGCCGTCGACAGCCCCGACCCCGGTGGGCTCCTGCCCGACGAACTCGCCTCACTGCTGCGGACGTTGGTGCGATCGGAACGATGTGTCGGCTTCAACCTCACCATCTACGACCCCGATCTCGATCCCGACGGTTCCTGCGCGGCCCTCCTCGCCGACCTCCTCCAGGAGGCCTTCGCCCGGGCTTGACCGGGACCGGCCCCGGCTTCGGGCTACGGCTCGGCGGACCGTCGGGCGGCCTCGCGCTCACCGGCGCTGACCAGACCGGTCTCGTAGGCGACGATGACGGCCTGGACCCGGTCACGAAGCCCGAGTTTGGCGAGGATGCGGGCGACGTGGGTCTTGACGGTCGCCTCGGCGAGGTGGAGGCGGGCGGCGAGTTCGGCGTTGCTCAGTCCCCGGGCCAGCAGACCGAGGACCTCCAGTTCGCGCGGGGTGAGCGAGGCGAGGTCGCGGTGGAGGGCGGCGGTGTCGCCGCCGTGCCGGGCGAACCGCTTCACGAGGCGGCGGGTGATGGCGGGCGCGAGAAGGGCGTCGCCGGTACGGACCGTGCGGACGGCCGCGGTCAGCTGCTCGGGGGTGACGTCCTTGAGGAGGAAACCGCTGGCACCGGCGGACAGTGCCGCGTAGACGTACCGGTCGAGGTCGAAGGTGGTCAGGATGATGACGCGGGGCTCGTCGGGGGCGCCGGTGAGGATGCGGCGGGTGGCCTCCAGACCGTCCATCTCCGGCATCCGGACGTCCATCAGGATCACGTCGGGACGGGTGCGGCGCGCCGCTTCGACGGCTTCGGCACCGTTGGTCGCCTCGGCGACGACGCCGATGCCGTCGGCGCGGAGGATCATCCGGAACCCGGTGCGGACCAGGGTCTGGTCGTCGGCCAGGAGCACGCGCGGCGGCTGCTCGGTCACGGTGCCTCCAGAGGGATCAGCGCTTCCACACGGTAGCCGCCGGTCAGGCGTCGGCCGGTGCTCAGCGTCCCGTCGTAGACCGCGAGGCGCTCGCGCAGGCCGATCAGGCCCCGGCCGTTGCCGGTGGCCGCACCCGTGCCCGGCCGTCCGCCGGTGTCGGTGACTTCCACCCGGAGCCGTTGTGGTCCGTATTCGACGGTGACGCAGGCGGTGGCGCCGGACGCGTGCTTCACCGTGTTGGTCAGGGCCTCCTGGACCACGCGGTAGGCGGCGAGTCCGACGCCGGGCGGGATCTCGCAGGGCGGTCCGGTCATGGTCAGCTCGACCGGCAGTCCGGCGTCCCGTACCCGTCCGACGAGCGTGTCGAGCTGGTCCAGGCCGGGCTGCGGGGTCAGCTCCGCCCCGCTGTCCGCCAGGTCCTCGTCCTCGCTCGCCGGCTCGTCCTCGTCGGTCATGGTGAGCAGGCCCATGACGTGCCGCAGTTCGGTCATGGCCGCCCGGCCGCCCGCCTCGACGGCGAACAGGGCCTCGGCGGCCTCCTCGGGGTCGGTCTTCATGATCTTGCGGGCGGCACCCGCCTGGATGACCATCACGCTGACGTTGTGCGTGACGACGTCGTGCAGCTCGCGGGCGATCCTCGCACGCTCGTGCTCCACCGCCCGGCGCAGCGCCTCGGCCTGTTCGCGTTCCAGGGCGGAGAGCCGGGCCCGGCCCTCGTCGGTCCGGAGCTTCCAGGTGCGCAGTCCCAGCGCGGCGCCCGCCATCGGCACCAGGATCAGCAGGACGATGTACTCGTTGGGGACGACCGGTGTCACCGAGTTCCCCGAGGTGCCCACCAGCAGCACCGACACCGGCAGCGCCGCCAGGGTCGCCAACCGGTACGGGCTGTACACGGCGGCGCTGTAGACGGCGATGACGAACGCGTACAAGGTCAGCCGCAGAACGCTCTGCGGTGTCGCCAGGGTCGCGGCCGTCACGACGCACAGCACGGTGAGCGGGAAGCTGCGGCGCAGCGCCAGGGCACCGGAGGCGACGGCTGCGAGCGTCACCATGAAGGCCAGGCCGCCGGGGCCGGACGGGCGCGGCACGACGTACGTCACACCGGGCGCGATCTCACGCACCACGATGTTGTTCGCGTTGTCGATGCCGTAATAGACCGTGACGACACCGAGCACCAGTGCCACCAGCACGTCGAACCGCCAGGCGCGACGGCTGAGCCGCAGTGGTGGACCGGCCGGGATCCAGGCATCGCGGACAGCCTCGCGGGCCAGGGTCCGCAACCGCTCCCACGTCGTACGCGCGCTCGTCACCGGTTCATTGTCGCCGCCGTCCGCACTCACGGAGTCCGCCTCGGCGACCGTTTCCGGCGTCCCGCCTGCATCGGACGCCTACATCGAAAGGATGACGTTCCGGGAGGTCATCCCGATGCGGTACGGCAAGGGGTCCGGGCGGGCGACGCGTTCGGGCCGGCCGGGCTCCTAGCGTCCGACGGGTCCGATCCCCGTACCGAAGGAGCCCTTTCATGACCACGCCGGTGATCGAACTGTGCGAGGTGAGCCGACGCCACGACGACGGACCGCCCGCCGTGGACGACGTCTCGCTGACCGTGCGGCCCGGCGAGGCCGTCGCGATCCTCGGCCCGTCCGGCAGCGGCAAGTCCACCCTGCTCAACCTGATCGCGGGGCTGGACCGTCCGGACTCGGGGACCGTCACCGTGGACGGAGTGCGCGTGGACCGGTTGGGGGAGGCCGCGTCGGCGCTCTACCGGCGGTCGAAGATCGGCATGGTCTTCCAGTTCTTCAACCTGCTCGACGATCTGACCGTGGCCGACAACGTCGTCCTGCCCGCGCGGCTCGCCGGTACGGCACGGGCCGAGGCCGACCGCCGAGCGGCCGAACTCTTGGAGGACCTCGGCATCGACCGGCACGCCGGCGCCTACCCCGGGCGGCTGTCCGGTGGCGAGCGGCAGCGCGTCGCGGTGGCACGGGCGCTGATGAACAGGCCGCCGCTGCTGCTGGCCGACGAGCCGACCGGAGCCCTGGACACGGCTGCCGGACAGGACGTCAGCAGGCTGCTCCGCGACCTCCACGCAGAGGGCCAGACCATCGTCCTGGTCACCCACGACCTGGCGCTCGCCCGGTCCTGCACCCGGCGGACGGTCCGGATCGGCGACGGCCGGATCACCGAGGACGTCGACTCGCGAGCCGCCGCCGAGGCCGCCCGATGAGCGCGCTCGGCAAGGTGGTGCGCTCCGGGGTGGCACGACGCCGGGTGCAGACCCTGGTGATCGGGCTCACCACACTGATGGCGGTGGCCGCCGCAGTCCTCGGCGGAACGCTGACGGTGGTCTCCGACGCACCCTTCGACGACGCCTTCGCCAGGCAGCACGGCGCGCATCTGTCCCTCCGGTTCGACGCGGGCAAGGTGAGCGCGGGGCAGTTGTCGGCGTCCGGGGACACCGAGGAGGTGAGCGCGGCGGCCGGACCGTTCCCCACGGCGACGGTCACCCCGCGGGCGGACAAGGAGGGCCCGGGGTGGCCCATGACCGTCGTCGGCCGCAGTGGTCCCGGCCGGGACGTGGACGAGGTGGCGCTGCTCGACGGACGGTGGCCGGTCCGGGCCGGCGAGATCGTGCTGTCCGCCGATTCCCCGCTCATCCCTGAACCGGGAAGGAGAATCGCCCTCGCCCGACCGTCCGGCGTTCCGACCCTGACGGTGGTCGGTGTCGCCCGGTCGGTCACGCGGACCGCCGACGCCTGGGTGCTTCCGTCCCAGATGCCGGCGCTCACCGAGCCCGGCAGCGGCGGCTACCAGATGCTCTACCGCTTCACCCGGGCGGGCACCGCCGCGCGGATCATCGCGGGCGGCAAGGCCGTGACGGCATCCCTGCCGCAGAAGGCGGCCGTCGGCGAACAGTCATGGCTGACCGCCAAGAAGAACGCCGAGCGCGACACAGCCCTCTACGTCCCGTTCCTCGTCGCGTTCGGCGCCCTGGGTCTGATCATGTCGGTGCTCGTCGTCGGCAACGTCGTCGCGTCGGCCGTCGGCGCGGGAACGCGCCGGATCGGCATCCTCAAGGCCGTCGGCTTCACCCCGGCCCAGGTCGTACGGGCCCATGTCGGCCAGGCGCTGGTCCCGGCCGCGGCCGGCACGGGACTCGGTGTCCTCGCGGGCCATCTGTTCGCCGTGCCCGTACTGGCCGAGGCGGAGGACGCGTACGGCACCTCGTCCCTGGCCGTCGCCCCCTGGGTCGACCTGGCGGTGATCGCCGGGGTGCTCGGCCTGGTGGCGGCGACCGCGTGGGCGAGCGCCTTGCGGGCGGGCCGGCTGCGTACGGTCGACGCCCTCGCCGTCGGGCGTAACGCCTCGGCGGAGCGCGGTCGGTGGGCGGTCCGGCTGGCCGGCCGGCTGCCGTTGCCGCAGCCGGTCGCGCTGGGTCTGGCCCGGCCCTTCGCCAGGCCCGCCCGCGCGCTGGCCATGGGCACGGCGGTGCTGTTCGGCACGGTCGCCGTCACGTTCACGGTGGGAATGGGCGCCTCGCTCGGCGAAGTGATGAAGGCCAAGGCCCATGACGTCGCCGATGTGACCGTGCCCGAGCCGCTGCCGGACTTCGGCCCCGGAGGTCCTGTCGCCGACAGGCCGCGGGCCGATCCCGCCGCGGTCGCCGCGGCCGTCGAGGCCGCCCCCGGCACCGGGAAGTACTACAGCGCCGCGACCGTACGGGCCACCGTGTCCGGCCTCACCGGCATCGCCCATGTGATCGCCTTCACCGGCGACGCCTCCTGGGGCGGCTACACGATGGTCGAGGGCCGCTGGATCGACAAGCCCGGCGAGGCGGTGGTCCCCACCCCCTTCCTGACCGCCACCGGCACCCGCATCGGCGACACCGTCACCCTCGGCGGCCTCGCCGAGCCGGTCACGGTCCGGATCGTCGGCGAGGTCCTCGACCCCCGCAACGACGGCATGCAGGTCTTCACCGACGTCCGCACCCTCGCGTCCGCCCGTCCCGATCTGACGGACACGAGCCACCACATCGCGGTCACCTCCGGCACCGACGTCGCCGCCTACGTCGACGCGCTGAACAAGGACCTGACACCGCTGGGTGCCACCGCCCGGGCCGGTGGGCTCGACGGCGGCAGTGACATGGTCGTCACGCTCGACGCGCTCTCCGCGACCCTCACGTCGATGCTCGTCGCCGTCGCCGCGCTCGGCGTCCTCAACGGCGTGCTGCTCGACACCCGCGAGCGGGTCCGGGAGATCGGGGTGCACAAGGCACTGGGCATGACACCCCGGCAGACCGTCACGATGGTCATCACCTCGGTCGTCGTGACCGGGCTCGTCGCGGGGGCGCTCGGTGTGCCGCTCGGCGTGACCGTGCACGGCTGGGTCATGCCCGCGATGGGCGAGAGCGCGGGGCTGCGCCTGCCCGATTCCGTCATCGCCGTCTACCACGGAGCCGAACTCCTCCCGCTCGCACTCGGCGGCCTGCTCATCGCCGCCCTGGGCGCGCTCCTGCCCGCCGGCTGGGCCGCGAGAACCCGGACCGCCACGGCCCTGCGCACCGAATAGAGGGCCGGCCCCGGCGGAACACTGCCGGCCCGCGGTGGTGACGGCAGTGCTCCGCCGGGGCCGGTGCCGCCGTCCGTCAGACGGTGATGACGACCTTCGAGCGCGCGTGCTCCCCTTCGAGGTAACGGATGGCTTCGGGCGCTTCGCCCAAGGGGTAGGTGCGGTCGATGGCGGGGACGAGTTTTCCCGACCCGGCGAGTTCCCCCAGCGCCGCCAGGTTCTCCCTGCTCGGTGTCGCGGTGAGGACGAACAGCCGGTGGCGGGCGAAGCGTGACATCACCTGCCCCCTGAGGAGGAGGCCCATCGGCCCGACCACACTCCCGCCCTCGAACACGCCCCCACCGGAGAGGACGAGCGTCCCGGTGGGTTTCAGCGCGCGGCGGAACCCGGTCAGCGAATGGTTTCCCACCAGGTCGAACACGACGTCGTACCGCCGTCCGATCCGGGTGAAGTCCTCCCGGGTGTAGTCGACGAGGTGGTCCGCGCCGAGCGACCTGACCAGGTCCGTGTTTCTCGTACTGCACACACCGGTCACCTCCGCGCCGAACGCCTTGGCGATCTGTACGGCGAAGGTGCCCACCCCGCCCGACGCGCCGTTGATCAGCACCTCCTGGCCCGGCCGCACCCCTCCCAGGTCGCGCAGGCCCATCAGCGCGGTGTTCCCCGCCAGCGGCAACGCGGCCGCCTGCTCGAACGACAGCCCGGCCGGTTTCGGCTCCACCGCGCTGTCCGGGGCACACACGAACTCGGCGAAGGCGGCGTCGGCCTCGCCGAACACCTCGTCGCCGGGACGGAACCGCTTCACGTTCCTGCCCACCGCTTCCACCCGGCCCGCGAAATCCGTGCCCCGGATCTTCGTCTTCGGGCCGTTCAGCCCGAGCCCCAGGCGCGCCAGGTACGGATCGCCCCGCATGAGGTGCCAGTCGCGCGCGTTGACCGCGGCGGCGCGCACTCGGACGAGCACCCCGTCGTCGGCGACGGCCGGCGCGTCGACCTCCCTGAGTTTCAGGACATCGGGTGAGCCGTACCGGTCCTGGACGATCGCCTTCATCGGTCCTCCGTGGCGAACGAGTTCGGTGCGGAACGGGTGGCTGAGCGGAAGTCCAGCACCCCTCACGAGGGTAGGCAAGGGACCGCGGCACGGGTATCGGGGCGAACCCCTAGGGCGTGTTTCGAAAGTAGCGTCGTCCGCCCGGAGGGCGGGGCTCGCGGCGTCTGGTGCGGTGCATCGCAAGGCGGAGGGTCGCCCGCGTACTGGGTGTACTCGGGTGATCCCGACAACGCGGCGTGGGGGTACCCCCTGCTCGAAGAGCTTGGGGGAGCCGTGCCAGGCGTCGCGAGCCAGACGGGACTTTCGAAACACGCCCTAGGTGACACGTGGGACATGGTGGGGGTGTGGGCGACGCACCGCCCGAGGCCCTCGAGTTCCCGGGAGGCGGTCAGCCGCCCTGGCCGGCGTTTCCGACCCCCAGGCCCCCCGGCCCGGCACGCCGTTCCGCTCGACCGGGCCGTAATACAGGGCTGTTACACATGCCGTCAGACACGACACATGCCGCTGGACACGACCTACGCCACCGGCGAGGCGCCGCCCCGGGGGGACACGGGTCACCGTGCGTCGCGCAGCCGGAGGAGGTAGGTCGCGGTCAGCGCGACGGCACGGTCCGTGTCCCGAGACAGTTCCACGAGCGCGTGGGACACCCTCGTCCCCGGGATGCCCGCCAGTGCCTGGGTCAGCCGTCCGCGTGCGGATGCCCGCGTGGTGGGGCGGGCGAGCCGGTCGAGGAGCCCGGCCGCGAGCCGGTCCGCCGTGGCGTCGTCGCCCGCCAGCACGCTCAGGGCGTCGGCCGCGTCCGTGTCGTTGCGCCCCTCCACGATCATGTCGACGAGCGTCGGGACCGCGTCGGCCACGCCTCGTGCGCCGAGCGCCAGAGCCGCATGCCCGCGGACCACGGGGTCGGGGCTCGCCAGGGCGGTCCGCAGCTGCGCGGTGGCCTCGGCGCCGGGCATCTCGGCGAGCGACCGGACGGCCCGTTCCCGTACCGCGGCCACCGGGGAGTCCAGGCCCTTCGCGAGCAGCGCCGGGCCGCGGTCGCCGGAGCGCGCCAGTGCCCAGCGAAGGGCCCCGGCGACGTTCGGCTCCGTCTCGCTCAGCGCCGCCTCGACCAGGGCCTCCACCGGCACCGGAACCTCGCCGGACGAGGAGAGCGCCGCTCGCTGGCGCGCGTCGGCGTTCTTCGAGGCCAACGCCTGTAGGAGCGCGACGACCTGGAGCACGTCCTCCCAGTCGGCCGGCTCCGCGGCCCGGATCCTGTCCAGCCGCGTGAGCAACTCGGTCTCCGCCTCGATGCGTTCGCGGGTCCGGCCGATGAGGTTCTCGACGAGTGACGAGGGCGCGAAGCCGGGATCGTCGAGCGCCCGTCCGATCTCGCGCAGCGACAGCCCCAGCGACCGCAGGCTCTCGATGTGGAAGATCCGCCGGATGTCCTGGCCGGAGTACTCCCGGTAGCCGGAGCCGGTGCGTCCCGAAGGGCGCACCAGACCGAGCGACTCGTAATGCCGCAGCATGCGGGCACTGACGCCGGACCGTCGCGCCACCTCACCGATCAACACGCCCTATCGTCCCTCCCGGTCCGGCCCGTCGAGGACCGCGACGCGCTTCGCCTCCTCGATCGCGAGCTCGAAACCGGCGTCCGGGTCGCGCAGCAGCCGCTGCGTGGCGAGCGCGTGGGCACGCACCTGCGGCTCGGACGCCGTGGTCGCGGCGTGCACCACCGGCACCATCGCCTCTCCCAGTGCCACCAGGGCCTGGCTGAGACTCAGCTGCGTCTCCCGCCCGCCACGCCCGAGTTGCGTCGCCAGCAGCGTGGCCAGTGCGGCCTCCTCGCCCTCGGGCACGAGCACGACCGCGGTCCGCCAGGCGCTCCGTGCGACCTCGTCCTCGCTGTCGGACAGCAGCGCGGGCGTGATCGCCGGCCACGCCCTCCGGTCCCCGATCTTGGACAGTGTGTGCAGGGCCTGGCTCCGTGCCTGCGCGTGGTCCGAGCGGACTTCGCGGAGCAGCGCGGGAAGCGTCACGGACACCGGGTGGCGGGTGAGTGCCCAGGTCAGCATGTCGCGGACGAAGAAGTCGGGCTCGATCGCGCACCGGTGGACGAGACCGGCGACGAACCGTGGGCCGGGTGCCGCGCCGGCCGCCATGGCGGCCCGGAGCCGCACCGACGAGCGGCCGTCCTCGAGCCCCCGGAGAATTCGTACCGCATCCGCATCCGCATCCGTGTCCTGGTCCTGTCCCGTGACCGTCATCGAGACCACCTCCTCGGCGAGCAGTGAAGACCTTGTCACCGTGTCAAGGTCAAGCGTCCTGCCCAGCCCGGCCCCGCTCAGTCACGACTCGCCCCGCACCCGGTTCGTCCCGCGCGGCGGCGCGAGGGCGCACGCCCGGTGTCCTCGGGGCGATGCCCGAGGTCCGTGGGTTCAGGCACGCGCGGGCCACCGGTCCGGTTCCCGGCCCAGCAGGCGCAGCGTCTCGTCGAGCGGTCCCGACCCGTCGGGCACGCCCAGCGCCGGGGCGAAGGCGTTTCCAGGGCCGCGGACGGCCGGATCGTCCGGTACCCGTCGGGCCGTGGCGAGCGCCGCGCCGAGGACGTCGTCGGAGAGTTCCAGGCCCGCTCCCAGGGTCGCGGCGACGTCCCAGGCGTGCACGACGTAGTCGACGAAGTGGAAGCGGACGGCCTGCCGTCCGGGAAAACTTCCGCCCAGCTCGGGGAGCGCGAACTCCCGCTCCGTCACGCCGGGTTCGGCGAAGGCCGCGAGCACCGTCGCCGCGGCCGCCTCGTGGACGCGGGCCGGCTCGTCCATGTCCCGCGGTTCCCGCCAGTGTGCCGCCTCCAGTCCCGCTCCGCGCGCGGCCGCCGCGAAGCCGAGGTGCTGTGCGGTCATGTGCGCCACGAGCCGGCGGAGGCTCCAGTCCGCGCACGGTGTGGCGCGGTCCCAGTCCGCGTTCTCCGCCAGTCCCACCACCCGCAAGGCCTCGTGGACGGCGATCCGGTCGAGTTCCACGATGTCCGCTCCGGTGACATTCATGGTCCGACCGTAAAACTGTGCGACCGGTCGTGCAATTTGTTTTCCGGCCGCAGATCCCTCCGGGGCCGGGGCCGGGTCAGGGGGTCATTCCCCCAGGGGTACGGGCGTCCCGTCCGCCGAGGCGTTCCGCAACCGGTCCGCGATGCCGACCCGGGCCCGGCCGTAGGCGGTCTCCTCGTCGTGCAGCACGGATACGGCGTTGGCCGTCTCCATCAACGCCACCAGTTCGAAGGCGAGTTGGGGGACATCGGTGTCCGAACGCAGCTCTCCGCCGGTGCGGGCCTCGTCGATCGTGCGCTCCATCAGGCCCGTCCACGCCCGGTGGGCCGAGACCACCGCGTCGTGCACCGGCCCGGACCGGGCGTCGAACTCGGCGATGACCCCGTAGAAGAAACAGCCGCCCGGGAAGACCCGACCGCGGGAGTACTCGAGCCACAGCTCGCACAGCCGCCGCACCCGACCGACCCCGGCCGGCACCTGTTCCGCGGGCCGGATCACCCGCTCGGCGAAGATCCGTCCGGCTTCGCGCACGGTCGCGAGCTGAAGCTCCTGTTTGGACCCGAAGAGGGCGAACACCCCGCTCTTGCTGAGCCCCAGTTCGGTCGCGAGCCGTCCCGCGGACAGCGCTTCCAGTCCTTCGACCGACGCGATGTCGACCGTTCGGTCCAGTACCGACTGCCGGGTACGGTTGCCCCGTTCGATCCGCCCGTCGAGCCGGGTCATCGCCGAACTCCCCGGCGCGTGTCCACCCGGGCCCGGGTGTCCTGCCGGCCCAGCGCGGCCGCGGACACGCGGCACCGCGCGCCGGGTCCGGGGAGCGGGGGGCTGCCGCCGGGGAATGTCGGATCGTCGCTCACGACAGACCACTCTAAGTCTCACGGAACGGCCGACGGCACGGCGCGGAGCGAGCCCGTCGCCCCCGGCCGCGTGTTTCCCGGCCGAAACCCCGAGCGATGGAGCGCGGAGTGTTCGTATGATCGGCTGCGGGACGGGGTTCGTAGCGCAGAGGTCGTCGCGCCTTCACCTCATGTGGGAGGACGCCGGTTCGAATCCGGCCGGCCCCGTCCCACCCGTGCCGGGCGTCCCGGCAGGGCGTGCATCGGCCGGGGAGGCCGGGCGCCAGCCCAGCTCGGGGGCGATCAGGTGCCGTGTGTCGTGCAGGATCTGTTCGTACTCCTCCCGGTGGAACTCGTACGGCAGTTCCAGGCGCAGCTCCGACACCTGGGCGAGGACCGGGTCGGCGGTCAGGTGTTCGAGGATCTGTTCGGCGGTGCCCACCACGTCGGGGGCGAACAGGGTCCGCTTCGGGCCCTGGGGTGCGAGGGTCCGGGCGTGACGGGCGGCCGCGTAGGCGCGGTAGCGGGCCCGGCCGGCCGCGTCCGCGCCGTCGAAGGGCACGATCACCCGGCCCAGCGCCACCCGTGCCGGACGCTCCGCGCCCTGCGCGGACAGCCTCCGGCGGTACTCGGCCAGCAGATTCAGCTGTGCCGTGGTGAAGTCGTCGGTCCCCTCGCCGGTGACGATGTTGCCGGTCAGCAGACCCAGGCCGTTCTCCGCCGCCCAGCGCACCGAGCGCAGGCTCCCGCCGCCGTACCAGACGCGGTGCGCCAGACCGGGGCTGTGCGGTTGCAGACGGGGGCGCTGGACGTTGCCCGGCGAGTGGATGACCGTGTCCGGACCGCCGAGGTGGTCGCCGCGCAGGTTGTCGAGGACACGGGCGATCCTGCCGTACGACAGGTCGAGGCGGCGCCAGTCCCCGTCGTGCACGAGGTCGCCGAGCAGGTCGGCGTGCGGCATCCCGGTGCTGAAGCCGATCTGGAGCCGGCCCCGGGACAGCACGTCGGCCAGCGCCAGGTCCTCGGCGAGGCGGAAGGGGTTCTCGTAGCCGATCGGTATGACCGCGGTGCCGAGTTCGATCCGCTCGGTGCGCTGGCTCGCCGCGGTGAGGAACACGGCCGCCGAGGCGACACCGTGTTCGAGGTGCCGTTGCCTGATCCAGGCACCGTCGAAGCCCGCCCGCTCGCCGTGCTCGAACAGCCGGAGGGTCTCCTCCAGGCCGGTGTACGGGTCGTCGTCGGCGAAGTTGCCCGGGGTGAGGAAGGCCAGGGAGGTGATGGCGGGAGTGCTCATGAGGCGCGGGCCCTTCAGCTCGTGATGGTCTCGGCGGGGGAGGGGAGCCGGGGGCCGGGACGTGCGCCGGGGACGGCGGCCGGGGCCGGGGCGTGCCGCGGCCCCGGCCGCCCCGGTCCGGGAAGCGGGGTGTTCAGGAACCGCCGCGTTCGCGCGGGATCTTCTGGCCCGCCTCGATCGCCACCGGCAGCCGGTTCTCCGCCGGGGGGAGCGGGCAGGTGGCCAGGTCCGTGTAGGCGCACGGCAGGTTCGCGGCGCGGTTGAAGTCCAGGACGACCGTGCCGTCGGCGGCGGGCGCGTCGACGGACAGGGACCGGTTGGCGGCGTAGGTGGTGACCCCGGACGTCGCGTCGGTGAACAGGACGGTCAGCCGGCCCCGACCGTGCCCGGGGAACGCGGTCAGCGCCAACGGGCGTCCGTCCAGCTCGAACTCGATCCTGCCGGGGGCCTCGTACACGTGCTCGAGGCCCTCGACCGCGGCGCCCACGGTGGTGGGCCGCGGCTCGTCGAAGGGGACGTAGTGGCCCGTCACGGCCCAGCGGGGGTCGGGGGCGTAGACGGGCGTTCCGGCGAAGGCCGTACGCAGCGGGGCGTCCGGGTGACGGGGCCGCACGATGTCATGGCCGCCCCGCTTGGCGACCTCGATGACGGCGTCCTTCCAGACGGCGTCGACGCCACCGCGTTCGGGCAGGACGCCGAACCGGTGCTCACCGCGCACCGGCGTCCCGTCGACGGTCAGTTCCTCGCCCTCGTCGAGGGTGACGACGACCCCGTCGCGGCCGGTGCGCCAGGCACCGGGCGCGTCGGGGAAGCGCTGCGGCCGGTCGTCGAGCCAGTGCAGGCCGGTGATCGCCAGGAATCCGTGCGGGTGGGCGAGTTGCGCTTCCTGGGCGCGGTACCACTCCAGCCACCGCTCGGTGAAGGCGTGGAGGTCCGTCGAGGTCGCCTCGGTGGTCATGAATTCTCCTTCGGTGTACGGGGGTTCGCTCCCGCGCGGGGATGCCGTGACGCGGGAACGGTGAACCGGGTGGTGGGGCTCAGCGGGCCAGTTCGCCGAGGAGGGCCCAGGTGCGGCGCCGGGCCGCCTCCCCCGCCAACTCGGTGCTCGAGAAGACGACTTCGGTGGCCCCGGCGTCGCGGTAGCGCCGTACCTCGGCCTCGACCGCCTTCTCGTCGCCGATCACGGCCAGGTCCGCGGCGCGCCGGCCGCCGGAGAGTTCGATGACCCGGGCGTAGGACGGGATCTGTTCGTAGAAGGCGAGGCTCTCGGTGGCCCTGGTTCGCACGGCGTCCACGTCGTCCGTGACCACGCCCGGCACCAGCGCCACGATCCGGGGAGCGGGCCGTCCGGCGGCCTCGGCCGCGGCGGTCAGGGCGGGCACGATGTGTTCGGCGAGGGCGCGCGGCCCGGCGAGGTAGGGCAGGATCCCGTCCGCCAGTTCACCGCTGACCCGCAGCGCCTGGGGGCCCATCGCGGCGACCAGCAGCGGAACACCGCCCTCGGCGCCCGGCACGCGCGCGGGCATCGGGGTGGTGGCGCTGAGCAGTTCACCGTGGAAGTCGGCCGTGCCGGTCTCGGTCAACTGGCGCAGTACGGTGAGGAATTCGCGCAGACGGGCGATGGGACGCTCGAAGGGCAGGCCGAAGCCGGTCTCCGTCAGCAGTTTCGTGCCCAGGGCCAGTCCGAGGTGGTAACGGCCGTGGGTGGCGGCCTGGGCGGTCTGGGCCTGGCTGGAGACCAGCAGCGGATGGCGGCCGAAGACGGGGATCGCGGAAGTGCCCACGTGCAGTTCCGGTACCGCGCGCCCGACGATCGCGGCGAGCTGCGGTGAGTCCGCGCCGAAGGTCTGGCCGAACCACACGGACCGCAGACCGGCGGCCGCGGCCTCCTCGGCCAGTTCGACACTGGCGTCGACCTGGTTCTGCGCGTCGGACGCGTTGAGTGCTACTCCAACTGTCATGTCAGTTGGAACGGGTCCTCGACGAGCCCGCATTCCGTTCGTGTGTGACGGCTGTATGTCAGTCGTGTGATGCGCGGTCGGCCGGGTCCGCCGGTCTTCCGGCGCGCGTGTCCACGGGGCCGTGGGTCTGCGGGGCCGACGGCCGGACGCGGGACGGCAGGGCGCGGCAGCCACGTGCGTCGACGGGCCTGCCGGTCGTCTCCCCGGTACGAACAGTGCGTTGACGCCTTCCGCCCCGCGTGATTGCATCCCGCCATGCCGTTGTCGGAGCCCCTGACCCGCCGCCGTGCCGTGGACCTCGTCCGCGTCGCCGCCGCGCTGTGTCGGACGACCGGCTGACCACGAGACTTCCCCTCCCCGTTCCCGACCGCCGCCAGGCGTGAGCCGGTCGAGCTCGTACGGGCCGTCCCGGGCAGGACCGCGCCTTCTCCCGCAGAGCCCTCTCGTTCGTCCCCCCGTCATGATGAGGACCCGCCATGCCTTCACCCGTCCCTGCCGACCGCCGCCACGAGACCGAGTACGACCGCCGCCGACTGCGCCAGTGGCTCGCGGGTGAGGCCAGAGCCGACGGGGTGACCCGCCGTCAACTGCTCACGCTGCTCACCGCGACCGCCGCCGGAACCACGCTCGGCACCGCACGGCCCGCCCGCGCCGCCGACAGGACGATCGTCAAGCCGCTGCCCGCCGAGTGGTTCATCGAGCGCGGCACGAACGCGGAGACCCGCTGGGAGGCGCTGCGCGGAACCGGTCACCACACTCCGAACGAATTGTTCTTCGTGCGCAACCACACCGCCACACCCGTCCTGAAGGCCGACGACTGGCGGCTGCGGCTGTGGGGGAGCGGACTGCGCGGCAGCCCCGGCGAGGACCGTCCGGTGGAGTTCGGGTACGACGATCTGCGCGCGCTGCCGGCCGTCACCCGGACCGCCTTCGTCGAATGCGCCGGGAACGGCCGCTCGTACTACACGACGCAACAGGGCGAGACGGTCACCGGAACCCCGTGGACCCTGGGCGCGATCGGCGTCGCACGCTGGCGCGGGGTGCGTCTGGCCGAGGTGCTGCGCCGGGCCGGACTGTCCCCGCGCGCCGTGGACGTGCAGCCGCGCGGTCTGGACGCCGAGTACGTCAGCGGCGGCGAGAGCCTGGGCCGGGTACGCCGCCCGCTGCCGCTGGCCAAGGCCCTGGACGACGTCCTGCTCGCGTACGAGATGAACGGCGAACCGCTCCCGTACGACCACGGCCATCCGGTACGGGTGTTGGTGCCCTCATGGGTGGGGATCGCCTCGATCAAGTGGGTCGGCGACATCGAGGTGTCCGCGCAGCCGCTGTTCTCGCCCTGGAACACCACCTTCTACCGGCTGTTCGGCCCCGCCCACCCCGAGGGCGGCAGCGCCCCGCTCACCCGACAGGCCGTCAAGAGCGCCTTCGAGCTGGCGAGCGGGGCCACGTTCGAGGCGGGTCGCGGGCACGTGCTCCACGGACGGTCGTGGTCGGGCGCGGGAGCCGTCGCCAGGGTCGACGTCAGCACCGACGGCGGCGCCCACTGGCGGCCCGCCCGCCTGCACGACAGGCCCCGGACCGGCACCTGGACCCGCTGGTCGCTCGGCTGGAGCCCCGACACACCCGGCACCACCCACCTCCTGGCCCGCGCCACGGACACGGCCGGCCGGACCCAGCCGGACACCGCCGTCCCCAACACGCAGGGGTACCTGTTCGACGCGGTGGTACGGCATCCGGTGAACGTGGTCTGACGGACGGCGGACCTGTTCCCAACAGGCCTTCCACACAGGGCCGTTCGGCCCCACGGCGACAGCCCTTCGGCATCGGGCACCCGGCATCGCACGGGACGAGAGTGAGACGCGTCAGGCAAGGACCCGACTCTCCCGAGGGGATTCCCACCATGGCCGTTCACCAGCACCCGCACCGCAGTTCCGGCTTCCGTCTGTCCGCCGTCCTGCGCGGGCACCGGACCGCGTCCGCTTCCGGGACCGCCGTGGTGGCGGACACCGCCCCGGCCTACGCCCTCGCCCTCCTGCGCCTGCTCACCGGGTTCGTCTTCCTGTGGGCCTTCCTCGACAAGACCTTCGGCCTCGGCTACGCGACCCCGTCCGGCAAGGGTTGGGCCGACGGCGGATCGCCGACCAAGGGGTTCCTCAGCGGAGTCGCGGCCGGACCGATGGAGTCGACGTTCCACGCGTGGGCCGGCACCGCCTGGGCCGACTGGCTGTTCATGCTCGGTCTGCTCGGCATCGGTCTGGCCCTGATCGGCGGGGTCGCGCTGCGGTTCGCCGCCGTCGCCGGCACGGCCATGATGGCCCTGATGTGGTTCGCCGAGTGGCCGCCCGCCCGGCACCTCTCGGACGGTTCGCCGAGCATGTCGACGAACCCGTTCGCCGATTACCACCTCGTCTACGCCGCCGCCCTGGTCGTCCTGGCCGTCACCGCCGCCGGCGACACCCTGGGCGCGGGCCGGCTCTGGGCCCGGCTGCCGTTCGTCCGCGACCACCGCTGGCTGCGCTGAACCCTCACGGCGCCCGGTCCCGTACCGGCACCCTCGGCCGCTGCCGGGCCCCGTACCCGGCATCGAGCCGCACCGCGGCCGCCCGGACCCGGACGACGACCGGCGTCTCCCGCACCAGGGCCCCGAAGCAGCCCCCGAAACCCGATCCGCCGCGTCACAGGAGATGAAGACCATGCCCCGCACTGTCACCGTAGGTCTCGACGGCTCGCGCGAGAGCCGGGCCGCCGCCGAATGGGCGGCCCGCGAGGCGAAGCTGCGTGATCTGCCGCTGAAGCTCGTCCACGTGTGGGAGCCTGTGCCGGAGCCGATGGCGCAGGCCTCGCTCCTGAGCGCCGAGACGCAGCAGCACCGGAGCGAGCGAAGCGAGATGGGGGTACCCCCGGCCGAAGGCTGGGGGAGGATCCCCCAGGAGGCCGCCGAGGCCGTCCGGCTGCGTCACCTCGACGTCGAGGTGGTCACGGAACAGCTTTCCGGCCACCCGGGCGACGTGCTCGTCAAGGCGGCGGAGGACGCCGAACTGCTCGTCCTGGGCTCGCGTGGCCTCGGCGGGCTGGGCGGCTTCATGGTCGGCTCGGTCGGTCTGTCCGTCGTCGCGCACGCCGAGCGTCCCGTGGTGCTGGTCCGGTCACAGGAGCAGGCCGCCGACGAGCACGAGACGGACCCGACGGGTGTTCCGTCCGCCGGGACACCCTTCCGGCCGGTCGTGCTCGGGCTCGACGTCCAGCACCCGGACGAGACGCTCCTCACCTTCGCCTTCGACGCCGCCCGGCGGCGGGAGACCTCGCTGCGGGTCGTCCACGCCTGGTACCCGCCGCCCTACTACGCGTACGGCACCCCCGTGAATCCCGCCCTGAACGAAGCCCTGGCGCTGAGCGCCGAGGCGGAACTGGCGAAGGTGCTCAGCCCCTGGCGGACCCGGTTCCCGGACGTGGAGGTCGTCGAGGTCACCCGGTACGGCAGCCCCGCGTTCCACCTGGTGAAAGCCTCCCGCGAGGCCTGCCTGGCCGTCGTGGGCCGGCGCGCCCGCCGCCTCCCCGTCGGCGCCCACATCGGCCACACCACGCACTCCGTCCTGCACCACGCCACCGCCCCCGTCGCCGTCGTCCCCCACGACTGACCCCCTTCCCCCGAGGAGAGCAGACCCATGAACGCAGCGGTCGTACGAGCGTCCGGCGAGCCTCCGGCCGGTGGGACGAAGAAGACGGAACGGCCCCTGGTCGTCGGCGTGGACGGCTCCGAGCCCAGCCTGCGCGCCGCCGACTGGGCGGCCGACGAGGCCGTGCTGCGCGGTGTGCCGCTGCGGGTGGTGTACGCCTCCCTCTGGGAGCGCTACGAGGGCACGGCGCTCGCCGGGGAGCACAAGCCGTCCGAAGAGGTCCGCGCCGACGACATCGTGGCGGTGGCCGCACGCCGGGTCCTGAAGCGTCACCCGGACCTCGAGGTCTCGGCCGAGATCCTGGCGGAGGAGCCCGAGTACGCCTTGGTGCGGGAGGGACGCGACGCCTCCGCGCTGGTGCTCGGCACCCGGGGCCGCAGCGGTTTCGTCGAGATGCTGCTGGGCTCCGTCAGCCTCGCGGTGGCCGCGTACGCCGACTGCCCGGTGATCGTGCTGCGCGGCGGCCACGACAACCATGTCGGTGACGCCACCGCACACCGCGTGGTCGTGGGGGTCGACGAGAGCGGGAAGGACTCGGCGGCGATGCGTTTCGCCGTGGAGGAGGCGAGGCTGCGCCGGGCGCCCCTGGACGCCGTACGGGCCTGGCGCTGCCCCGCGCACGAGAGCGTGGACCATCCCCTGCTCGCCGGCGAGCCCGCTCGGCTGCACGAGGAACAGGCCGTCGAGACGCTGGACGAGGCATTGAAGAACGCGCCGGCCGATGTCGACGTGCACCGCCGCACCGTGGAGGGCCCCGCCCGCCACGTCCTCCTGGGCGCGTCCCGGGGCGCCGGTCTGCTGGTGGTCGGCGCCCGGCGCCGTCCCGGACGCCTCGGGCTCCAGCTCGGCCGCGTCGCCCACGGAGTCCTGCACCACGCGGCCTGCCCGGTCGCCGTGGTCCCCGAACCGGCGTGAGGCGGCGCGACCCCGCACCGCGGCCGCCCGGGCGGGGCCGGTCGGCGGCGGTGGCAGGGCCGACCGGCCCCGGAGCGGCCCCGTACAGCCCATGGGTCCCGTCCCCGCTCCGCCGGACGATCGAAGTACCGAGTGATGGGAGGAGATCCGCGATGACGGACGACCTGCTCGAACGGCACCCCGTCCACGCCCTGCTCGCCGACGGCACCACCGCGCGCATCCGGCCGGCGCTCCCGGGCGACCACGACCGGCTGCGAGGGTTCTACGAGGAGATGGCGCCGGAGAACCTCCGGCTGAGGTTCTTCTCCGCGAGCGGGCGCTCGGGCACCCAGGCCGCCGACCGGGCCTGCGCCCCCTCCCGCCCGGGTTACCGCGCCCTGCTGGCCGAGGCGGGCGGCCGGGTGATCGGCCTCGCCGAGTACGACACC
This sequence comes from Streptomyces populi, assembly GCF_002911015.1. Lineage (GTDB taxonomy): Bacteria > Actinomycetota > Actinomycetes > Streptomycetales > Streptomycetaceae > Streptomyces > Streptomyces populi. The sequence goes on from NZ_KZ626847.1 coordinate 115,158, forward strand.
GGCGGGGAGGAGGGCACGGCGGAGGAGAAGAGCGCGGAGATCTCCATCGCCGTCGCGGACGGCCTCCACCACCGGGGCGTGGGCACCCTGCTCGTCGAGCACCTCGTCTCGTCCGCCCGGTCCGAGGACATCACCGCCTTCACCGCCGACGCCCTCGGTGAGAACCACGAGGTGCTCCGGCTCTTCGCCGACCTCGGCCTGCGCACCACCCGCCGCTTCGAGGGGCCGGAAGTGCGCTGCACCATCCACCTCGACCAGGACAACGCCTACCTGGCCGCGGTCGAGGCCCGCGGCCGCGCCGCCGACGTGGCCAGTCTGCTGCCCCTGCTGCGGCCCTCCACGGTCGCCGTGGTCGGGGCGGGACGCACACCGGGATCGGTGGGTCGGGCCGTCCTGCACCACCTGCGCACCGGCGGCTTCACCGGTCGCCTCTTCGCCGTCAACCCCCGCATCGAGTCGGTGCTCGGGGTGCCGTCCCACCCGTCGGTCGCGGCACTGCCGAAGACACCCGATCTCGTGGTCGTGGCCGTACCGGCCGCCGGGGTGCCCGCCGTCGCCGAGGAGTGCGGGAAGGCCGGGGTCCGCGCGCTCGTCGTGGTCACCGCCGGCCTCGACCGCACCCAGGCGCGGGCGCTGCTGACCGCGTGCCGCACCCACGGCATGCGGCTCGTCGGACCCAACTGCCTCGGTGTCTCCAACACCGACCCGGAGCTGAACCTCGACGCGACCTTCGCCGCGGGCCACCCGCGTCCCGGCACCGCGGGCATCGCCGTACAGTCCGGCGGCGTCGGCATCGCCCTGCTCGACGGGCTGTCCCGGCTCGGCATCGGGGTGTCGTCCTTCGCGTCCCTGGGCGACAAGTTCGACGTCAGCGGCAACGACATGCTCCAGTGGTGGGAGGGCGACGGCCGCACCGACCTCGCCCTGCTGCACCTGGAGTCCTTCGGCAACCCGCGCGCCTTCTCCCGCACCGCCCGGCGGGTGACCCGCCGCATCCCGGTGCTGACCGTCGACGCCGGCCGCACCGACGCGGGCCGCAAGGCGGCCGCCTCCCACACGGCCGCCGCGGCCACCCGCACGATGACCCGCCAGGCGCTGTTCACCCAGGCAGGCGTCACCGCGACCCGCTCGGTCGGCGAACTCCTGGAAACCGCGGCCCTGCTCCACTCCCAGCCGTTGCCCGAAGGCCCTCGCGTCGCCGTCGTCACCAACGCGGGCGGAGCCGGGGTGCTCACCGCGGACGCCTGTGCCGAGGCCGGACTCGTCCTTCCCCCGTTCACTCCCGCGGTGATCGACGACCTTCTCGCCGTCCTGCCGGAAGGCGCCACCGTCGGCAACCCGGTCGACACCACCGCCGCGGTGGCCGAGGAACAGCTCGCCGAGTGCGTCGACCGCCTCACCCGGTGCTCCGGCGTCGACGCCGTCGTCGTGGCGCTGGTCCCCACCGCGGTCGCCGCCGCCACCGGCGACGACCTGGTCAGGGCCCTCACCACGGCTCCCGGGCGCAGGGCCCGCCCGGTGATCGCCGTACGGCTGGAGCAGGACCGGTCCGTGGAACTGATGCCCGCCGACGGCGGCACCGTCCCCTCGTACGCCGAACCGCAGTCGGCGGCCCGCGCCCTGGCCCACGCCGCCCGGCGCGCCGCCTGGCTCGCCCAGCCGGCCGGAACCGTCCCCGGACTGGACGGCATCGAGTCCGAGCGGGCCCGCACGGTCGTCGAGGAGTACCTCGCCTTCAACCCCGACGGCGGCTGGCTCGACCCGCGCACGTGCGCCGAACTCCTCGCCTGCTACGGCGTTCCGCAGATCCCGTGGGCCTGGGCCGAGTGCGAGGACGACGCCGTGCTCGCCGCCGACCGGCTGCGCGGCTTCGACGGCAGGGTGGTCATGAAGGCCCACTGGCCCGGCCTCCTGCACAAGACCCAGCAGCGCGCGGTCCACCTCGACCTGCGCGGCGACGCCCAGATCCGGGCCGCGTTCCGCGACCTGGAGACCCGCTTCGCCGGCCTCATGACCGGCGTGGTCCTACAGCCCCTCGCCGACCGCGGCACCGAACTCCTCGCCGGCGTCGTCCAGGACGAGGTCTTCGGCCCGCTGGTCCTGTTCGGACTCGGCGGTACGACGACGGACGTGCTCGCCGATCACGCGGCCCGCCTCGCCCCGCTGACCGACCGGGACGTGCACGAACTGATCACCTCGCCGCGGTGCGCCCCGTTGCTGCTGGGCGCGAACGGAAGCACCCCCGTCGACCTCGAACGGCTGGAACAGCTGCTGCTGCGGCTGTCCCGGATGGCGGCGGACCTGCCGCAGCTCGCCGAGGCCGACCTCAATCCCGTCCTGGCGACACCGGGCGGGGTCACCGTGCTCGACGCACGGGTGCGGCTGCTCCCGCGCCGCTCCCAGGACCCGTATCTGCGCAGACTGCGCTGAGGAGGAACGGTCATGCGACACAACAAGGTCGGATCCGTGATGACCACGGACGTCGTCCGCGCCGAGTACGGCACGCCGTTCAAGGAGGTGGCACGGCTGCTCGCCGACCACCGCATCAGCGGACTGCCGGTGGTGGACGAGGACGACAAGGTCATCGGTGTCCTGTCGGAGACGGACCTGATGATGCACCGGGCGGTCACGCCGGATCCCCACGAGCCGGAACACCACCCGAGGCCGACGGACCTGTTGCCGGGGGCCAGGCGCCAGAGGGCCAGGAGCAAGGCCCGTACCGCCGGTGGACTGATGACGTCACCGCCCGTCACGGTGCACGCCGACGACACCATCGTCCAGGCCGCCCGCACCATGGCCCAGAAGCACGTGGAGCGGCTCCCCGTCCTCGACGAGGAGGACCGGCTCGTCGGGATCGTCTCCCGCCGGGACTTCCTCCAGGTCTTCCTGCGGCCGGACGCGGAGATACGGCGCGACGTGATCGACGAGGTACTGGTGGGCTCGCTGTGGCTGGCGCCGCGCAGCGTCGAGGTCTCCGTGACGGAGGGGGTCGTCACTCTCACCGGGAGCATGGAACGCAAGAGCGAGACCGAGATCGCCGTGGCCATGACGCGCAGGATCGACGGTGTGGTCGACGTGGTCGCCCACCTCACCCACCGGCTGGACGACGCGCACCTGCGCCCGGACCACGATCGCACACCGCACGGCGTGACCGAGGACTGGCTGCGCCGGTTGTGAAAGGAGGCGGACCGCCATGACCGACACCGTGCTGGTCACCTACGGAACCACGAACGGATCCACGGCGGAGATCGCCGAAGCGGTCGCCGGCACCCTGCGCGAGCAGGGACTGACCGTCCAGGTCCTTCCCGCCGGCTCCGTGACGAGCGTGACGTCCTACGACGGCGTCGTGGTCGGCGGCGGGCTCTACGCGGGACGCTGGCACAAGGACGCCCGACGGTTCGTGCGCAGGCACCGCGCCCTGCTCGCGGACCGCCCGGTGTGGTTCTTCAGCAGCGGACCGCTCGACGCCTCCGCCGCCGAGCGGGACATCCCGCCCGTGCGCGGGGTGCAGAGGGCCATGACCCGACTGGACGCCCGCGGACACATCACCTTCGGCGGGTGCCTGAAGGAAGGAGCCAGGGGACGGATCGCCAAGATGATCATCAGCTCCGGCAATGGCGGTGACTTCCGGGACTTCGACGCCGTCGAGGCGTGGGCGAAGGGCGTCGCGGACTCCCTGAACCACAAGTAGCACAAGCATCTGACCCACAAGCAGGGCAAGCGGGAGGGGGGAAGCCGTCGGACTCGTCCACCCGCTCCGCCTCACGGGCCCGGACCGCCTCTGCGGCCCGGGCCCGAATCCGGTCCGCGGCCGGTCAGCCGGTCCTGTGCCCCCAGCGCGGTTCCACCAGCACCCACTCCCGGGCCCACGCCTCGACACGGCGCCGGTCGAGCCGCCGACGGGCGACCGTGCCGGAGCCGAACACCAGGCCGGCGACGGCGGTCGCGGCCGCGGTGCCCGCGACACCCGACTCGACGGCCGCCCTCGTGGGACTCGGCGGCGCGAAGGTGAGACGGCCGTGGCCGTCCTGCCAGACCGTCACCTTCGATCCCGCCCTGCTCCCGGTGCTCACCAGGGCCCGCCCGGTACGGGGCGAGCCGTCGGCCGCCGTCCAGCGCACCGCCGTCATCAGGCGGCCGGAGCCGGAGCCCGGCCCGGCGGCGACCAGCGGGACGTCGTGCAGGACCACGGCGCGGACCGACTGCCGTTCGGCTCGTTGCCGTGCGAACGCGTCGTCCGCGGCCCGGGCGGTCACCAGCCCGGCGGCGGTTCCGCCCAGGGTGAAGACCGTCCAGGCGGCCAGGACGATCCAGGCCTCGATGACGTCGTCGCGTCGCCGCAGCGGGTTGTCGTACCACCGCCACAGCCGCTTCCTCGCGTACGCGTCGAGGGGCATGGACCGGCACCTCCTTCGTCGTCCTGGTGACACTTCCGACGGTGACAGCCGGGGCCCCGCCGCGGCAGAGGCCGACCAGGCGCCGTGGCAGGGCCGCCCGGGTCCGGGGCCGGGGCCGGGCAGCGGACGTCGAGGGCCGGACGGCCCATGCGCAACGCCTCACGACGGAACAAGCTGGACTCGAAGGCTCATCTCGTACCGGACAGGGGAGGGCGAGGGAAATCATGAAGGGCTACGTCTTCCACGGTCCCGGGCAGTCCGCCTGGGAGGATGTCCCGGACCCGGCGATCAAGGAACCCACCGACGCCGTCGTACGGGTCGATGCCGTCACCATCTGCGGCACGGATCTGCACATCCTCAAGGGTGACGTCCCCGAGGTGCGTCCGGGAACGGTCCTCGGCCACGAGGCGGTCGGCGAGATCATGGAGGCCGGCAGCGATGTGCGGACCGTGCGTCCCGGCGACCGGGTGCTCGTCTCCTGCATCACCTCCTGCGGCCGCTGCCGCTTCTGCCGGGAGGGCATGTACGGCCAGTGCCGGGGCGGCGGGGGCTGGATCCTCGGCCACCTGATCGACGGCACCCAGGCCGAGTACGTCCGCGTCCCCCACGCCGACCTCTCCGTGCACGCGCTGCCCGGAGCCGTGGAGAGCAGGGACGCCGTCCTGCTCGCGGACATCTTCCCGACGTCCTACGAGGTCGGCGTTCTCAACGGGCGCGTACGTCCGGGCGACACGGTCGCCGTCGTCGGCGCCGGACCCATCGGCCTGGCGGCGGTCGCCACGGCGCAGCTGTTCTCGCCCGAGCGGATCGTCGCCGTCGACCTCGCCGCGTCCCGGCTGGAGGCCGCCCGGCGGCTGGGCGCCGACGCCGTGGCCGACGCGGGCGAGGACCCGGAACAGCTGATCGCCGACCTCACCGACGGCCTCGGCGCGGACGTGGTCATCGAGGCGGTCGGGGTGCCGGAGAGCTTCGAACTGTGCACGCGCATGGTGCGGCCCGGCGGTCACGTCGCCAACATCGGCGTCCACGGCAGGCCCGCGACGCTGCACCTGGAAGACCTGTGGATCAAGAACGTGACCATCACCACCGGGCTGGTGGACACCCGCTCCACCCCCACCCTGCTCCGCATGACCGCCGCAGGCCGGCTGCCCACCGCGGAGCTGGTCACCCACACCTTCCCGCTGGAGCACATGGAGGAGGCCTACGACGTCTTCTCCCGGGCCGCCGACACCGGCGCCCTCAAGGTGGTGCTCGGCGCCCCGTCGCACGACGACCTCGCCGTTCCCGCGGCCTGACGGACGTGACGAGCCGGAGCGCGCGACGCCGTCCACCCGGGCGCCCCGGGACCGTGTGACCTTCTCACGGTGAGGACACCGAACGCCCCTCGGTCCGAGGGGCGTTCGGTGTCCTCACCGTGCGGGGGATCGTCTAGCGGCGGTGCATGGTCTCCAGGGCGGCCGCCAGTACGCGGGGGTCGTGGTGGCCCTTGTAGACCTCCGGCGGGTGCCTGTCCAGCTTCAGGAGCCGGGTCACCGCCGTCCAGGCGGTGCGCACCGAGTACTCGACGGTGAAGACCACGTCGTCGGGCACCTCGGCGAACTGCCCGATGAACGCGAGGTTGACCGACCCCTCCGGAACGACCCCGGGCCGGTCGTCGCGGCGGCGCGCCAGGAACTGGCTGGTGATGTACGGCATCACGCAGGGCACGACGGTGGAGGTGTCCAGGACCCGGGCGGCCGTGCGTTCGTCGAAGGGGAGGTGGTGCAGGACCTCCTCCAGGATCTCCCGGCCGGAGCACGCCGTCATCGGCTTGCGGACGTGGTCGCCTTCACGGCCGGGGAACAGGCCGTACCCCCACCAGACGGAGACGTCCTCGGGCTGGTCGCGGTAGACGGGCTGACGGTTGGCGACGATGGTGAGCAGCCAGTTCGAGTCCGTGAACGTCATGAGCCCGCCCCTGCCCGCGGGCCGGCCGCTGAACTCCTCCAGGGCTCCCAGGAAGGCGGGGTCCTTCGCGGTGACCGTGAACGACTCCCACCGGGACTCGTCGACGTGCTTGTCGAACGCGGCCGGGTCGCCGAAGTCGTCACGCCCGCGGGCCAGCCGGTGCCACAGCAGCCAGGCGTCCGAGCGGTGCGGGACCGGAGGCGGCGGCGAGGTGTGGGACCCGAGGCTGGAGGCGTCGGTCATCGAACCGTTGGTGACGAGGACGAGGTCGCCCGGGCCGACCGGGACCCTCTCCTCGTGGCCGTCGCGGTTCAGACGAAGGCCCGTGACCGTACCGCTGCGCAGGCCGGGGGTGAAGTCGAGGTCCGTGACCCGGCAGCCCGTGTGGAGGCTGACACCGCGCTCGCGCAGCCACGCGGTCAGCGGCCGCACGATCGAGTCGTACTGGTTGTACCGGGTCCGGTGGATGCCCGACATGGACGCGAACCCGGGGAAGAGGTGGATGAACCGCTTCAGGTAACGGCGGAACTCGATCGCGCTGTGCCAGGGCTGGAAGGCGAACGTGGTGCACCACATGAACCAGAAGGTGGTGGTGAAGAAGTGTTCGCCGAAACAGTCGGTGATCCGCTTGCCGTCCAGGCGCCCCTCGGGCGTCGACAGGCAACGGACCAGCTCCAGCCGGTCGTACTCGGAGAAGCCCATCGACGTGGTGTCGACGATCTTCCCGTCGCCGTCGACGAGCCTCGCCATGTCGTCCCAGCCGAACTCCTCGTACCCGGCGAGGATCTCCTCCGTCACGGAGACGGCGGGGTCGTCGAGCGTGGGGATGCCGGAGAGGAGGTCGTACGTGCAGCGGAACTCGGCCTCGAACATCCGCCCGCCGCGCATCGTGTAGCCCGCCTCGGGCGTGCCGCCGGCGTCCAGGCTGCCGCCGAGGGCGCGCTGTTCCTCGAAGAGATGGATGTCGCTCCCCTCGAAGCCGCCGTCGCGGATCAGGAACGCGGCCGCGGCCAGCGCCGCGATCCCACCGCCCACCAGGTAAGCCTTCGCCATCACAACTCCCGGTCGTCGTGTCGCACATCAAGGGGCCGTTCTTCACCGCGTTCCGGTGGACAGCGGGCCCGGCCGGCGCGTGGGCGCCGGCCGGGCCCGCGCTCCTCACGGACTCACGCCGTCCCGGAGTTCCCCGCCGCGCCACGGCGGGGCCGTCGTGCCGCGGCCGTCGTCCCAGTAGTGGGCGGCCTTGTCCGTCTGGCGGCGCAGCCGGTCCTGGAGCCGGTCGACGAGTTCCGTGCCCGTCGCCTCCTCGGCCACCGCGACGACCTGGCGGCGCCCGACGCGCACGTCGGCCGTGGCCGCCCAGGGGTGGCCGGCGTGGTGGGCCGCCGCCCGGGTGATGCGTACCTCGCCGGTGACGGCGGGCAGTCCCGGCCGGGCGAGGACGGCGTCGATCTTCGTACGGGCGTACGCCAGGGTGGCTTCGTCCACGGCGCCGTCGGAGCGCAGCCGGACCAGCGGGGTCCGCCGGGTGCTGTCGGTGGTCACGGGGTCCTTCTTTCGGAGGCGGAAGGGCGGAAGGGAGGAAGGGAGGGGGTCAGGCCGCGGTACCGGGCAGCCACAGGTCGGGGCCGAAGACCTCGTAGCGGATGCGGCGCGGGGAGACACCGGCGGCCAGCAGCTGTCCGCGCACGTCGCGCATGAAGGGGAGGGGGCCGCACAGGAACACCGTGGCCCCGTCGGGGATCTCGGTGTCGTCCAGGTCCATGAGCCCGGTCCGCGCCTCCGGCTCCTCCGGTCCCGGGTGCTCGTACCAGAAGACGGACCGGGCGTCCGGCAGCCGTCCCACGAGCGCCTGCGTCTCGGCGCGCAGGGCGTGGTCGGCGGGGGAGCGGTCGGCGTGCAGGACCAGGACGGGCCGGGTCGGTCCGAGGGCCGCGAGGTGGGCCAGGATGCCGGTCATCGGGGTGCAGCCGATGCCCGCCGAGACCAGGACGACCGGGGTGGTGGCATCGGCCGGGCCGTCGAGGAAGACGTCGCCGAACGGCGCGGACAGCGACAACTCGTCGCCCTCCCGCAGGGTTTCGTGCAGGAGGGTGGAGACCTCGCCGTCCGGCCCCCCGCCCTCGCCCGTGGCCCGCTTCACGGTGATCCGCCGCAGCTCACCGCCCGGATCCGAGGACAGGGTGTACTGGCGCAACTGGTGCACCCCGTCGGGCATGCGCACCCGGACGCTCACGTACTGGCCGGCGCGGGCCCGCGGTGCCGGCTCGCCGTCCGCCGGGCGCAGCAGGAAGGACACGGCGTCGGAGGTCTCCGGGCGCCGTTCGACGACCGTCCACGGCCGCCAGATCACACCGGGCCGTACCCCCGCGTCCTGGTACAGGAGGGCCTCCCGGCTGATCAGGGCGCCGGCCATCAGCCAGTAGACCTCGTCCCAGGCGGCCGCGACCTCCGGGGTGACCGCCGCCCCGAGGACGTCCGCGATCGCGCCGAACAGGTACTTGTGGACGATCGTGTACTGGTCGTCGGTGACGCCGACGGCGGCGTGCTTGTGGGCGATCCGCGACAGCAGCGCGTCGGGCCGTTCGTCGGGGTTCTCCAGCAGTGCCGTGGCGAATCCGGCGATCGAGCCGGCCAGCGCGCGGCGCTGGGCTCCGCTGGCCTGGTTGCCGCGGTTGAACATCCCGTCGAGCAGTTCGGGCCGTTCGCGGAACATGGTCGCGTAGAAGCGGGTGGTGATCTCGTCGAGCGCCCCGGCCACGGCGGGCAGGGTGGCCCGTACGAGGGCTGCGGACTCCGCGGACAGCATGGAACCTCCAGAGAAGGGTGGTGTGAGGGGGAGGGACGGGGACTCGGTCAGACGGAGGAAGCGGCGGCGGCACCGTCGTGCGCGGCGCGGCCGTAGTAGGCCGTGCGCATGAGCTCCCGCATGTCGTCGAGCATCGGCATCCGGGGGTTGGCGGGCGCGCACTGGTCCTCGTAGGCGTTCAGGGCCTGTTGGGGCAGCGCGTCGAGGAAGGCGTGCTCGTCGACGCCGAGGGCCTGGAACGTCGGCTCGATGCCGACCCGGTCCCGGAGCCGTTCCACCGCCGCCGCGAGGGACTCGACGCCCTCGGCCGGGGTGGCGGCGGGCAGACCGAGGGCGCGCGCGATGTCCTGGAAGCGTTCGGGGGCCTGGTAGTTCTCGTACTTGGGCCAGCCGGTGAGCTTCGTCGGGACGGTGCCGTTGTAGCGGATGACGTGCGGCAGCAGTACGGCGTTGGTGCGGCCGTGCGCGACGTGGAAGGTGGCGCCCAGGGTGTGGGACATGGCGTGGACGATGCCGAGGAAGGCGTTGCCGAAGGCCATGCCGGCGATGGTGCCCGCGTTGTGCATCTTCTCCCGCGCCCGCTCGCTCGCCGCGCGGTCGTTGACCGCGGCCTCGATGTTCTCGAAGATCAGCCGGATCGCGTGCAGGGCGAGACCGTCGGTGAAGTCGTTGGCGTAGACCGAGACATAGGCCTCGATGGCGTGGGTGAGGGCGTCGAACCCGCTGTCGGCGGCCAGGGTTCGCGGCAGACCGGTGGTGAGCAGCGGGTCGACGATCGCCACGCTGGGGGTGAGCGCGTAGTCGGCCAGCGGGTACTTCTTGCCGGTCGCGGAGTCGGAGATGACGGCGAACGGCGTCACCTCGGCCCCGGTGCCCGAGGTCGTCGGGACGCACACGAGCCGCGCGAGCTTTCCGAGGACCGGGAAGCGGAAGGCGCGCTTGCGGATGTCGGAGAACTTGTGCCGCATGTCGGCGAAGTCGACGTCCTTGCCCTCGGCCTGCTGCTCGTACAGCAGCCACATCACCTTGGCCGCGTCCATGGGGGAGCCGCCGCCGAGGGCGATGATGGTGTCCGGGCGGAAGTCGCCCATGAGCCGGGCGCCGCGCCGCACGGAGTCGATGGTGGGCTCGGGTTCGACGTTGTCGATGACCTGGACGGTGACCGGCTCCCGGCGCCGGCGCAGGACGTTCTGGATCCGGTCGACGAGGCCGAGACGGGTCATCGTCGCGTCGGTGACGACCGTGACGCGGTGGACGTCCGGCATCGAGGCGAGGTAGCGGATGGACTGGGGCTCGAAGTAGATCTTGGGCGGCACCTTGAACCACTGGAGGTTGTTGCGGCGCACCGACACCCGCTTGATGTTGAGCAGTTGGGCGGCCGAGACGTTGTTGGACACCGAGGTGCTGCCCCACGAGCCGCAGCCCAGGGTCAGCGAGGGCAGCAGACTGTTGTAGATGCCGCCGATGGCGCCCTGCGAGGACGGGGCGTTGACGATGATCCGTACGGTCTTCATGCGGCGGCCGTACGCCTCGGCGAGTTCGGGATCACCGGTGTGGATGACGGCGCTGTGGCCCTGGCCGTGGAAGGCGACCATGTCGGCGGCCAGATCGAAGCCCTGTTCCGCCGAGCCGGCCCGCAGGACGGCGAGGACCGGGCAGAGCTTCTCGCGGGTCAGCGGCTCCTGCGGGCCGACCCCGTCGGCCTCGACCAGGATCAGTGAGGTGTCCTTCGGCACCGAGAACCCGGCCTGCTCGGCGATCCAGGCCGGACTCCGGCCGACGGCCGCGGAGTTGACCTTGGGCTCGCACCCCGCGCCCGCCGTGCCGGCGGGGAACAGGTACGCCTCCAGCTTCGCCTTCTCCTCGGCGGTGGCCAGATGGGCGTGCAGGGTGCGGAACTCGGCGAGGACCGCGTCACGGACCTCCTCGTCCAGGATGACGGCCTGCTCGGAGGCACAGATCATGCCGTTGTCGAACGACTTGGACAGCACCAGGTCGTTGACCGCGCGGCGCACGTCGGCGCTGCGGTGGACGTAGGCGGGAACATTGCCCGCGCCCACCCCCAGGGCGGGCTTGCCGGCCGAATAGGCGGCCCTGACCATGGCGTTGCCGCCGGTGGCGAGGATCAGGGAGACGCCGGGATGACGCATCAGGGCGCCGGTCGCCTCGACGGACGGCGTCTCGATCCACTGCACGCAGTGCTCGGGCGCCCCCGCGGCGACCGCCGCGTCACGGACGATCCGCGCGGCCTGCGCGCTGCAGCGCTGGGCGGAGGGGTGGAAGGCGAACACGACCGGGTTGCGGGTCTTCAGCGCCATGAGCGCCTTGAAGATCGTGGTGGAGGTCGGGTTGGTGACGGGGGTGACCGCGCACACCACCCCGACGGGCTCGGCCACCTCGGTCATGTCGTCGATGTCGTCCCGGGCGACGACGCCCACGGTCTTCATCGGACCCATGCTGTGCGTGACGTACTCGCAGGCGAACATGTTCTTGGCGGCCTTGTCCTCGAAGACGCCGCGGCCGGTCTCCTCCACCGCGAGCGCCGCCAGGGAGGTGTGCTGGTCCAGCGCCGCGACCGAGGCCTTCTTCACGATGTGGTCGACCTGCTCCTGGTCCAGCGACTCGTACGCGGTGAGCGCCTTGAGGGCGTTCTCCACCAGGCGGTCCACCGCGAGGGCGATGTCGGACGGAGCGCCCGCGCGCCGGGCCGGCACGCCCGCGATCGGGGACGGCACGCCTGCGGGGTCGGTGGTCGCGGTGCGGTCGTCGTGGCGGGTCATGGGAGCGGGCCTCCGTGGTCGGTGAGGGACGCAACGCGGGTGGGGCGCTGGGGCGGGAGCGGTTCCGCGGGGCCGCGGGCCGTTCCTGCCGTACCCACAGCGTCTCCCGCCGGGTGCGTCCGTGATCAGGTCCCGTCGGGTCCCCGCCGGGGGGCCGATCGGCCCTGAAGTACGGGGCCGGGTCAGCCCGTTGACGACGCGCGCCCCGACCGTGGGCCCGGCCGCCCGGCCGCCTGCCCGCTCGCTCCGGTCCGCGTACGGCGTCGTACGCGAACGCCGTCCGCCGGGGGCCGGACGGCCTCACGGGCCGTCACCTCACCGTCGACCCTGGGTCGATGACCGTGTGCGTACGGCCCGGGTCCCCGGACCCGGGCCGTACGCGTCCTCCCCTTTCACCTGCTGTCGCTCGCCCCCGTCCCGGAGAGCGCGGCACGCCCGGCCTCCAGACGCGCGACGGGGACGCGGAACGGCGAGCAGGACACGTAGTCCAGTCCCGCCGCGTGGAAGAAGTGCACGGACTCGGGGTCCCCGCCGTGCTCACCGCAGACGCCGATCTTCAGGTCGGGACGCGTGGCGCGGCCCTCGTCCACCGCGATGCGGACCAGCCGGCCCACCCCGTCGCGGTCGAGGCTCTCGAACGGCGAGGTGGCGAAGATGCCCTTGTCGAGGTAGGCGGAGAAGAACTCCGCCTCGACGTCGTCGCGGGAGAAGCCCCAGGTGGTCTGGGTGAGGTCGTTGGTGCCGAAGGAGAAGAACTCCGCCTCCTCCGCGATGCGTCCGGCCGTGAGCGCGGCCCGCGGGAGCTCGATCATGGTGCCGACCGGGAGCCGTACGGGGACACCGGACTCCTGGGACACCTCGGCCAGGACGCGTTCCACCTCGGCCCGTTCGATGCGCAGTTCCTCGACGGCGCCCACCAGCGGCACCATGATCTCGGCCTTCGGCCGGCCGCCGGCCCGCGTCCGCTCGACGACCGCCTCGGCGATCGCGCGGACCTGCATGGCGACCAGCCCCGGGACGACCAGTCCCAGGCGTACGCCCCGCAGCCCGAGCATGGGGTTCTCCTCGTGCATGCGGCTCACCGCGCCGAGCAGATCGGTGTCGTGCGGGTCCGGCCGTTCGCCCCGGGCCTCGACGGCGGCGATCCGCACGGCGAGTTCCGTGTGGTCGGGCAGGAACTCGTGCAGGGGCGGGTCGATGAGCCGGATGGTGACCGGCAGACCGTCCATCGCCTCCAGGATGCCGCCGAAGTCCTGCCGCTGGAGGGGCAGCAGCGCGCCGAGGGCCCTCTCGCGCTCGGTCTCGTCACGCGCCAGGATCATCGCCTCGACCAGCTTGCGGCGCTCGCCGAGGAACATGTGCTCGGTGCGGCACAGGCCCACGCCCTGCGCGCCGAACCGCCGGGCGCGCGCCGCGTCCTCGGGGGTGTCGGCGTTCGCCCGCACCTCGAGGCGCCGGGCGCCGTCGGCCCGCTCCATGACGCCGGCGACGGCCCCGACCAGCGCGTCGGACCGCTCGCCCGTCTCGAAGTACCGCATCACCGCGGAGTCGACCAGCGGAGCGGCGCCCAGGTACACGGCACCCTCCGAACCGTCGACGGAGACGACCGTGCCCTCCTCGACGACGGTGGTCCCCACGGTGAACCGGCGCGCCCCGGTGTCCACCGTGATCTCCTCGGCCCCGCACACGCACACCCTGCCCATGCCCCGGGCGACGACGGCCGCGTGGCTGGTCTTCCCGCCGCGGCTGGTCAGCACCGCCTGCGCGGCGATCATGCCGGGCAGATCGTCCGGGGTGGTCTCCTGGCGCACCAGGACGACCTTCTCGCCCGCCGCGGACCGGCGGACCGCCTCGGCCGAATCGAACACCGCGGCGCCCACGGCCGCGCCCGGGGAGGCCGGCAGACCGTGGGCGAGGGCCTCGCCGACGGCCGAGGTGTCGAAGCGGGGGAACATCAGCCGGGCGAGGCCCTCCCCGCTGACCCGGGCCAGACCCTCGTCGGGGGTGATCAGACCCTCGTCGGCCAGCTCCGTGGCGATGGCGAACGCGGCCTCGGCGGTGCGCTTGCCGACCCGGGTCTGCAACATCCACAGCCGGCCGCGCTCGATCGTGAACTCGATGTCGCACAGGTCCCGGTAGTGCGTCTCCAGCGTGCTCATGTGGGAGCGGAGCTGTTCGTAGGACACCGGGTCCAGCTCCGCGAGGGCCGTCAGCGGGACGGTGTTGCGGATGCCCGCCACGACGTCCTCGCCCTGCGCGTTCGCCAGGTAGTCGCCGTACAGGCCGGGCCGCCCCGTGGACGGGTCCCGGGTGAAGGCGACGCCGCTGCCGGAATCGGCGCCGAGGTTGCCGAAGACCATGGTCTGCACGTTGACCGCGGTGCCCAGGTCGTCGGGGATGTGCTCGCGGTGGCGGTAGATCCGGGCACGCTCGCCGTTCCAGGACTCGAACACGGCGAGCACCGCCCGGCGCAGCTGCTCGGCCGGGGACTGCGGGAAGTACTCACCGGTCTCCTGGCGGACGAGGTTCCGGTACGCCTCGACGAGACCGGCCAGGTCCTCCGCCGTCAGGTCCAGGTCGCTCGCGGCGCCCCGCGCCCGCTTCAGGTCGTCCAGGACGCCTTCGAAGAGGGAGCCGTCGACGCCCATGACCGTGCTGCCGAACATCTGCACCAGACGGCGGTAGGAGTCCCAGGCGAAGCGCTCGTTGCCGGAGACCTTGGCCAGGCCGAGGACGGACTCGTCGTTGAGGCCGACGTCGAGGATCGTCTCCATCATGCCGGGCATGGAGAAGCGTGCCCCGGAGCGCACGGACAGCAGCAGGGGGTCGTCCGGCTGCCCCAGCCGCCGCCCGGCCGCCTCCTCCAGGGTCGTCAGGTGGTCGGAGACCTCCCGGATCAGACCGTCCGGCTCGGCCCCGGTGGTGAGGAAGGCCCGGCAGGCGTCCGTGGTCACGGTGAATCCCGGCGGGACCGGCAGCCCCAGCCGGGTCATCTCGGCGAGGTTGGCTCCCTTGCCGCCGAGCAGGCCGGCCAGGTCGCGGCCGCCTTCTGCGAAGTCGTACACGTAACGGACCATGACGCCGGTCTCCTCTGACGGGTTGCGGACTGGGCCGGGTCTCCAGCCTCCGACCCGTACGGGCGGACGGGCAGGTGCTGTCGGGCCCCTTCACGGGGCCGGTCGGCCCACCGGGGCGGCCGGGACCTCCCCTTGCCGGTCCCGGAGGCCGCGAGACGGTCAGAACCACGGGGTGAAGGGGCCCGTGGTTCTGATCCAGCGGCCCAGCAACCTGATGATCTGCAGCACGGTCAGCGGCCACATGACCGCGAAGCACCAGAGGAGAGCGGGCTCCGACGTGCGGATGCCGACCACCGCGAGGACCACCGAGCACACCAGCATCAGTGCCACCGTGAGGGGCAGTCGGCGCCCGCCGGACGGGCGGCTCGGCACCGGCGCGGGGTCGTGGTCCTGCCGCAGTCCCTCCTCGATCTCCGCGAGCGCGGCACGTTCGCGCGCTGTGAGACGGACGCCGTCCGTCCGGTCGCTGTCGTCCACGGCGACGCACCTCCTGAGGGTTCTTCCACGGCGGCCGGTGGACGCGGGCCTCCGGCGTCGGGGCGGCGGGTCACGTCAGGCGGGTCACGTCACACGCGGGCCGTCCCGCGGCTCCTCGTCCGGCTCGTCCGGCAGGCGGACGTCGCCGACGACGACGTTCACCTCCACGACCTCCAGGCCGGTCATGCGCTCGACGGCGGTGACCACGGCGACGCGCAGGTCCGCGACCACGTCGGTGATGGGGTACCCGTACTCGACGACGACGTCGAGATCCACCGCGGTCTGCCGTTCGCCGACCTCGACGCTCACACCGCGGGTCTGACCGGGGCGCCCGGCGGGCACCCGGTCGCGGACGGACCCGAGGGCCCGGGTCATGCCGAGGCCGAGGCCGTGGACGCCGGGCACCTCGCGCGCGGACGCCGCCGCGATCTTGGCCACCACGCCGTCGGCGATGGTGGTCCGTCCCTTGCCGCCCGGATCACCGGTGCCGGAGCCCCGGATCCCCGTGGCCCCGCCCGTCTCGTTCCTCGTGGTCCCGGAGCGGGTTGTCAGGTCCGTCATCAGGACCTCCTCGGTCTTGCGTGCGGACACCTCGCGTGGCTGGAGGGGGACGGTCGGCCGCTGCCCCCTCCAGCCATCGTCACACGAACGGCTCAATTCGTGCGATCCGGGACAAGGGGGCATCGTTCGAATCGGGGTGCCGTCACAGGGCTCGCGCCGCGTAGGCCCGTACGTCGGCGTCCGGGTCCGTGGTCGCCAGGGCCAGGGCCGCGCGGGCCTCCTCGCCGCCCCGGTGCCGGGCCAGCGCCAGCACGGCGGCCTTGCGCACGTCGGCGTTCGGGTCGGCCAGGGCCTTGGCGAGGGCGGGCACGGCCGGGCCCGGGTCCGCGGCCGCCAGGGCGGTCGCGGAGCCCGCCCGGACCTGCCAGGCGGGGTCGGCCAGGGCGGCCACCGCCCGGGCGGCCAGCGGCGCCGGGCAGCCGGTGGCGCCCAGTGCCTCGTAGGCGGCCGCGCGCACCAGCGCGTCCGGATCGTCGACGAGTACGGCCAGGGTCGCGCGGGCCGTGCCCGGCCGGGAGTCCGCCCGCCCCGCGTCGCCGGGCCGCGCGGCGGTGGTGCCCAGCGACCTGGCGATCGTCACCCGGACCTCGCGGGACGGGTCCGAGGCCGCGCGGGCCACCTCGGCGGTGGCGTCGACGGACACGAGTGCCCGCACGGCCTCGATGCGCACGGCGATGCTGGAGTCCGACAGGGAGTCCCCGAACAGGTCGGCGTCACCGAGGCGCAGGGCGCGCAGGACGTCCAGTGCCGCGGCCCGTACGACGGGGTCGTTCCCGGACAGCCCCGCGGTGAGGCCGTCGCGCAGGGCCTGCTCGGCCGGGAGGGTTTCGACGAGTTCGCGCAACGAGCCGGCCGCGGCCTCGCGCACCGAGGGGTCGGCGTCGGCGAGTGCCCCGGCGAGGGCGGGTCCGGCACCGGGTGGCACGGTCTCCGTCAGGACGGTGACGGCCGTCCGGCGGACGACGGGATCGGGGTCGGCCAAGTAGGGGACGACAGCCACGAGTTCGGGCTCCTCCTCCGCGAGCGCGAGGAGCTGGAGCAGGCGCGGAGTGGCGGGAGCGGCGGCCGCGGCACCGGGACGGACGGCCGGGGCGGGCCGGGGCGACAGCGCCACCGGCGCGGCTTCCCGGGCTCCCGCCGTCGCCACCTGCTGCGCGTGGACCTCCCCGAGGGGGCGGGAGGGGCCCCCGGCCGGGGTGAACCCCTCCACCGGGACGAGATAGGGAGCCACGGGGCGGGCCGTGAACTCCATCGTGCCGGAAGGCGACTTGTACAGGTCCAGATGGTGGAACCAGGACGTGTCGTCGCGCTCCGGGTGGTCGAGACGGTCGTGGTAGAGGCCCCAGCGCGACTCCGTACGGGCCAGGGACGCCCGCGCGGCCATCTCCGCGCAGTCGCGGATGAAGGTGACCTCGGCGCAGCGCATCAGTTCGTGCGGGGTGCGGGCGCCCATCGCGGCGACGTCGGCGCGCATCCGCTCGAACGCCTCCAGGGCGAGGGACAGCCGGGCGCCGGACTTCGGCGGGGCCACGTAGTCGTTCACGAAGCGGCGCAGCTTGTACTCGACCTGGGGCTGCGGCGGGCCGTCCGGGTTGCGGTAGGGGCGGTAGACCAGCTCGTGCGCCTCGCGCAGCTGGTCCGGCGGCAGTTCGCCCTCGTACGCCGTGTACCGGGCCGCGTCCGCGCCCGCCAGGTCGCCGAACACGAAGGCGCCGATCATGTAGTTGTGCGGTACGCAGGCCAGGTCACCGGCCGCGTACAGGCGCGGGACGGTCGTTCGGGCGTGGTCGTCCACCCGCACCCCCGAGGCCGAGTGGCCGCCGCACAGACCGATCTCGGAGATGTGCATCTCGATGTCGTGCGTGCGGTAGTCGTGGCCGCGGCCGGAGTGGAACGTGCCCCGGGTCGGGCGCTCGGTCGAGTGCAGGATCGACTCCAGGGCCGCGACCGACTCCTCCGGGAGGTGGCTCAGCTTCAGGTACACCGGACCGCGGTCGGAGGCCACCTCGGCGGCGAACTCGGCCATCATCTGCCCGGACCAGTAGTCGGAGTCGACGAACCGCTCCCCGTGCCGGTTGACCTGGTAGCCGCCGAAGGGGTTCGCCACGTAGGCGCAGGCCGGACCGTTGTAGTCCTTGATCAGCGGATTGATCTGGAAGCACTCGATACCGGTGAGCTCGGCGCCCGCGTGGTACGCCATCGCGTAGCCGTCGCCCGCGTTGGTCGGGTTCTCGTACGTGCCGTACAGATAGCCGGAGGCGGGCAGGCCGAGTCGGCCGCAGGCGCCGGTCGCCAGGATCACGGCACCGGCGCGGACCGTCACGAACCGCCCGGTGCGGGTGTTGAACCCGGCCGCGCCCACGGCCCGCCCGTGGGCCGTCAGGACGCGCACCGGCATGACCCGGTTCTCGATCCGGATCCGTTCGCGCATCTCACGCCGTCGCAGCTGCCGGTACAGGACCTTCTTGACGTCCTTGCCCTCCGGCATGGGCAGCACGTAGGAGCCCGAGCGGTGCACCTGGCGGACCGCGTACTCGCCGTGCTCGTCCTTCTCGAACTTCACCCCGTACGACTCCAGGCGCCGCACCATGGCGAAACCCCGGGTGGCGGTCTGGCGGACGGTGGACTGGTCGACGATGCCGTCGTTGGCCCTGGTGATCTCGGCCACGTAGTCGTCGGGCTCGGCGCGGCCGGGGACGACCGCGTTGTTGACGCCGTCCATGCCCATGGCGAGTGCGCCGGAGTGCCGGACGTGGGCCTTCTCCAGCAGGATCACCCGCGCGCCGTGCTCGGCGGCCGTCAGCGCCGCCATCGTGCCGGCGGTGCCGCCGCCGATCACGAGGACGTCGCACGCGAGTTCCTCGGCGTCGGCGAGGGCGGGAACGACGGGCGGGGTGTTCACGGGAGTGGTCACCGGACATGCCTTTCAGGTACCGAGCGAGGAGAGGACTTCGCGGCGCAGGGCCACGCGCGCCGGATCGTCGTGCGCCGTACGGTCGCGCGGGCGCGGCACCTGGTGCAGCGCGGCGAGAGCGCCGGAGCCGAGCAGCGCCACCCGGTCGCCGAGGAACAGGGCCTCGTCGACGTCGTGGGTCACGAACACGACGGTCGCGCCGGTGCCCCGCAACACCTCCACCAGCAGGTCCTGCATGCCGGCGCGGGTCTGGGCGTCGAGCGCCCCGAACGGCTCGTCCATGAGGACGGCGCGCGGGGCCGGTGCCAGGGCGCGGGCCAACTGCGCGCGCTGGCGCTGGCCGCCGGAGACCCGGTGCGGCAACTGCCGTGCCTGTCCGGCGAGTCCGACCCGGGCGAGCCAGGACTCGGCCTGGGCGCGGCGTTCGGCGCGGGGCAACCCCTGGATGGCGAGGGGGAGTTCGACATTGGCGCGCAGGGTGCGCCAGGGCAGCAGGGCATCCTCCTGGAAGACCAGGGCGCGGTCGGCACAGGGGCCCGTCAGCGGGCGCGTGTCCTGGGTGGCCGCTCCGGCGAGGGGAGGCAGCAGTCCGGCGAGGGTGCGCAGCAGCGTCGACTTGCCGCAGCCGGAGGGGCCGACGAGGGTGAGGATCTCGCCGGGGGCCACGTCCAGGTCCACCCCGTGCAGCACGGGAGCGTCCGGGTGGCCGAGGACGGCGTCGCGCAGGGCGAGTCCCGCCCCTGTGCGCGACACCGGACGGACGTCAGACGAGCTGGTCATGGGGCACCTCCTGCTCCGTCGCGGACGCCGCCGGTACGGCGGTGAGGGGGCCGCGCGCCCGGCGCGGGGCCCGCGCGCCGGGGACGTACGACGTACGGGGCAGCCAGCGGGTCAGGCGGCGGCCCAGGACCTCCACGGCCGTGGAGGTGATCCAGCCGAGGACGCCGATCGTGACCATCCCGACGAACACGCCCGGGTAGTCGACGATCGTGTAGTCCTGCCAGGTGCGGTAGCCGACGCCGTACTGGCCGGAGATCATCTCGGCGGAGATGACGCAGATCCAGGAGACGCCGAGGCCGACCGAGAGGCCGCCGAAGATGCCGGGCAGCGCACCCGGCAGGACGACCGAGCCGAGGACGCGCAGGCGGCCGGCGCCCATGGTGCGCACCGCCTCCTCCCAGACGGGCGTCAGCGCCCGGACGGCGTGACGGGTGGAGACCAGGACCGGGAAGAACGCCGCGGTGAAGGTGATGAAGACGATGCCCTGTTCGTCGGAGGGCAGCAGGAGGATCGCCACGGGGACGAGCGCGATCGCCGGGATCGGCCGGACCACTTCCACGAGCGGACCGAGCAGGTCCTCGGCGAGGCGGGAGCGGGCCACGAGCACGCCCGTGGCCACGCCAAGGACGGCGGCCAGCAGGAAGCCGGTGAGGATGCGGGTGAGGCTCTCGGTGAGGTCCGTCCAGTAGTCGGGTCCCGACAGGCGCTCGGCGAAGGCGTGTGCCACGTCGGCGACCGTGGGGAACTGCGAGAAGCGCAGCCACAGGTCGACGTCCAGGCCGGTCAGCAGCTGCCAGACGCCGAGGGCGGTCGCCAGCGAGCCGAGGCGCAGTGCGAACCGGCCGTACCGGCGCGGATACCGCGGCGCGAACCGGCCGGCCCGCCGTGGACCGCGTGGCGCGAACCGGCCGTCCCCTCGCGGGTCCCGGGTCATGACGCCCGCCGCAGGGCGTCGGCGTAGGTGATGACGTGGGCGCCGGGGTGTCCCGCGGTGTACGCCTTCGCGGTCGCCGGTGCGACGAAGGGGAGCGACCGCTCGCCGTCGGCCACCCAGACCGCCCGGTCGGCGAACCAGAGGGTGCCGGTGGTGGCGTCGGGCACGTAGGCGGCGCGGATGCCGGCCTTGTGCCCGGCGAGGTGACCGAGCAGTTCCTCGGGCGACCCGAAGGTACGGGTCTGCCGGGCGCCCTCGGTCCACACCTCGCTCGCGGCCGGTGGGGGACCCGCGGCGAGGTGCTCGGCGTAGGCGGGTCCGAGGGCCTTCCTGACGTACCGGTCGTCGACGAAGGCGTCGACGTCCACGTCGCCGGTGAGCTTCGCCGACCTGAGGATCGACACGTCCTGCTTCAGGGCGGAGACGAGCCGCGGCTTGATCGCCGGGTCGAAGGTGGCGATGCCGTGGGCGCCGTTGTACAGGTAGACGACCTCGGCGGGCAGTCCGGTGGCCTCGGCGACCTTCTCGGCGGCGGACACGGGGTGGGCGTCGAGATAGTCCGTGGTCTTCGCCTGGGCCTTGAGGAAGGCTTCCAGGACGGCGGGCCTCTTCTCGGCGAAGTCCTCGCGGGCGGTGACGCCGTGGAAGGTCGGCAGGTCGAGCTGGGCCCCGTCGTACAGGGCCTTCGCCTTGCCCTGGTAGGCGAGCAGGCCCGGCCAGGCGACGAACTGGGACAGCGCGTCGACACTCCCCGCGGAGAGGGCGGACGCCCCCACCGCCGGCTGCTGGTTGAGCTTCTCGATGCCCTTGTCGGGGTCGACACCGGCGCGCCGCAGGGCCCGTACGAGTGTGCCGTCGGCGGCGGAGCCGATGCTCGTCGAGACCTTCTTGCCCTTGAGGTCCGTGAGCGAACCGATCCTGGAACCGGGGGCGGTGACGACGGTGTTGAGGCCGCCGCGGAGGTTGTAGCCGGTGACCGACACGAGGCGGGTGGGGCGGCCGAGCTGCTTGCCCCGGGCCGCGTTGATGAGCAGGGGGAAGTCGCCCATCGAACCGATGTCGATCTTCCCGGCGGTCATCTGGGCGGTGATGGGGGCGCCGGTCGCGTAGTCCTGCCAGTCGACCTTGTAGGTGTGGCCGTCGTGCAGGGCGCCGAGCTCCTTCTCGAACAGGCCGAGGGAGCGCAGGAGGGTGCCCGCGGTGACGGTGTTGATGGTCCTGGACTGGTAGCCGACCGTGACGGTGACGGTGGAGCCGTCGCCTCCGGCCGCGGCCGTGCCGCCGCACGCCGTCAGCGGGAGGAGCAGCAGGAAGCTCGCGGCAACCGCTTGGTGCTTCATGGGAGTTCAGGACCTTTCACCGGAGCAGATAGGGCATGTTGACCGTGACGGCTCCGGTGGGACAGCGGGCCGCGCACGGGCCGCAGTACCAGCACTCGTCGACGTGCATGTAGGCCTTGCCGCTGCTGTCGTCGATGGCGAGGGAGTCCAGCGGGCACATGTCCACACAGAGCGTGCAGCCGTCGATGCACTTCGACTGGTCGATGGTCACGGGCACGTCGGCCCGCTGGGGCGCCAAGGGCATGGCTGTCTCCGGGAAGGTCGTGCGGTGGAGGAAGGGGGTGTCAGCAGGAGCGGCGCAGGAGGCCGCTCATCGTGATGCGGTCGCCGCGGAACCGGATGAACTCCAGGTCGACCGGGCGGCCGTCGTCGAGGTGCGTGAGCCGTTCCAGCATGAGGACGGCCGTGCCGCGCGGGGCTTCGAGCACGGCGGCGGAGTGGGCGTCCGCGGTGACCGCCTCCAGGGTGATCTCGGCGTGACCGAGGGGCCGGCCGGTGATGGTCTCCAGGAGGCGGAAGACGTCGGTGTTCTCCAGGTCGGCGCCGAGCAGGGCGGTACCGATGTCGAGGGGGATGTAGGTGAGGTCGAGGGACAGGGGGAGGCCGCCCAGGCGGCGCAGGCGTTCGATGTAGAGGACGTCGGTGCCGGGCGGGACGTGGAGCCGTTCGGCGACCGGCGCCGGAGCCGGCGTGGGACCGGCGGTGCGGACCTCGTTGGTGACCCGGCCGTGTTCGTGGAGGGTCTCGGCCAGACCCATCAGGCGGTCGAGGCCGTGCGGGTACTTCCGGGCGACGACCACGGTGCCGACGCCCGGCTGGCGGTCGACCAGGCCTTCGGCGCGCAGCAGGTCGAGAGCTTCGCGGACGGTGTTGCGCGAAGCTCCGTAGTCACCGGCGAGGATCGACTCGTGAGGCAACGTGTCCGTGGGGAAACCGCCGGTGAGGAGTTGGCGGCGGAGGAGGTCGGCGAGCTGCCGGGCCCGGTCGGCGCGCAGCCGACGCCGCGCGCGGTGGGCGGCGACGGTGGTCGCGCCCTGGCCGGCGTGGTCGCGGATACGGTCGGTGGGAGGCACGGGTCGAACCCTATCGATCCAATAGGGAAAGCCGTGTTGCCGGAATGTTGCGCCACTTGAGGAGGGGGCGGACACGCGTCCGGCCTGGGGTTTCCGGCGTACGGGGGCCACATGTGCCATTCACCCCGGGGCGCGGGTCCGGCGACACGCCGTCGCGGCCGCCGCCCGGCCGCCGGGACCTTCGCGCACCGGGGCACACCTCCGTGCGCCGGATGCATGGGCCGAGGTGCTCAGAAGTGCCAGCTCACCGTGTTGTCCGCCGCGGTGACGAGAGCCAGGACGACCAGGTCGGCGGCACCGAGCAGTGTCCCGAGGTAGGCCCGGTGACGGTGGGTGGTGCCACGGTGCAGGGCGAGGAGTCCGAGAACGACGGCGGTCGGCCCCAGGAACAGGTTGAAGACCAGGAGTCCGACCAGGCCGAGGACGAAGGACGCCGCGGCCAGGGCGTACGGGTCACGGCGCGAGGTCGTCCGCGTCGTGCCGGTCACGGGGCGGCTCATCGGGCCTCCCCGCTCCGGGAGGGGGCGCGCCTTTGCGCCGCGTCACCGTCCGGACGGTGTTTTCGCAGACCGTAGACGAGCAGCCAGCAGCCGATGGCCACGGCCGCGGCCAGTGTGACGGGCAGCGGCAGGTGCGCCGCGGCACCCACCACCACTCCGAGGAGCAGGAAAGCGGCGACGAGGAAGAGCATGTGTCTCCTTCCGGGTTCACGGGGCCGCGCGGACGAATGATCAGCGGAGCCCGGGTGCCCTGAGTACCACCCGGAAAACTCCGGCCGTTCCGCCGTCCGCCAGGTCGGCTTGAACCGTTCGGCCACGCATGGCGGTCCCGGTCCGACGGGCGGTCGCGTCTCGGGAACCGGAACCGGACCGAGTACGGCCCGGAGTCCGCTGCGGCTGCGGCTGCGGCTGCGGCTGCGCCTGTCGCTGTCCGGGATCTTCCTGCCCGCCTTCCCCGCCGTGACCGAGGCGCGGGGCATGACCGCCTTCCCGGCCGGAACGCGCACCGCGGCACGCGTCGGCGCCGTACCCGCCCGCTCATGGCCGTACCCGCCTCCTCATGGCGGCGGGTACGGTCGGAGAGCAGCGGCCGGGCGGTGGACCAGGATGGTGCGGTCGGGTCAGCGACTTCCGTCGCCGGTGGGGGAATCGTCGGGATCGATGCCGGTGAAAGCGGACGGATCCTTCGCCCCGCTGGGGCGCCTGGACCTACCTCGACGGCCGGTGTCGTGCATGCCTCTGGACGACGAGCGCTCGGCCTGGTCCTCGCCCCGGCCGCTCATGCTGCCCAAGGGTGTGCCGGACCCCGACGCCTCCTTCTCCTCCTTGGTGGTCTTGCCACGTGGCCTGTCGGCCTCGGGCGCGTACTTGTCCGGATGGAAGGACCGATGGGGGCTGGGATTCGGCTGCTGCGATTCTTCGTTGATCGACGGAGTCCGGCGTAGTCCGTTTTCTTGTCGGGATTCGCCTGTGCCGCTCTTGTGCCGCGCATGCTGCGGAGTCTTCGCCATCATCACGAGGCCTCGCTTTCGCTCGGTGGTACTGGTCCACTCGGCCGCGTAATGCGCGAGTTGCCCTATTTCGACGCGAGAAACTCCCTCTCGGTGACCTTCCTGACCGCGCTGCCCGTTCGGCCGTGCCGTTGTCGCGGGCAGTGCGGGTCCGTGGGGTCAGGGATTGGCCCAGGCTCCCGGAGCGTCGGTCAGGGCGTGGACGTCGGGAGGCAGTCGGGCGGACGCCACGTCGGCGAGCGAGACTCCCTCGAGGATCTCGCGCACGTTGGACCGCAACGCGATCCACAGGGGGAGCAGCGACTGGGCCGGACCGGTGTAGGAGAGGTCCGGGGGGCGGACGCCGCGCACCGAGACGAGCGGTCCGTCCACGGCGCGTATGACGTCGGCGATGGTGATGGACCCGGCGGGCCTGGCCAGGCGGTAGCCCCCGTTGCCGCCGCGCTGGCTGAGGACGAGACCGCCCCGGCGCATGTCGTTCAGGATGCCTTCGAGGAACTTGTGCGGAATGTCCTGGGCGTCGGCGATCGCCTCGGCCTTCAACGGTGTCTCGTCCCGTGACGCGGCGAGTTGCAGCGCGGCACGTACCGCGTAGTCCGCCCTGGCTGAAATCCGCATGCGCGCATTATCCCGTACGGCCCGGGCCGGTATCCGTGCTCTCTCGCCGCTCTCCCGCTCAGGCGGGCAGGACGAACGGCGGGTGGGCGCCGTTGAGGAAGTAGTCCCCGACGTCACGGAGCCGGTGGCCGACGGGTTCGTACAGGGCGTGGGTCCGCGCGTTGCGCCAGAACCGGTCGAAGCCGAGCCGGGAGGACGCGGAACGGGCGCCGACGACGTCGAGGGCACGTGTGGTGGACTCCTGCGCGGCCCTGGACGCGGCGGCTTCGGCCATGGCCACGAGGGCGGAGATCTCCGCGCACTCGTCGTAGCTCAGGTCCTCACCGCGTGCCAGTCCGCCGTGCACCGCCCGCACCGCCTGCTCGGCGAGTGCCGAGGCGGAGCGGGTGAGGACGGTGAGCTCTCCGTGCAGGGTCAGGATCCGCGGGTCCGAGGGCGAGCCGACCGGCCAGGCGGGATGCCAGAGCGATTGGCCCGCCCTGCTGTACTCGCGCACTTCGGTGAGCACCCCCTCGGCGATGCCGAGAAGGATCTGGACGGAGAGGAGGCGTCCGACCGGCGAGGTGAAGGCGGTCAGGGGCGACAGGACCTCCTCGTCCGCGGACAGGGACCCGAGCACGCTGCCGGCGGCGACCGGTACGGCGTCGAAGTCGACACTGCCGCCGGCCGCGAGCCGCTGGCCGAAGACGTCGGAGTCGCCGTCGATCCGCACCCCGGGACGGGCGGTGTCGACGACGACGGCGAAGGGCTCGCCGGTGTCGGTCCGCTCGCCCCGTACGGCGAGGCGGTCGGCGACCAGGACCCCCGTGGCGTAGCTCTGCCGGCCTTCCAGGACGTAGCCCCCGGCCTTCCTGGTCAGTCTCAGCGGCGGCTCCTGGCGGGCGAGACCGCCACCCCAGAGGAGGGGCTTCCTCGTGGAGCGCTGCACGGCTTCGGTGGCGCGGGCGGAGTCGGCGAAGGACAGCGCGCTCCACGACAAGAAGTAGTGACAGCCGAGCAGTTGACCGATCGCGCCGTCGGCGGCGGAGATCTCCCGGACGACGGCGTAGGCCGTCGTCCAGTCCGCGCCGCCTCCTCCGGAGTCGGCCGGTACCAGGAGCGTCAGCAGTCCCGCCTCGCGCAGCCGGGCCACCTCGTCGAAGGGGGCCTTGCCCGCCTGCTCCCTGGTGACCGCGTCCGTGGCCAGGTCTTCCGCCGTCTCGCGGGCCGCGCGCAGCCAGTGCGCGCGGTCGAGTACGGCCGGGTCGGGTCCGGTCGTTCCGGGTGCGGTCAGGTCGGCTCCGGAGCCGGCTCCGGACGGCGCGGTGGCAACGCCCATGATGTTGGTTTCCTCAAGGTCGGCGGCAAGGTGCCGGGTCGGGAGTCTCTTGCCGGTCGGGCACGCGCGCGTGGCTCACGCGCCGTACGGCGCCGATCCGGCGCTGCTGGCTCTGCCCGGCCCGGGGCGGAGGCGGATTCGCCTGGTCGCGTGGGGACGGGAGGGAAAGGGGCGGCACACGCACGACGTGGGTGCCGGGCGCCCTACGCGCTACAACAGACGGCGCTGGCGACACGACCGAAGTCGACGTGCCGGCGGCGAACCAGTCGCTGCTGCGTGGGGGGCATGTACATCATCCTGCGCAGCCACCGGACGTCCGGTCAATGCTTTCCTAGTAAATCGATAGGAAATAGAGGGAGCCCGGGCCCGCGGACGCGGGAGGACCCGACGACTATCGGCCAAGGCCTGTCGTCCGGCACGCGGTCCGCGACTGACGGGAAGTCATACGCACTGTTCGCCCGGGCGAGTCGACTGTCGTCGTACGTGCGGAAGACGGCGCCGGGCACGGCGAGTCGGGGTCCGGCGCGACCACGCTGGTGGACCACGCCATCGTCGTGCCGGCACGTGGTCCTTTCGCGGCCGGGAGCCGCCTCGTCATGATCGCGGGCTGCGGCACCGAGGCGACCTCGGGGGATACGTGCGGTCGCCCGCGGTGGCCGCCGCCGACTTCCCCCGAACCCCGCCCGCACCCTCCTCGACCGCTCCGGTCGAGGAGGGGGAGTCGGGCGTCGCCGACGGGCCGTGCCGATCGAGCTGCGCTCAGCCGCTCAGCCCCGCCTCCCGCTTGCGTCGACGCAGTACGTAGTCGCTGAAGAGGTGTCGGCTCCGGTCGAGCAACTCTCCTGTTTCCTCGGCGTCCTGACCGCGAGCGTCGGGCGACGGATGCCAGCGCTGCACGGACTGCCCGGCCCAGGTGCGCAGCTTCACGTCCTGGTCCTGCAGCAGGCCGACCGCCGCTCGCAGCGCCACGACGCCACCGCTCGCGTCGAGCAGCCGGAACGCGCCGAGGCGCACGTGCCGTGGCCGCTCGGAGCCGGCGCGCTCCGCGAGCCAGTCGGAGGGCAGGTCCTTCGCCCCGGGCAACAGGGCGGTGACCGCCTCACGGACGACACCGGGGGAGGGGTCGTCGAGGAGCGGTCGTACGTACCGCGGATCCACGTGGTCCAGGGTCCGCAGTCCGGCCACCGACCGCGCCCGCACCCGGGCATCCGGGTGGGTGAGCAGCGGCCGGAGCAGACCGGCGTCCGCGCGGTCGCCGCACTCGGCCAGCCCGATGACCGCACCCGGCGGCGGTCCCGGGGCGTCCGCCGTCGTGCACCGCCGCCGGTACCAGTCCGCCGGGTCGCCTCCGTGCTGTCGTACGACATACCGGGCGCAGGCACGTACGAGCGCGGATCGGTCGGTGAGGAACGGCTCCGCACGCTGCGGCTGCCCCGCCCGTCGCAGCCCGGTGACGCCGGCCGAGCGGATACGCGGATTGCGCGCGGACAGCAGGGCGGGCAGCACCTCCTCGTACGCTTCTTCCTCGTCGCCCAGGGCCGAGAGCGCCGCCGTGGCACACAGGTCCTGGACGACGCTGTCCGTGTCCCCGGCGGCCGCTCGGGCCAACTCGGCGGGACGCAGCACCCCTTCGTCGATCGCCAGCCGGTACGCGAACCGCCGTACGACCCGGTCCGGGTCGGCGAAGAGAACAGCGAAGTGCTCCCGGGACGCCCCGCGCAGGGTCCGGCCGAGCACCTCGGTGCCGAAGGCGCCACGCTCGCGGCGCCCGACACGCAGGACCAGCGACGCGACGCCCACCGCGGAGTCCGCGTCCAGGCCCTCGCGCAGCACCTGCCGGGCGTACTCGCGCACCGGGCCGACCCAGTCGGCGCAGCGGATCACGACGAGCGGCAGCAGTCCGGGGTACCGGGCCGAGCGGCCCACCGCTTCCTGGCGGATCCGCCCGTCGCGGTGGCAGAGGGCGAGTGCGAGCCGGGACTCGTCGAACCGGTCCAGATCGGCGGGCAGCGGGACCGGAGGGCAGCCCTGCGGCCTCGACGACGTTCGGGACCAGGGCACTTCACGCACCGCCGCGTCCAGCGCGAGCCAGTCGCCGGGGTCGGTGACATCGAGCGCGCTCTCGAGCGGCGCTCCGCCCGCGAGCTGCACGGCTGCTGTCGTACCGCCCTCGATGTCCTTGATCATTTCTGTCCTTTCTGTCCTTCCGGCAGTGGATCGAGTGATCGTAAGGCGCGTGGTCCGTCCAGGTCGCACGAAATACGGCCGCTCCCGGAGCCGCCCGGCCGGCCCCGCGACAGGGGCCGTTCGGTCGGCGGCGGCCGGGACCAACGGTCCCGGACGGGGAAGTTCGGCCACCGACCACGACCTCCGCCGCCGCCAAGAATGGTGGGGGCTGCTCCTCACCCGCCTCCGTCGGCGTGGACCACCGGGCGGGGAACCAACTGCACACCGTCAAGGCCGTCCTGGCCGTCACCCTGGAGGACCGAGTCATGCGCATCGTCATCGCTCTGGGCGGCAACGCCCTGCTGCACCGCGGCGAACGCCCCGACGCGGCCGTCCAGGAGTCGAACGTCGACCGCGTCACCAACGCGATCGCGGCCCTCGCCCACGACCACGAGATCGTCGTCACGCACGGCAACGGCCCCCAGATCGGCCTGCTCGCCGCGGAGAGCGCCGCCGACCCGGTCCTGAGCGCCCCCTACCCGCTCGGCCTGCTCGGCGCGCAGACCCAGGGACTGATCGGCTCCCTGCTGGTCCGCAGCCTGCACGACGCCCTGCCCGGACACCGGACGATCGCGTTGGTCACCCACACCCTGGTCCGGTCCGACGACCCCGCCTTCGAGCACCCCACGAAGTTCGTCGGCCAGGTGTACCCGTACGACATCGCGTCGGCGCTCGCCCGCAAGCGCGGCTGGCACATCGCCGCCGACACCACCGGCTGGCGCCGCGTCGTCCCCTCCCCGGCACCCGAACGGATCCTGGAGACCGAGACCGTCCACGAGCTGCTCGCCGGTGGCGCGCTCGTCGTCTGCGCGGGCGGCGGGGGCGTCCCCGTGACCGCCGACCCGGACACCGGAGCGCTCACCGGGGTGGAGGCCGTCGTCGACAAGGACCTCACGGCGGCCCTGCTCGCGGAGGAACTGAAAGCCGACTTCCTGCTCATCCTCACCGACGTGCCCTGCGTCTACGCCGACTTCGGGACTCCCGGCCAGCGGCCCGTCCTGGGCGCCACCCCCGCCGACCTGCGCGGGCGAAGCTTTCCCGAGGGTTCGATGGGACCCAAGACCGAGGCGGCGGCCCGGTTCGTGGAACGCACCGGGGGACTGGCCGCCATCGGTGCCCTGGACGCGGCGTACGAGATGGTCCACGGCACGTCGGGCACGCTCGTCCGCCCCGACCTGCCGGTCGTGTGACCCTCCCCGGGCCCGTCGTCGCAGGCGACGACGGGCCGCCGGGTCAGGCCTTCCCGGAACTCCCGCCGTCGCCGGAACGCAGAACGGCCAGGCGGCTTCGGTACTCCTCCTCGTCGATCTCCCCGCGGGCGAAGCGTTCCGCGAGGAGCCGCTCCGGAGCGGCGCCGGGCCCTGTGTGCCCGGCGCCCGCCCCGCCGTCCGTCGGCCGGGACACGGCCCGGAACAGCAGGACGGCGAAGACGATCAGCACGGTCCAGAAGAGGATCATGCCGACCGACATGGTGAACCAGCCCCACCCGTTTGGATCATGTCCGTACCAGAACATCACGGTCACCCGCTTCCTCGTGGCCGCCGGACGTGGGCTGCCCGCCCGTGGTTCCGGCGCGCCACTGTCAGTGTCGGTCCCCGGCCACTCGCCTGCTGTGAGCCGAAGAGCCCGCATCCGCCGGGGCGTTCGGCCCCTCTGCCCGGAGTGGTCGGCGACCGGGCCGGGCCGTCTCAGCTCCCCACCTCGATGCGGATCCCGGGAGGATCGTGAAGTGTGTTGTGGACCGTGCAGTGCGAGGCGACGGCGAGCATGGCGGCATACCGCTGAGCCGGCAGCTCCGGAGGTGGAACGACGACCACGCGCACGGAATCGACACGGGCGGGCCGGTCCGTCGCCATGGTGAACTCCGAGCGGACCCGCAGTCCCTCCCGGGACAGTCCGTGCCGCTGGAGGTAGCGGCCCGCGTAGAAGGCGACGCAGGTGGCCAGTGATGCGGCGAACAGTTCGACCGGGGTCGGCGCGATGTCCGTTCCGCCCGCGTCCACGGGCTGGTCCACCAGGAGCCGGTGCCCTCGGATGTCCACCTCGTACGCGTCCCCGCCCACATGGGTGACATCGAGCCGGTGTTCGACCGCGGGTCGTGGTTGTCGCGCGGCCGATGTGTCCGGTGCCGTGTCCGTCATGGCGCGGCCTCCGTCGACTCGCCGGTGAGCCGCGGTACGACGTCCACGACGCCCTCGACCGCGTGTACGAGGCGCACCGCCACGGAGACGAGCGAGGTGTCGTGGACGTGACCGCGCAGGGTGACGACCCCCTCGCACACGTTCACGTGGATGGCGTGGCTGAAGCCCGGGAAGAGGTACGACACCACTGTGCGCCGGACCTCCTCCTCTATCTCCTGGTCGGGCCGCAGGAAGACCTTGAGCAGGTCGGCGCGGCTGACGATGCCCTGGAGCATGCCGATGTCGTCGACCACGGGCAGCCGTTTGACGTGGCGGACGGCCATGATCCGGGCCGCCTGCGCGAGGGTGGCGTCCGCGTGGACCGTGACCGCCGGGGTGCTCATGAGTTCCGCGGCCCTGGTCGCACCGGCCTTGGCGGCGTCGGCCAGGCGCTCCTGCTGCCGGGAGAGGCTCTGTTCCTCGTCCCGGAACTCCTCCTTGGGCAGCAGGTCGGCCTCGGACACGACACCGACGACGCGTCCCTCGCCCTCCAGCACGGGCATGGCACTGACCTTCCACTGCTCCAGGGTCCGTAC
Organism: Streptomyces populi; assembly: GCF_002911015.1. Lineage (GTDB taxonomy): Bacteria > Actinomycetota > Actinomycetes > Streptomycetales > Streptomycetaceae > Streptomyces > Streptomyces populi. The sequence goes on from NZ_KZ626847.1 coordinate 146,635, forward strand.
GATCTCCTTGAACGGAGCGTCCCGTCCCACGGCCACGACCGTCTGGGTCATCACATCGCTGACGATGTGCGGAGTGCCGGTCATGTCCCAACACCTCGATTCGTTGTCGTCTCGACCGGTCGCCGCCGGTCCGACGGGTCCACCTGGTTCGTGTGACGACCCGGACGGGTCGGCCGGGTACGACTGCGACCGCGTCCGGGGTGTCGGCTCCGGAGCCGCTCACGTGGCCGGTCCGGCCCGGCGCGACGTTCCGGCCCCCGGAGCCACGGGGGTGTCGTCCAGACGGTGGTGCAATTCAGCGGAGACGCCGACCACCCCGTCCACGCCTTGGCACAGGCGCACGACGACCGGGACGAGCGACTTGCGTTCGACGGTGCCCTTCAGCGACACCCGCCCGTCGACGACGTGCACGGTGACCGCGCCGGGAGCGACGCCGAGGGTGTGCACGAGCACCTCACCGGCTATCTCCTCCCGGATGGCGCTGTCGCCACGAAGGAAGACACGCAACAGGTCCGCCCGGCTGACCAGGCCGACCAGCCTGCCGACCTCGTCGACCACCGGCAGCCGTTTGACGTGGTGGAACTCCATGACCTGCGCGGCCTCGACCGCCGTCCACCGGGGCTCGGCCGTCACGGCCGGGCTGTTCATCAGCCCCTCGGCGGTCGTTGCCTCCGCCTTCGTGCGGTCGGCGGGGCGGGAGTGCAGGACGGGCAACAGGCCGGCCGGATCGAGCTGGGCGGCTTCCTTGCGCAGCAGATCCGCCTCGGAGACCACGCCCACGACGCGTTCGGCGTCGTCCACGACCGGTACGGCGGTGACGCCGTACTCGGCGAGCAGCTTGGCGATCTCCTTGAAACCGGTGTCCTGGCGCACCCTGATGACCGACGTGGTCATGAGGTCGCGTACCGTCCGGTGCCTCATGGATCCCACCTCCTCGTGCCGTGCGGGTCCCCTCTTCACTGTCCGTCGGCCCAGGCGGCGGCCGCATGGGCCGGACGGTCCACTTCCCTGCCCCGGGAGGCCCTGGCGGCACCGGCCCCGCTCGACGCCGCCGGCCGGGCCGTCCTGACGGCACTCGGCACCCTGCCCCTGCCCTTCCGGTGGCCGCCCTCCGCTGAAGGCCGGGTCCGCCCGGTGCCCGGATGCGCGGTTCCCCGCGACGTGGAGTTCAGAGGGACCTGAGAGATTCCTGTGCCAGTCTGGCGCGCCTGATCGACACCGTGAGTACCCGTCCCCCCGAAGGAGTTGTTGATGAGCCTGGTCAACGGCCTGCCCGCGCACGTACTGCTGGTGCATTTCGTGGTCGTTCTCGTTCCCCTGACCGCACTCGCCCTCGTGGTCTGCGCGATATGGCCCGAAGCGGCCAGGCGCCTGGGCGTCGTGCTGCCGCTGCTCGCCCTGGTCACGCTCGTGAGCGTGCCGCTCACCTCGAACGCGGGCGAATGGCTGGAGGGACACGTCGCCGACAACGCGCTGGTGCGCCGCCACGCCGAACTCGGGGACGGCCTTCTTCCCTGGGCCGGGGGCCTGTTCGTCCTGGCGGTCGTCCTCTGGTGGAAGGTCGGCCGCACCGCGGCGTCCGGGGCCGCGGACGCCACGCCCCGACCCGCCACCCCCGTGAGGGCCGCGGCCGTGGTGCTGTCGCTCGTGGTGGCCGCAGGAGCCGTAGTGGACGTGTACCGCATCGGTGACTCGGGGGCTAAGGCGGCGTGGCACGACGGCTATTCCGAGACGGCCTCGCACGGAGGCGACGAGGGCTGACGCGTCCGGCAGGCCGCGGTCCCGGGGCCCGGCGGAGGCCCTGTCCGGCGACGCAGGCGGGACAGCGGGTCCGCGTCGGCCCGGCCGACGGCCGACGCGGCGAAGTCCTCGGCCGCGGCGAGCAGTTCGTAGCGGCGGGGACGGGGAGGGCGTTCTGGACGTGCCGGGTTCTCGGAGCCGTGGGCCGAAGGCGTCGTTCCGCGGTGCGCCGGGGAAACGGACGAGTCCCGCGAGATCGTGGCGGCATCCCGCGGAGGGATCAGGTCCTGTCCGGTACGACCGCCACCGGACATGCGGCGTGGTGCAGCAGGGTGTGGCTCACACGGCCCAGTTGGAGCCCGAAGCGACCGGATCTGCGACGCGCTCCGAGGACCACCAGGTCGGCGGCGGCCGAGCGGTGGACCAGCACCTTGCGGGCCGCTCCCTCGACGGTCGTCCGACGCAACCGCACGTCCGGATGGGCGGCGGACGCGTCGGCGACGAGGGTCTGGATGAGGGCAACGGCCTGTTTCTCGTGCTGATGCTCCGGATCCTCCGCCAGTGCCGTGTCGTCGGCCGCTTCCCGGACCGGACACCGCCAGGCCCGGACGACATCCAGCTCGCACCCGCGGGCCGCGGCTTCCCGGAACGCGAACCCGACCGCCTCCCGGCATGTGTCGGGGTCGCCGACGCCGAGCAGGATGCGCTCGTGGGATCCGGCCAGAGCCGCCTTGTCGCCCCTGACCACGATGACCGGGCAGTGGGCGCGGGCCGCCACCGCCAGCCCCACGGAACCGAGCAGCGTGCCCTTCAGCTCCCCGCGGCCCCGTGAACCGGTGATCAGGGTGGTGGCGTTCCGAGCCTCGTCCAGGAGCGCGGAAACGGCCTCGGCCGGCACGGTCTCCGTGGAGACGCTCAGACGGGGGGCGTGCCGGCGAACCCGTTCCGCCGCCGAACCGACGATGTGCTCCGCCAGCACCCGCTCGGAGGAGCGCTCCCGGCTCAGTGTCGGAAACGCCCCCTCGTACCGCTCCCACAAGGACGCGTGGACCAGGCGCAGCGGAAGCCGGTTGCGGGTGGCCAGGTCCACCGCCCAGTCGACGGCCAGGAGACTGCCGTCCGATCCGTCGACGCCCACGACGAGGGGGAGTGTCATTGTCTCCACCGCCTTCTTCCTTGTCCGCTCGTGCGGTACGGGGTGTCACTCCCACGGTGGCCCCTGCCGGCAGGCTGACGGCAGGGGCCGTTCAGCCCTCCCTTTCGGCTTTCAGCCCTGGCGGTGCGGGCACGGCCCGAGCGCCGTTCGGCTCACCGGCCCGGCCGAGGAGGACCACCGTTGGAACGGTCCCCTCCGTGCGGCACCGGCGCGCGCCGACCGGGATGTACCGAGAGGTCGGAGGCAGCATGGCGCAGACCTCGAGCGAGTTCCGCGAAGTGCTGTCGCACCTGAAGCTCGGCGATCTCCTGGATGAGCTTCAGGCCCGTCTCAGTGCCACCCGGGGCACGCCCGACCGTGTGCACGGCCCGCTGGGCGAGCTGATCCGCCGTCCGGAACCCCTGCGCCTGCACGAGCTCTCCGGCATCCCGCCTCCTGCGGCTTTCCGGCCGGTCACCCGGAGACGCACAGCTTCGTCGGCGTCCCGATCCGCGTGCGGGACCAGGTCTTCGGCAAGGAACCACCACGCTTCGAAGGGCTCGGTCCGGCGGTGGCCGTCCCCATCGGTACCGGTGCGACCGACGTGAGAGGAGTGGTGCTCCTGGCCCGCGGGACCGGCGGACCGGTCTTCTCCGACCGGGAGACCCCGATGTTGCGGGGATTCGCCGCGCAGGCCGCGATCGCCTTGGAACTCGCCGAGCGGTGGCAGGACGCCGAGCAGATCGCGGTGCTGAAGGATCGTGACCGGATCGCCCGCGATCTGCGCGACCTGGCCATCCAGCGACTGTTCGCCACGGGGACGACGCTCCAGAGCGCGGGCCGGTTCATCACCTGCCCGGAGGCTTCCGAGCGAGTGCTGAGGGTCGTGGACGACCTCGACGAGACCATCAAGATCATCAGATCGGCCATCTTCGGGCTCCGCGTCCGCGACGGGGACGCGACCGGCGGCGGGCTGCGGGCCACCGACGTGCCGCGCGAGACCGCCGGCCATGTCGTGGCCGTGCTCGTCGAGGCACTGTCCGATGTCGCCCGGCACGCGCATGCCGACGGGCCGACGTGGAGCTGACCACCGACGGCCGGGAGGTGCGTCTGAAGGTCTCGGACGACGGGACGGGGATTTCGCCGGGCGGCCGCCGCAGCGGACTGCGCAACATGGCGGGGCGGGCCGGACAACTCGGCGGGTCGCTGGAGTTGAGTGCTTCCCGCAGCGGTGGCGCACTGGTCTGTCGGCACGTTCCGCTGTCGGCGGGGGAGAGGGGCGCACAGGGGGGACGGGGCACGTAGGACCGTGTTCCGGCTCTTCGGGGCCCGGGCGCAGGGCGTGACCGTCCGGGATGCCGTGTCCTAGGACGGGACCGGTCCGCCACCGTCGGCCCGGGGGATCGGCGCCGGTGCTTCCTGCAGGACGTTCCAGGCGACCGGGCCGAGCAGGTCGGTGAGTCGTCGGAAGACGTCGAGAAGCAGGTCGTCGACCGTCAGCACACCCACCACCCGGCTCGCGTCCAGGACCGGCAGTCGACGGACACCTGTCCGACGGAACGTCCGGTAGGCCGCCTGGAGGTCGTCGTCGGCGTCGACCGTGACGGCGGGCGGCGACATGACCGCGTCCACCCGTGTGCCCGGGGCCAGGCCTCCGCCCATGCCGCGCACGGCGAGATCGCGGTCGGTGACTATGCCGTGCAGTGCTCCGTCCCGCACCACGAGAACCGATCCGACGGCGTGCTCGGCCATCTGCCCGGCCACCTCGGCCAAGGTGGCGTCAGGTGTCACGCACACCGGAGGAGCGGTCATCACCTCCGAGGTCTTCATGGGACTGCTCCTCGCTGATGTGTGAGGCGGGTGAAGGCGTCAGAGGAAGTCGAGCACGTCTGCCACCGGCCGCCGCGGGCTCTCCTCGCCCTCGGGGCCGTAGCCGAGCCGGATCACCATCTGGACGTTCGCCATGGCGGAGACCGGATCGCGGACGGCCCACCGGATGTCCTGCCACTCCAGCGGCTGGGACGTGACGGAGGCGACCAGTCCGTCCGTGGTGGCCTGGAGCAGAACCCGCTCCAGCGCCTGGCCTGCGCGCACCCAGTCCACGGGTTCGTCGCGGGCCGTCCCGAGCAGAGCGATGTTCGGATTCTCCTCGAAGGCCGCTCTGCCGCGCCCGGGCATCGGACGGCCGACGGCGAAATCACGTACGGGGACCGACGTGCCGCGCTGCCGCGGGCCGAACGCCTCTCCGGGGATGCCGTCCGCCGCCGCGGTGACGGCCGACGACTCCGTACGCGTCCAGCGAACCGTCTCCGCGTGCACTTGCGGGTCGAGTGCCTCCGAGTCCTCGGCGTCCCGGATCAGGTCGAGAATCGACCGGACATGCCAGGGGTCGGGGAAGAACAGTTCCGCGCCTTCGAGGCGGGCCGCCTCGGACAGCCGTTCTCTCGTGGCGACAGGGACCTCCTCGTCGCGGAAGGGGAAGCGGCTGGAGTGCCGACGCCGGATCGAGGGGGCCAGCCGCGCGAGCGTGTCGCCGGACGGTCCGGTGCCGGACAGGTGCACCTCGGCGAGGAGCTCCGCGGAGGCGGGATCGGGTAGCAGCAGGACCCTCGGCGTCAGACCGGCCGCAGCGGCGGCCACGCGCAGATTGAACAACGCGGCGCCGCAGCCCATGTACAGGCCCCGGTTCTCCGGATCCGTGTGCGGGAGGGCGCGCTCCAGGTCGGCGTAGAGCCGGAGGACGCCCGTGTCCCGCGTGCAACGGAACACCCAGGGCTGGGCGTTGTGCAGCGAGGGAGCGGCGACGGCGTCCGTCACGAGTGCCGTGATCGTCTTCGTGTCGAGAGGTTCTGCGTTCACGGTGCCTTCCCTTCGTGCGGCTCCTCGTCCCGCCCCCGGTTCCGCAGACGACGGTCCCGCCGTCGATTCCATGAAAGGCCACGGGAACGTCGGTCCGGCAGGGGCCATTGGTCCTCACAACGGGTCCTGCCGGGGCCGTTCGGCCCAGCCTCGGGGACGAACGGCCACTCCCCGGACTCTCGTACGCGGTGTCATCGTGGAACGACCCTGAACCTTGGAGGGATCATGCTTGCCGTGCGCGGACCGGTCGTCGTGGGGGCGGATGGATCCGAGGGCGCGGAGACGGCCGTGCGGTGGGCGGCCGCCGAGGCCGCGTGCAGGGACGCGCCACTGCACATCGTGTGTGCCACCGCGCTGGACACCCTGGTCGCGGACGTGCCGTCCGAATCCGTGGCCCGGCGGGTGCTCGACGCCGGTTCGGCCACCGTGGAGAGCGCTGTCGCGGTGGCGGAGGGCGAGGCGTCCGGCATCCGCGTCGTCCCCGTGGTCAGCCACGCGGCCGCCGCGCAGGCCCTGCTCGAAGCGGCGGGCGACAACGGCCTCATCGTGGTGGGTACCCGTGGATCCGGCGGGTTCGCCGCACTTCTGGTCGGGTCGGTCGGGCTCTGTGTGGCCGCCTACGCGACAGGTCCCGTCGTCGTGGTGCGCGGCGAGCCCGACCACGTCACCACGGGAGTGGTTCTCGTCGCCGTACGCGACGAACGGGACCTCGGCGTGGTGCGCTTCGCGGCGCGGACCGCCGTCCGGTACAAGGCCTCGCTGCGCGTGCTGAGCACCTACGCCTACTACCAGTACGCGGGAAGCATGGTCCCGTTGCTCGGCGACCTCACCGAAGTCGCCGAGGAACAGGCGAGCTACGCCAACCGCCTCATAGCGCCTGTGCGGGACGAGTTCCCCGGCCTGACGGTGACCAGCGATCTGGTCAGGGCCCACTCCCCGGCCGGCGCCCTCGTCGACGCCTCCGCCCACGCGGATCTGGTCGTGGTCGGAGCCCGTCGGCCCGCGCACGTTCCCGGGGCACCGCTGGGACACGTGGTCCACGCCGTGCTGCACCACGCGCACTGTCCCGTGGCGGTGGTCCCTCACGGCGAACTCCATCGTTCCGAGGACTGACCGGCCGGCCGGACACGAACCGGACGAGGCCGGACACGAACCGGACGAGGAACGGTTCGCCGCACTGGAGGGGCGAGCACGGACGGAAGGGACAGGAGTGCGCGACGGGGCGCCTATCGATCCGCCGCGGTGATCCTGCGGCCGGTGAGGCTCGTCGGTCGGATCGACACCCACATCCCGCGTTCACCGCCCGCCCACGGCCGGGTGTGGGCCCGCTCGGTGAGCTCGCGCACGGCGTCGGGATCGGTGGTCACGCTCGCCGGGCCGACGGCGAGCACGCTCCAGCCCTGACTCAGGGCGTCGTCCACGTGGTCGACCTCGAAGGCGACCTCTGCTCCGACAGCCGCGGCGGGCAGCGAGTCGGGGGCGGTTCTGAACGTGATCGTGTCGTCGAAGAACTCGTAGTTGACCGGGACGACCGCCGGGCGGCCGTCGGGCGTGGACACCGCGATGCGTCCCACGCCGTGGGTGGACAGCAGGGCGCGGCACTCGTCCGGGGCGAGATCCTGAAGCCGTGGACGCGGCAGCGCGCGGCCCTGGCCCGGCGGCAGGTCGGCTCCTCCTCCGCGCAGGGCGGCCGCCGTGGTGCCCAGCGCGTCGGCCAGTCTGATGAGAGCCGCCAGGCTCGGGTCGGCGGGGTGTTCCTCGATGTACGACAGGTAGCGGGGCGACATCCGCGCGCGGCGGGCGGTCTCCTCGACGCCGAGTCCTTGTCTGCGCCGTTCGACGGCCACACGCCGGCCGACGTCACCGGGGCCGGGAGAACCTGCCGCCGGGCTCCTGGGGGAATCGGCCTTCGTCGGGCCGGCGTCCTGAGCGACGGGCTCGTGAACCGCTTCCGGCCGTCCGTGTTCAAGATGGTGGATGTGCGCGTCGGGCCCGGGGAACACGAGCGCCGTCTCCTCCGTGTCGGACCAGCGCACGTCGTACGGCGGTGTGCCGTCCGCGTGGTGGAGTCCCACGATCTCCCCGTCGCGCCGGACCGCGCCGGACCTCGTGCCTTCGATGACGAGCTGATCGCCCAGGTGAGCTCGCATGGTGGCCGCCCTCTCTTGATGATGGTGCTGTGTTTCGCGGGGTTCCGGGCTCGGCCGTCGGTCTCGATGCGCCGCGCCCGCCCCTTTCCGGTCCTGGGGGCTCTGACCGTCAGCACGCCGTCGCCCAGTTCCGTGCCGATGTTTTCGGTGTCGGCGCCCGTGGCCCGCTCCCGCCGGACGCGGGCCACCCGCCGTGGGCGAAGGCCGCGTGCATCAGCCGATCCTTCCTGGTGCGGAGGTCGTCCGGCTCGCGCAGGACGACGGGTCGCGTGTCGCCGCCGTGTCGCGCTGGGTGCCTCATGGGGTCCCCTTCCTCGGTCCGGGCGCTTCGGTTCCGGACGGGTCGTGGCTCACAGGGACCACGCGGCCCTCTCGCGCCCGTCCGGCCGCGGTGCGCCCACCCCCTCGATGTCGTGCTCGGCGACCCGCAGCAGCTTCCGGCCGAGGTCGTTCAGTGCGCGGCCGGCCGCCAGTTCGTCACCGATCTCCGGGACGTCGGCGTCCGCGGGATTGCAGTGCGCGGTCCCGTGACCGGTGAGTTCCGCGGTACCGGTGTCCAGTACCACGCGTGCCTTCGTCGTTCCCCCGTCCTCGAAGAGGTGGAGACGACACTTCCATTCCGACGTGTGCGACATGGTCTTGCTCCTCACGTGGGTACCGGCTGCCGTGGTGCGAGCCGCTCCTCGATGTCGTGCAGGACGCGGGCGGCGAGCGCGCTCGGCCGCTCCGAGGTCGTGGCGCAGGGTGCGACCGACGCCCGGATCCGGCGGGCCGCGGGCGCGGAGCGTTCGGGGCGTGCGGCGACCGGTGCGACGCGGAGGTCACGGACGGACAGGCTGAACGCGGCCGGGGCGGTCGTCCCCTCCCGCGAGCAGGACTCGGCCATCGTCACTTCGTACGGATCCGTGGTCGTCGCGTTCGTCATGAGTGCCGCCTCCTCGGCCCGTGTCCGGCCGCCGGCCCGCCACCGGAGGAAACGCGCGGACCACAGCGGCTCCGCCCGCTCCCCCTCGGTGCCCCACTGCCTGGACCTGTGGCGGTCCAGCAGCAGACACGTGCCCGCCCAGGCCCTGTAGACCCCGAAGGCCGTGCCGAACGCGGCCGCGCCGCCCAATCGTCCGGCCGGCGGTTCTCGCGTCGAGCTGGCTCGTCGGCGGGCGCGGGCGGGCCGTACGTGGACGGTTCTCGGGCGTTCACGGGTCGGCCTCCAGCGGTTCGCTGGTCCCTCTCCCCCCCCACTCCTGCCCTCAGTCTCGAACACGGGCGGGTCCGGGTCATAGGCCGAAGGTCCCTGGTGCGCCGGTTTCCGGTCCCAGGAGGCCGACGGGCTTTCCGCCCCTCCGGTCCACATGCGCGTCGGAGTGGAATGAGGTACTCCTCGAAGGGAGAGAACACGCCGTACCCGATATGGCGGCGGCGTCCGGAGCGAGCTCACCACCGGACTCGTCCCACGTCGCACCCCCTCATCCCCCGCTTCGTACCAGACGGAGGCCGCCGCCATGCAACCCGTCGTCACCGTGGGCCTCGACGGCTCGCCCGAGAGCCTGGCCGCCGCACGCTGGGCCGCCGAAGAGGCCATGAAGCGCGGACGCGCCCTGAGGCTGCTGCACGCGTGGCCGTTGCTGGCTCAGGAACCGGCCCACACCGCCCCCGAGGTCGACCAGAACTACTGGGCCAAGCGTCTGGTGCACACCGCGGAGGCCGAACTGCGGACACGTCACCCGGGCCTGAACGTCATCGGCGATCTGGTCCCGGAGGACGCACAGGAGGCCCTGATCAAGGCGGCGTCCGAGTCCGAGATGCTCGTGCTCGGCTCCCGGGGGCTGGAGACCGTCGAAAGCTACTTCCTGGGCGACGTCAGCATGCCGGTCGTCGCGCGGGCCGAGCGGCCCGTCGTCCTGGTCCGCGCGGATCCGACGACGGAAGAGCCGTCCCCCGCACGCGTGGGGCGCGTGGTGGTGGCGTTGAAACTTCACGGCTCGGGCGAGGCGTTGCTCGACTTCGCGTTCCACACCGCCGCGGCCCGGGGCGTGCCCCTGCTGGCCGTCCACGGCCGCAGCGTGCCGCTCCACGCGCGCATGCCCTGGGGCGCGGACCACGAGGTCGCCGAGGAGATCACGAGGGAGGCGAAGCAGCAGCTGACCGGCGTGCTCCACCCGTGGCGCGAGAAGTACCCACAGGTGCAGGTGGCCGACAGCATCCGTCTGGCGAGCCCCGCCAAAGCCGTCCTGCGGGCCGCGGAGGACGCCGCGCTGCTGGTCGTCGGCCGCCGCGCGCACCGGCACGGAGTGACACCGCACCTGGGTCCCGTGGCCCACGCGGCCCTGCATCACGGACGCTGCCCCGTGGCCGTCGTACCCCATGACTGACCCCGTCCGCTCCGTGGGACCATCGCCCCGGGCGGAGGTGCGCGAGACCCACACCGCGATCGTGTTCTTCGCCGGTGACCGTGCCTACAAGGTCAAGAAGCCCGTGGACCTGGGGTTCCTCGACTACACGACGCGCTCGGCCCGCAGGGCGGCGTGCGAACGCGAGGTCGCCCTCAACCGCCGCTTCGCACCGGATGTGTACTTGGGCCTGGGCGAGGTCTCCACTCCCGACGCCGAAGCCGGTGAGCCGCTCGTGGTGATGCGCCGGATGCCGACGGACCGACGCCTGTCCCAGCTCGTGCGATCGGGTGCGGTGCCGGACGACGTGCTGCGGGCTGTGGCGCGGCGGCTCGCCGCCTGGCACGCGAAAGCGCCCCGTGGCCGGGACGTGGACGAACAGGGCACGCGGGACGCGCTGGCGGCGCGGTGGGAGGCGAGTTTCGCACAGATCCGCGCGTTGGCCGGCGAGGGCCCCGTGCCCGACGGGGTGCCCGAGATCGAGCGGTTGGTACGCCGATATCTCGCCGGGCGCGAGCGGTTGTTCGACTCCCGCATCGGGCAGCGGCGGGTGGTGGACGGCCACGGCGATCTGCTCGCCGAGGACGTCTTCTGCCTCGACGACGGCCCCCGCATCCTGGACTGCCTCGAGTTCGACGACCACCTGCGGTACGTCGACGGCCTCGACGACGCCGCCTTCCTCGCCATGGACCTCGAACAGCTCGGCGCCCCGGAGGCGGCGGCCCACTTCCTGGCCTGCTACAGCGAGTACTCCGCGGACCCCGCGCCCCCGTCACTGTGGCACCACTACGTCGCCTACCGCGCGTTCGTCCGCGCCAAGGTGTCGCTCATCCAGGCGGAGCAGGGAATGCCGGGAGCGGAGACGGCGTCACGCCGTCTGGTCTCCACGACCCTGCGCCACCTGCGCACCGCCGCCGTCGGACTGACGCTCGTGGGCGGGCTGCCGGGCAGCGGGAAGTCCACCCTCTCCGGTGCCCTGGCCGACCGGTTGGAGGCCACCCTCCTCAGCAGCGACCGTCTCCGCAAGGAACTGGCGGGCATCCCGCCCGAGCGGTCGGCGGCGGCCGCCTACGGCGAGGGTCTGTACACACCCGAGTGGACGGACCGGACCTACGCCGCCCTGTTGGACCGCGCGGCCGCCCTGCTGTCGTCCGGCGAGTCCGTGCTCCTGGACGCCACCTGGTCCGCGCCGGAACAGCGCGCGGCGGCACGGGAAGTGGCCGAGCGTACCGGTGCCGACCTGGTGGCCCTGCACTGCCGAGTGCCGGACGAGGTGTCGGAGGCCCGCCTGAGCACGCGTTCCTCCGGGCCGTCCGACGCCGACCTCGACGTCGCCGCCGCCATGGCGGCCACGGAACCCCCCTGGCCCGAGGCCGTCGCCATCGCCACCAGCGGGCCGCTGGAAGCCGCCGCCTCCCGAGCCCTGGCCGCCGTACGGCCGTGGGGCACCGGCCAGGCGCCGGTCTTCCGTCGGCCCTACATGGAACCGGATTAGCGCCACGACGGACACAGGTCCGGTACCACGATGACCTGGTTGCCTGGTTGCCTGGTTGCCTGGTTGCCTGGTTGCCTGGTTGCCCGGGAGCCACTCCGTCCACCACCGACCGCGGAACGTGCCCTCGCGGAGGTGGTCCTGCTCTGCGAACCCCCGCCGACCGCCCACGACGCCTACGAGGTGTTCGCCCACGGCACCACCACGGGTCTCCTCAAGGCACCGCACCCCTGACGCGAGGCCGAACAGTACGGCGGGCGTGGGCCGGTCGGCCGGTCGCCGGGGCCCTCCGGCCCTACACGCCGTCCGGTGCGCGGCGGTCTCATGGAAGTGAGCCGGGGGCCACAGGAGGACGCGGAGAAGCGGAGCGAAGCCGCGCACCGCGTGATTCGGGCCCGCAAGAAGCGGGCGGCCCCCGGCCCCACGACGCCGTGAACGCCACCATCGGTGTGCCGGGCCATGTCCTGCGGCCGAAGCGCGGTCGCGCCGGGCTCGACGACGCTGGTGGAGGCCGGTGCGACCGCCGCCCGACGAGCGGCCCGTAACGGCAGGCCGCGCGGTTCCGAGGTGTCGGACGCCATGACCACGACCGCCGGCCTCGGGGACCAGGGCGTCGAAAGCGTCTTCGGCATGATCCGTCCGACACGGGTGGCCCTGGTCGGTTCCGGCGAAGTCGTCGACCGACCGGGGACCGTCGACGGCCTGCTCGGCGAACGGTCCGGTGTCCGCATCGAGGACGAGGACGCGGCCCGGCTCACCACACTGTCCGACAGCGCCGACCTCCTTCTCGCCCGCTCGGCGTCCCTCCGACGCTTCCGTCCGGTCGGAAGCAGGGCCGGACGTCCCCTTCCGTGAGGGCCGAGCACCACGATGGGATGGAAGGAGACCGATCCGGCGGGCAGCGTGCCGGAACGACCGAGGTGAGCCATGAACCACTCGACTCTCACCGTGCTACTGCACCGCGTGAGCGCCCCGGACACGGCCAGAGGGCTGGAACCGGTTCTTCTGGTTGTCACCGCGGCCGCCCTCACCGGCGGCGGCATCGCTTGGCTCGTGAACTCCCCGGACCTCGCCGGCCTGCTGTGGGCTCTGGGCACCGTGGCTGCCGTCGTCCCCGCGGTGGGGTGGGTGCTGGCCGAACTGCGGCACGGACACGGGGGCGTGGACCTCATCGCCGTACTCGCACTCGGCGGGACCCTGGCAGTGGGGGAGTACCTGGCCGGTGCCCTGATCGCGCTGATGCTCGCCACCGGACGCACCCTGGAAGCCGCGGCCCGGCAGCGCGCCTCCCACGACTTGTGCGCCCTGCTCGAACACGCGCCGCGCTCGGCACGTCGGCGCACGGACGCGGGAGTGACGGCGGTACCGCTGGACCAGGTCGTCGCCGGAGATCTGCTCGTCGTTCGTCCCGGTGAGGTCGTGCCTGTCGACGGCCGTGTGGAAAGCGCCGCCGTGCTCGACGAGTCGGTGCTCACCGGTGAGCCCGTCCATGTCGAGCGGCTCCGGGGCGAAGGAGTGCGCAGTGGTGTGGTGAACGCCGGGGGCGTCTTCGAATTGCGGGCCACCGCCACCGCGAGCGACAGCACCTATGCGGGAATCGTTCGGCTCGCCCAGCAGGCCAAGGCCGGGTCCGCGCCTGTCGTGAGACTGGCCGACCGCTACGCCGCTTGGTTCGTGCCCCTTTCCGCCGTCGTCGCGGGACTGGCGTGGCTGATCAGCGGCTCCGCCGTCCGGGCGGTCGCCGTCCTGGTCGTGGCCACCCCCTGTCCGCTGCTGCTGGCGGCCCCGGTCGCGATCGTCTCCGGCCTCTCCCGCGCCTCCCGACTCGGCGTGATCGTCCGCGACGGCGGAGCACTGGAGAATCTCGGCCACGCTCGCACCCTCCTGCTCGACAAGACCGGCACCCTCACCCGGGGCCGTCCGCGCGTCCTCGGCATCACCGCCCGCCCCGGCCTCGAACCCGCTGAGGCCCTGCGTCTGGCGGCCTCGCTCGACCAGTACTCACCCCATGTCCTGGCCCAGGCCATCGTCGACACAGCCAGAGAACGCGAACTGGAACTGACGACCGCGACGGACGTCACCGAGGAACCCGGCAGGGGCGCCACCGGCGTCGTCGACGGGCACAGGCTGGCCATCGGCCGCCTGGATCCCGGCCACGCACGGCCCGCCTGGGCCAGGGGGGTCGACAACCGCGCCCTCCTCGACGGAGCGGCCGTCGCCTGGCTCGCCCTCGACGGAGAGCCGGTCGGCGCCGTCCTGCTGCGCGACCCCGTGCGCCAGGACGCCCCGCGCACCCTGCGTCACCTGCGTGCGGCCGGGATCCGGAGGTTGTTGATGCTCACGGGTGACCGTGCCGCACAGGCCCAGGAAGTCGCCGCCGTCCTCGGTCTGGACGGCGTGCGTGCCGAGCTCGGTCCGGCCGACAAAGTCGCCGTCGTTCGTGCCGAGCGCGAGCACGCGGTCACCGTGATGGTCGGGGACGGCGTCAACGACGCCCCCGCCCTGGCCGCCGCCGACATCGGCGTCGCCATGGGCGCGCGCGGCTCCACCGCCTCCTCCGAGGCCGCCGACATCGTCCTGACCACCGACCGCGTGGATCGCCTCGCCGACGCCGTCACCATCGCCCAGCGCTCACGCCGTATCGCCGTCCAAAGTGCCCTCGGCGGCATGCTGATGTCCCTCGTCGCCATGGCCGCGGCCGCCGCCGGCCTGCTCCCACCCGCCGTCGGCGCACTGCTCCAGGAGGGGATCGACGTCGCCGTCATCCTCAACGCCTTGCGTGCCCTGCGCGTCGACCAGGCCGTACGTCCGGCCGTCACCCCCGAGGCCGAAGCGCTCATCCACCGCTTCGCCGACGAACACCTCGACCTCCAGGATGTCCTCGACGCCGTACGCGACGCGGCAGACCGCCTCTCCGACGGGTCCGGCCCCGCCGCACTCGCCGCGGTGGAGGAGACCCACCGCCTGCTGGTCGAACGGCTGCTGCCCCACGAGTACGCGGAAGAACACGAGCTCTACCCCGCGCTCGCCCCCGCCCTCGGTGGACCCGAGGCCACGGCCACCATGAGCCGGGCCCACTCCGAGATCACACGTCTCTCCCGTCGCATCGCCACCCACCTCGAACTGGCCCGTGCCCACGAGGGCCTTGCCTCCGAACAGATCGACGACCTGCGCTCCTGCCTCTACGGTCTCAACACCGTCCTGCGTCTGCACTTCACCCAGGAGGAAGAGAACTACTTCTCCCTGGCTCCGTGAGAGCGAGCCTCTCCGCCGTCAGGCGGTCGGAGCAGTGACAGCCCCGTGCTGTCGCCCTGGCGGCGTCTTCAGCCGTGCGCGACGACAGCGACAGGAACGGTGGCGTGGTGCGGGACCGCATGCATGACCGGGCCGGCGAACGGTCACGTCGTCTTCCGGTCGGCGTGTTTCCCGGCCACGAGTTCGTCCACGAGCGCCGCGACCTGTTCCACCTCGATGAGGAAGCCGTCGTGGCCGTAGGGGGACTCGATCAGCCTGAGACCGCCGGCGGTGGGGATGCCCGCCGCCAGTCCCGCCTGCTGGGCCGTCGGGTAGAGGCGGTCGGAGTCGACGCCCGCCACGAGGGTGGGGGCGGTCACCCGGCGCAGGGCGGCGCGCACGCCACCGCGGCCCCGGCCGATGTCGTGGCTGTTCATGGCCTCGGACAGCACGACGTAGCTGCCCGCGTCGAAGCGGCGCACCAGTTTGTCGGCGTGATGGCCCAGGTAGGACTCGACCTGGTACCGGCCGCCGTTCCAGGGGTCTTCCGCGCCCTGGGGCGTACGGCCGAAGCGGACGTGGAGTTCCGGCTCGCTGCGGTAGGTGACGTGGGCGATCCGCCGGGCCAGGCCGAGTCCGGTGTGCGGGCCACGGCCGGTGTCGTGGTAGTGGCCCTCGAGCCAGTTCCGGTCGGAGCGGATGGCGCGCAGCTGGACGTCGGCCCAGGCGATCTGTTCGGCGCTCGCCGCGGCGGTCGTGGCGAGCAGCAGGAGCGCACCGGTCCGCCCGGGGTACGACACGGCCCATTCCAGCGCCCGCATCCCGCCCATCGAGCCGCCGACCACCAGCGCCCAGCGGTCGATGCCGAGCGCGTCGGCCAGGCCCGCCTCGGCCGCCACCTGGTCGCGCTGCGTCAGGAAGGGGAAGTCGCCGCCCCAGTGGCGTCCGTCCGGTGTGAGCGAGGCGGGACCGGTACTGCCCTGGCAGCCGCCGAGGACGTTCGGCGCCACGACGAACCAGCGCTCCGGGTCCAGGGCGCGTCCCGGTCCGACGAGGCCGTCCCACCAGCCTGGGGTGGGGTGCCCGGGGCCGGCCGGTCCGGTGACGTGGCTGTCCCCGGTGAGGGCGTGCAGGACGAGGACGGCGTTGGAGGCGTCCGGCGCGAGCCGTCCCCAGGCCTCGAACGCGAGCCGCACACCCGGCAGTTCACCGCCCGCCTCCAGCGAGAGCGGCTTCTCGTGGCGGTACCACCGGCGACGCCCCGGCGGGTCCCCCTCCCGCCAGGCACCGGTGACCGGCGGAAGGGGTTCCCGGTGAGGCGTCGATACCGTGTTCAGGACGCGCCCTTGGCCGCGCGGAAGCCCGCCTCCAGGTCCGCCTTGAGGTCGGCGAGGTTCTCGATGCCGACCGACAGGCGCACCAGGCCCGGTGAGGCGCCGGTCGCCGCGAGCTGCTCGTCGTCGAGCTGGCTGTGGGTGGTGGACGCCGGGTGGATGATCAGGCTGCGTACGTCGCCGATGTTGGCGAGGTGGCTGAACAGCTCGACCGCGTCCACGAACCGCTTGCCCGCCTCCACCCCGTCCCGCAGCTCGAAGGAGACCACGGCGCCGGCGCCGCGCGGAAGGTACCGCTGTCCCGCCTCGTACCACTTGCTGGACTCGAGCCCCGGGTAGTGGACGGCGGCGACCTCGTCACGCCGCTCCAGCCACTCGGCCAGTGCCTGCGCGTTCGCCGAGTGCCGCTCGATGCGCAGGCTCAGCGTCTCCACGCCCTGCAGCAGCAGGAACGAGGAGTGCGGGGAGAGCGCCGGGCCGAGGTCGCGCAGCAGTTGTACCCGGAGCTTGACCGCGAAGGCGCCGGGGCCGAGGGCCGGCCAGTACCGCAGACCGTGGTAGCTCGGGTCCGGCTCGGTGAAGTCCGGGAACCGGTCGGGACGCGCGCCGAAGTCGAAGGTGCCGCCGTCGACGACCACACCCGCGATGGCGGTGCCGTGCCCGCCCAGGAACTTGGTGGCCGAGTGCACGACGATGTCCGCGCCGTGCTCGAGGGGCCGCAGCAGGTACGGGGTCGGGACGGTGTTGTCCACGATCAGCGGCACCCCCTCGGCGTGCGCGACGTCCGCGACCGCGCGCACGTCCAGCACGTTGCCGCGCGGGTTGCCCAGCGTCTCCGCGAACAACGCCTTGGTGTTCGGCCGGACGGCGGCCCGCCAGGCCTCGACGTCGTCGGGATCGTCGACGAAGGACACCTCGATGCCGAACCTGGGGAGCGTGTGCCGGAAGAGGTTGTACGTGCCGCCGTACAGCGACGTACTGGAGACGATGTGGTCGCCCGCGCTCGCGAGCGTGAGGAGGGCCAGCGTCTCCGCCGCCTGTCCGGAGGCGAGCGCGACGGCCGCGACGCCGCCCTCGAGCGCGGCGATCCGCTGCTCGAAGACGTCCTGGGTGGGGTTGTGGATGCGCGTGTAGATGTTTCCGGGTTCGGCCAGCGAGAACAGGTCGGCCGCGTGACGGGTGTCCCGGAACACGAACGACGTCGTCTGGTAGATCGGGGTCGCCCGGGCGCCGGTCGTCGGGTCGGGCGCGGCCCCGGCGTGAACCTGCCTGGTCTCGAAGGACCATGCCGAGGTGTCAGGTCCCGCGGGTACCTCTTCCGGGGTGTGGCCGGCGGTGACGGAATCGATGGGCTGGCTCATGGTGCCGCTCCCTGTACGGAGGGTGAGAGGGGGAAGGTGCGAGGAACCACGGCGCCATGGACCACTGCCGGTACGACGGCAGCGGTCGGCGCTACGCGGTGAAGGAGATGCTGGTCAGAAGCCCGAGCGTGACGTCAGCTCGCGGCGGGACAACCGGTGGTGGTGACACGCACGTAATCGACGTGGCGGCGGGTCACGAGCACGGTCATGGGCCCAGATAACCACATGACGCCGTCACGAACCAGCCAGGCGGGTGTGTTTCCCTCGCCGGAGGGCACGGCGGATCCGCCGCTCCGGACGGGCGCCGGTCCGGCGCCGGGGGATCGCCGGCCTCACGCACGGGAGGGTGCGCGACCGGTACAGCAGGGCGCACGACCCGTACAGGATCGGCCGCTTCGCCCGGCTCCCTCCGCCCCGCCCGTGGGTTCAGCCCTGCCCCGTCCGGTGTGCCAGGCGGTCGCGCAGGCGGGTCAGGCGGCCGATCTCGTCGTCGATGGCCGCCAGCCGTCGTTCGACCACGCCCGGGCCCGGGGAATCCGGCCCGCAGCTCGTGCAGGCCTGCTGCGGATTCTCGACCAGGAGATGAATCCGGTCGGCGACGGTGCGCAGGTCCTCGACGGTCAGCCCCAGGCCGAGCAGTTCACGGATGACACGGAGCCGGGCCACGTCCCCCGGCCCGTAGTGGCGTTGGCCGGCGGCCGTGCGCGTCGGCGGTCGCAGCAGCCCGCGTTCCTCGTAGAACCGCAGGGCCCGCGGGGTGGTTCCGGCTGCCGCCGCGGCGTCTCCGATGCGCATGACCACGTCGCCTCGCTTCGTGTCGGGCGCCCGCCCGCGCGGTACGGCGGCGAACGCTTCAGTGCGGCGGCAGTTCCACGATCACGGTCCCGAAGTGCCGCCCCTCGAACAGTTCCTGCAACGCTTCGGGGACGCGTTCGATGCCCGGGATCCGCACGTGCGGAAAGGTGATCTCACCCGCGCGCAGCCAGTCGCCGAACCGCCCGACCCACTCCTCCGCCGCGTCGGGATGGTCGGAGCCGTTGTATCCGCGCAGGGATATTCCCCGGGTGACGAGGCGGAAGGTGTCGATCTCCGCCGGAGCGCTGCCGCCGTCCCGGTGGGGTGACAGCTGGCCGGACAGCGCGCCGACGAGGGCGAAGCGGGCGCCGTGGCGCGCCACCTCGAGCGCGGCGGTCAGCTGCTGACCGCCCACGGTGTCCAGGACCACGTCGACGCCCTCGGGCGCGGCCACGCCCAACTGCCCTGCGAGCGACGGTGACCGGACGTCGGACACCACCACCGAGTCGTAGCCCAGTTCGGTCCGCAGCCGCTCGGCCTTGCCCGGAGAACGCGTACTGCCGATGACCCTCCCGGCGCCCAGCAGCCGGGCGACCTGGCCGGCCAGGGACCCCACCCCGCCCGCCGCGCCGGTGACGAGGACCGTGTCGCCGGGACGGATGCCGGCCAGCCGGGTCAACGCGCCGTAGGCCGCGCCCGACGACAGGTGGGCGGCCGGATCCGGCAGTACGTCGCCGACCACGGTGCAGTCCGCGGCGGTCACCAACGCGTGCTCACGCCACCCGAGCAGGTGCGTGACGACGTCGCCCGGCCGCAGCGGGCTGCCCGGTCCCGCGGCCACGACCTCGCCGACGGCGGGGCCGAAGAGCGCGTCACCGACGTGGATGGTCGGCAGCGGTACCCCCTCGGGCGCACCTCCGATCAACGTGCGCAGCCCCGGGAACACGAGGAAGTACCGGTTGCGGACGACCACTTGTCCGGGGCCGGGAACGGGCAGCCGCTGTGCGACGACGGCGAGCTCGGGGCCGGGCAGACCCTTGGGCTCGGTGACGAGACGGACCTCGCGGGTGACGGACGGCGGGGGAGTGGACATGGAAGAGCTCCTGGATCGAGGAGGGAGGCCCGGCGACGGAGGGCCGGAAGGAGGGTCCGGCTGTGGCGGGCCGGTGTGGGCGCGCACACGCTAATTCCTGACGTGCGGGTCAGAGGCAAGCACCGGCTGCCCGGGGACGCCTCGGCACGCGGTTCCACCGGCTGTCCGCCGTCCCTCCTCGGTGCACGCCGTCGACCGTCCGTACCGGCCAGTGGTCCACCCCTTGGACATGTCGCGTACCCCGGCGAGCGGTTGGCGACGGCTGTGCTCGGGGCCGCCGCGCCCGCGCCCGCCGCGTGTCCACCGAACCGGCCCGCGCTTCCCGGTGCTTCTTCGCCCCCATCCCCGCCGACCAGGCATTTCCGCGCCGTCGCGGAGTCGTCGGCAGGGGCCGCGAGGGGTCTGCTGCCATCCTCCCGACCCGTCCGCACGGGCCCGGCCCGAGCCGTCGGCCGGCACGGAACCATCCCGCCGCGCCAAGGAGTTCCGGACAAACGGAGAATCCCTCCGTGTCCGCGATGCAAGACCCGCTCCGAATTTCTTGACCACTCCGGCGGACGTCTGCTGAACTCCCGTTCCATGAACCCGCACGTGGTCCTCACCCGGCGGCGCCACATCGATCTGGCGCACGTCGCCAGCGC
>NZ_KZ626848.1 GCF_002911015.1 Streptomyces populi
AGTTGTACCGGTTCGGGTCGCCTGAACCGTCGCCCTGCCCCTGGCCGGGGCCGTACGACCAATTGCCCGAAGACGAACCGCCTGGGGGTGTTACCACTCTCTCTCCTCCTCCGACTGTGCCGGGCACCCAACGCTGGGACCGCGTCCCGAAACCTTACGGCCCCGGGACGACAATTCGCACCGTCTGTCTATTAGTTGAGAAGGCTGCCCTGGAGCTCCGCACGAAGATCCGGAGTGAGGACCGTGCCCGCACGGTCCACCAGAAGCGCCATCTCGTACCCAATGAGACCGATGTCCGCCTCAGGGTGTGCGAGTACTGCGAGTGAAGAACCGTCCGAGATGGACATGAGGAAGAGGAATCCCCGCTCCATCTCCACAACGGTCTGGTTCACATGGCCGCCCTCGAAGATACGGGACGCGCCCGCGGTCAAAGAGGTCAGACCGGACGCGACGGCCGCCAACTGGTCGGCGCGGTCACGGGGAAAGCCTTCGGACATAGCCAGAAGGAGTCCGTCGGCGGAGACCACCACCGTGTGCGACACCCCGGGGGTGTTGTCCACGAAATTGGTGATCAACCAGTTCAGGTTCTGTGCCGCCTGGCTCATCGGGCTCACAACTAACGCTCCTGGTTGTAGGTGCTGTCAGGACCGAGGCCCTGGCCGTTCGTCTCACTACCTGCACTGCGTCCCCGCTCCACGCCGCGACGCAGGTTGCTCAGCCTGCCCCGGACGTCCTCAGGAGCGCGGGAGACCTGGGGGCCTCCCTGGGGGGTCGATTCCGCGGTTCCCTCGACCAGGTTGGCCTTGGGCACCCGCCGCGGCAGACCGGACGAGGTGACCCCGCCCGCCTTGGGCTTCTTCAGCTGCTCGGCGCGCTGCCACCGATCGTCGTTGGACGACCGCCATTCGCCGCCCGCGTTCCCGGAGGACATGGGCGCCGCCTGTTCCCTCGGCGGTTCCGCGGGGCGCCGGGCGTTGCCGGCCGGAGCGGGTCCGCGACGGGGGAGTCCCGCGTCGGTCATCGTGCGGGGGGCCGAAGTGGCCGGTCCCGGACGATTAAAGCCTACGCTGTCCCGCTCGCCCGCGTCAGCGACCTGCGGAGATTCCGCTTGCGGAGCGTAGTCGGGCTGGTACCCGCCCTGGTACGCGTCCTGCTGCGGCCAGTCGTCCTGGTAGGACGGCTCACCGAAGCCGGACATCGCGTCCTGGGCGGAGCCGCCCATTCCGACGTGCTCCTGCTGGACCGGCTCCGTGTAGGAGGGTTCAGGGTAGCCGCCGTTGGACGGGAAGTACGCCTCGTCGTACGCAGCCTGCTGCTGCTCCTCGTACGACGTCTGCTGGTCGTACGTGGTCTGCTGCTCCTCGTGCACGCCCTGGGCGCCGTCGTACGCCGGGGCGCCGTCGAAGGCGGCCTGCCCGTTGTCGTACGCGGGGGCGGGCTGGTCGAAGCCGTCGGCGTAGTCCTGGGGGGCCTCGATGGCCTCCGGACCCTGCGCCTGGGCTCCCAGGGCCGCACGACGCTCCTCGCGCATCAGGGAGCGGCCCACGGGGTCCAGGTCGCGGGCGTCGTCCGGGACCTCGTAGCGGCTGTCGTCGAAACCGAGGTCCGCGGCGGTCAGCACGGGCTGCTGCTGGCCGAAGCTCTCACCGGGGAACGACTGCTGCTGCTCGGGAATGATCTGGGACACGGTGAACTCGTCGCGCATCGGCTGCTGTTCGCCACCGCCACCGTGGGTGATGGCGTCGGGGAGCATGACCAGCGAGGTGGTGCCGGCCTGCTCGCCCGAGGGACGCAGCTGGACGCGGATGCCGTGGCGGTCGGACAGCCGGCCGACCACGAAGAGGCCCATGCGCTGCGAGATCGCGGCGTCCACGGTCGGCGGGTTGGCCAGCTTGTGGTTGATGTCCGCGAAGTCCTCGGCGGTGAGGCCGATGCCCTTGTCGTGGATCTCGACCATGACGCGGCCGTCGGGGAGACGGGTCGCGGTGACGCGGACCTTGGTCTGCGGGGAGGAGAACGTGGTCGCGTTCTCCAGCAGCTCGGCGAGCAGGTGCACGAGGTCGGTCACGGCGCGGCCGTGGATCTCGGCCTCCGGGACGCCGGAGAGCTCGATGCGCTCGTACTGCTCCACCTCGGAGGAGGCGGCGCGCAGGACGTCGACCAGCGGGACCGGCTGGTCCCAGCGGCGGCCGGGCTCCTCGCCGGCGAGGACGAGGAGGTTCTCGCCGTTGCGGCGCATACGGGTCGCGAGGTGGTCCAGGCGGAAGAGGTTCTCCAGCTGGTCCGGGTCGGCCTCGTTGTTCTCCAGGTCGGTGATCAGGGTCAGCTGGCCCTCGATCAGCGACTGGTTGCGGCGCGAGAGGTTCGTGAAGATCGCGTTGATGTTGCCTCGCAGGAGGGCCTGCTCGGCGGCCAGTCGCACGGCCTCGCGGTGGACCTGGTCGAAGGCGCGGGCGACTTCGCCGATCTCGTCCGTGCTGGTGATCGGGATCGGCTGCACGCGGGTGTCGACCCGGCCGGGGTCGGTGCGCGAGAGCTGGTCGACCAGCATCGGCAGGCGCTGCTCGGCGACGTTGAAGGCCGCGCTGCGCAGCTGGCGCATCGAGCGGCTCATCTGGCGGGCCACCATGCCGGCCAGGATGAACGCGGCGAGCAGGGCGACGACGACGGCGGCGCCGGTGATGAAGGCGTCGGTCTTGGCCGTGTCGGAGATGTCCGCGGCCTCGGCCACGGCCTTGTCGGCGAGCTCCGACTCGATCTTGCGGTACGCGTTGTACTTGGCGGTGTTGACCGCCATCCAGTTCTGCGCGGTGATGCCGTTGGTGGCGAGCGCGGCCCGGTCGCTCTCCAGCGTGGACTGCAGCTTCGCGAGCCCCGTGACCATCTCGGTCGGGTTCGTCGGCGGCGGCACGTAGTTCGGGTTGTCGGCCGCGGCGTCCTCCGCGGCCTTCGTCAGCTCGGACTTGATGTTCGCCGTCGCCGCGGTGAGCTTGTCCGCGTCCTCCTCGGTACCACCACCGATGTACTCCTCGATCGCGATGCCTTCGAGGTAGGCGTACGAGGAGAGGGCGACGCGCTGGCTGCTGAGGCTGCTGTTGCCGGGGCCCGGCTTGATCAGCATGTGCATGCCGATGGACCGCTCCAGCGACAGCGCGGCCTTGGACAGCGAGATCGCGTAGACCGTACGGCCGTAGCTGGTGATGTTTCCGGTGCCCAGACCGAGCTCGTTGGCGAACTCCATCAGCGGGTGCTGGATCTGGAGGTAGCCCTCTTCGGTCGTCACACCGGGACGCTTGGTGGTGTACGCCTCTTCACGCAGCTTCTGGAGACCGGGCTCCACGTTGCGGAAGACCGACAGGCGGCGCTCCAGGCCCTCGGTCTTGGGCATGTCCTGGGCGGCCTTGTCGAAGGCGTCGGCGGCCAGGTCGGTGTCCCGGCGGACCTTGACGACCGTGGGGTCCTTGTCGCCCTTGTTGCCGGCCAGTAGCGGGGCGGCGCTGAGGTCGCGCTCGACGAACAGCTTGTCGCCGTACGTCAGTGCCGCCTGCACCAGGCGCGCCGTCTTCTCGGCGTCCTCGGCCTGCTGCCAGGTGTCGATCGAGCTCTTCACCTGGAAGCCGCCCATGACGAGGCCGACCACCACGGGTATGAGCAGGATCGCGTTCAGCCTGGTCGGCACCCGCCAGTTGCGCGGGGAGAAACGGCCCCCGCTCGGCGCGGGCGCCGGCGTGGGCTCCGGGCCGGGCACTTGTGCGGGCGCCGCTCCGCGCGCCGGCGGGGTGAAGTTGCCCCGTGCCGACGGCTCGGGGCCGTTCATGCTTCGCCTCACTCGACCAACAACCTCTCGGCGTCGGCACCTACTGTGTGCCGCCGTATCTACCAGCGCCCTTGACTACTGGGCAGTTCAGCGCATTCCAGCACGCCAAGCAGCGCCATTCCAAACACTCGGAACGGATGATTCCGAGTGGCGCTGACCACGAATAAAACGGTCATAAAGAGCGAGCCCCGCCAAAAGGCGGGGCTTTCATGAACGCAGCGGCACCGGGCGACCGCTATGCGTGTCAGGGCCAGCGAAATTCTCTGTCGAAACGTTATGAACACCGAGGCCGGCCGTGTCAAATGACACAGCCGGCTCCCATGTGACTACGACAACTTCCATACAGGACCGTCTACTTGATCATCAACGCAGTCGGGCCATGAGGGCGTGCTCGACCAGCGTGATCAGAGCGCTCTTCGCATCCGCACGGTGGCGGGCGTCCGTCGTGATGATCGGGGCGTCCGGTCCGATCTGGAGGGCCTCGCGGACCTCCTCCGGGTTGTACGGCTGGTGACCGTCGAAGCCGTTGAGGGCGATGACGAACGGCAGGCCGCTGTTCTCGAAGTAGTCGACCGCGGGGAAGCAGTCGGCGAGACGCCGGGTGTCCACCAGGACCACGGCGCCGATGGCGCCGCGGACCAGGTCGTCCCACATGAACCAGAAGCGGTCCTGGCCCGGCGTACCGAAGAGGTACAGGATCAGGTCCTGGTCGAGGGTGATACGGCCGAAGTCCATGGCCACCGTGGTGGTGGTCTTGCCTCCGGTGTGCGTGAGGTCGTCGATGCCCGCCGAAGCGGACGTCATGACGGCCTCGGTGCGCAGCGGGTTGATCTCGGAGACGGCTCCCACGAACGTGGTCTTGCCGACACCGAAGCCACCCGCTACGACGATCTTCGCGGAGGTGGTCGCCCGGCCTCCGTCAGAGCTTGCGAAGTCCACTGAGCACCCTTTCGAGCAGTGTCACGTCCGGCGCGCCGCCGTTGTTCTCATCGCCGCCAGGCTGGTGAATGGCGACAAGTCCGGCCTCGGCGAGGTCCGCGACAAGGATCCTGGCCACGCCGAGCGGCATGCCCAGGAGGGCCGACACCTCGGCCACCGACTTCACTTCCCGGCACAGATGGCAGATGCGCTGGTGTTCGGGGAGCAGTCCCATCAGCTGGGCCGGATCGGCCGTGGTGCTGATCAGAGCCTCTATGGCCAGTTGGTACCGCGGCCGTGTCCGGCCGCCGGTCATCGCATAGGGGCGTACCAGCGGCTGGTCGCCCTCGTCCCCGTACGACTCGGCGTACGGATCATGAGAGGCGGGGGGCGGGGTCATGAATCCTCCGGGCGGGACAGCAAGTCGGTCAGTCGTGCCGTCTGTTGGGGCCGGTGGGGGGATTGTGGCGGCCGGACGGTGATTTCGTGCGGTGTCTGGATCCGGCGGCGGTCAGTGAAGCAGACTGCCTTGAAGCTCGGCACGCAGGTCCGGCGTGAGGACGGCGCCCGCACGGTCGACGAGCAGCGCCATCTCGTAGCCGACGAGGCCGATGTCGCACTCCGGGTGGGAGAGGACCGCGAGGGACGATCCGTCCGAAACCGACATCAGGAAGAGGAAACCGCGTTCCATCTCCACGACCGTCTGGGCCACCGAGCCGCCTTCGAAGATCCGGGAAGCTCCGGCGGTCAGCGAAGTGAGTCCGGAGGCGACGGCCGCCAGTTGGTCGGCGCGGTCACGGGGAAAGCCTTCGGACATCGCCAGAAGGAGTCCGTCGGCGGACACGACGACGGTGTGGGACACCCCGGGGGTGTTGTCCACGAAGTTGGTGATCAACCAGTTGAGGTTCTGTGCCGCCTGGCTCATCGGGCTCAACTAACGCTCCTGCTGGTGAGTGGGGCTGGGGAAGCTGCCGGTCTGGCCGTTGCCGGCCTGTCGACCCTGCTGGATGCCCCGACGGAGATTGGTCAGCCGGCCGCGTACGTCATCAGGCGCACGCGAGACCTGCGGACCGCTTTGGTGCTGTTGCTGCTGTGCCGTGCCCGCGACGAGGTTGGCTCGCGGGACGCGACGCGGCAGACCCGAGGTGGTGACCCCGCCTGCCGACGGCTTGCGGGAGCGCTCTGCCTGCTTGACGAGGTCGTCGTTCGGAGAGCTGCGCCACGTGGTGGTGGCGGGTGCGGCCGGTGCGGCGGCCGGCCGCTGCGGAGCCGGGGGAGTCTGCGGCTGCTGGGGGGCGGCCTGTGCGTATCCCTGGGAACCGTTCTGCTGGGCGGTGCCGTTGGCGGGCGTGCCGTTCGCGGGCGCGCCGTCCGATCCGTTCGCCTGACCGTGGAACCAGTTGGTCTCCAGCGTGTCGTACAGCGGGGTACGGCCGTCACCGGGGTTCGGGGCCGGGGGAAGCGCCTCGGGGGTCTGCGGACGGGCGGGCGGCTGTGGGGAGGCCGGCCGCTCGTACTGCCCGGTGGACGACGAGCCCTGCCCGTTGCCGTATCCGGGGGCCGCGAACTGACCCGTGGACGCGGGGTCCTGGGCAGGCGCGTAGCCCGGCTGGGCGAACTGGCCGGTGGACGACGGAGCCTGGCCGGCACCGTAACCCTGGGTGGCGAACTGTCCCGTGGCGGCCGGGTTGTGGCCGTTGGAGGGCTGGTTGCCGGAGGCGTAGCCGTACTGGCCGTTGCCGTTGTTCTGACCGTTGTTCCGGCCGTTGTTCTGCGGCGCGCTCGCGCCGGGGCGCGGGGCGTCGAAGTCGGGGCGGGCGAACTCCGCGGTGGAGGCGGGGTTCTGCCGGTCGTCGATCCGCGGCATGCGGGACGTGGCGTCGTGGTCCTCGTGGCCGCGCGGGGTGTCGGCGGACGTGCGCGGAACCGGCGGCTGCGCGTTGCTGTCGCTCCAGCTCGGCGTGCGGGAGTCGGCGTTGCCACCGGGCAGCTCGGCGCGTGCGCCACCGCGTCCCGGGAGCTGCGGCCGGCGACGGCCGCTCTTGCCCTTGGCGGGGGCCTGCGCGGGCGCGGCGGGAGCCGCGTTGCCGTCGCCGAAGGCGTTCTGGCCCGCGCCGTTGCCGTTGCCGTTGCCGAACGAGTTCTTGCGGCCGCCGGAGGTGTCGCCGAAGGCGTTCTGGGAACCCTGCCCGTCACCGAAGCCCTGCTGCGAGCCGTTCTGCTGGGCGGGGAAGCCCTGCTGCGGGCTCTGCCCGAAGGCGTTCGCACCGGCGGGAGCCTGCCTGCCCTGCTGACCGCCGCCCTGGCCCTGCGGACCACGCGCACCGCCGGGGGCACCCGGGCGACCGCCCTGGTTGCTGCCGGGCAGCGCGGCACGGGCACCCTGGCCCGCGCCGACCTGGCCGCGCTGCGGCGGGGCCCCGAGGGGACCGCCGGGGGCGGAGGGGGATCCGGCGCCGAGCGAGGGACCGCCCGAGCGACGGGCCGCGGCGACACCGGCAGAGGCCTGCGCGGCGGCGGGGCCGCCGCCGGGGGCACCCTGGCCCGGCTTGTTCGGCATGGGCTTCTTGCCGCCCTGGGCGACGTCCACGGGGAGCATGACCAGCGCGGTCGTACCGCCGGAGTCGGACGGACGCAGCTGGATGCGGATGCCGTGACGCTGTGACAGACGACCGACCACGAACAGACCCATGCGTCGGGAGACGGAGACGTCCACCGTGGGCGGAGCGGCGAGCCGCTCGTTGATCGCGGCCAGGTCCTCGGGGGACAGACCGATACCGGTGTCGTGGATCTCGATCAGCACCCGGCCGTCGGGCAGGGCGTGACCGGTGACCTTGACCTTGGTCTGCGGGGAGGAGAACGAGGTGGCGTTCTCCAGCAGCTCTGCGAGCAGGTGGACGAGGTCGTTGACGACCCGGCCGGCGACCTCGGTGCCCGGCACCGAGGCGAGTTCGATGCGCTCGTACTGCTCCACCTCGGAGGCGGCGGCGCGGAGCACGTCGACCAGCGGGACCGGACGGGTCCAGCGGCGGCCGGGCTCTTCACCGGCGAGGACGAGGAGGTTCTCACCGTTACGGCGCATGCGGGTCGCGAGGTGGTCGAGCTTGAACAGCGAGGAGAGCTGGTCGGGGTCGGCCTCGCGGGACTCCAGCTCGGAGATGAGCGAGAGCTGGCGCTGGATAAGACCCTGCGAACGGCGCGAGAGGTTGGTGAACATCGCGTTGACGTTGCCTCGCAGAAGGGCCTGCTCGGCGGCGAGGCGGACGGCCTCGCGGTGCACGTCGTCGAAGGCCGCGGCCACCTGGCCGATCTCGTCCCGGGAGTGCACACCGACCGACTCCACGGAGGTGTCGACGTCCTGCGGGTCCGACTCCGAGAGCTGCTTGACCAGCTCGGGCAGGCGGTCCTGGGCGACCCTGGTCGCGGTGTCCTGGAGGCGGCGCAGCGAGCGGATCATGGACCGGGCCACGACGAAGGCGCCGACGAGCGAGACACCGAGGACGAGCAGGATCAGGATACCGGAGATGATCGCTTCGGTCTGCGCCTCGTTGCGCAGCTCACGAGCCTTCTGCTCCATCTCGCCGAGCAGCGTGGTCTCGATCTTCTTCATCTGGTCGATCTTGGCGGAGTCCGCGTCGACCCAGTCCTTGTACGACCGCTTGTCCTGCGTCTTCAGACCGTCCTGGGTGCCCAGCACGCGCTGGGCGAACTTGTCGGCGGACTTGATCGTCGGGTTGTCGCCCTCGATCGCCTGAAGCAGGTCGGTGCTGCCGGAGCCGTAGATGTTCTTGAACGCCTGGTTCTCGGACTCCTGGCTCTGCTGTGCCGAGAGTGCGTACTGCTGGTCGTTCTTGGAGAGCGTTCCGAAGGTCTTCGGCTGCGTGGGGAGCGCGGCGGCGATGACGGCGCGCTGGACGGAGGCGTACTCCTTGGCGGAGGAGAAGGCCGCCAGCGCACGGGTGCGCTGGATCATCTCCGGGTTGCTGGTCGCCTCGGCCATGTCCTGCGAGAGCGCGAGGAGCTCGGTGATCAGGCGGTGGTAGGCGTCCACCGTCGTGGTCGAGTTCTGCGGGTCGGTGTAGGCGTCGCCGCGGATCTTGTTGAGCTTGTACAGCTCGGCCACGACACCGACGAGGCTGTCGTGCACGCCGGACAGCTGGCCCTTGGAGGTCGCGTCGTCGACCTGCTGCGTGCCCTCGAGGAAGTTCTTCCTGGCCACGTCCGTGTCGTCGCGCACCGACTTGACCTGGTAGTCGCTGGCCAGCACACCGTGGGCCAGCGGACCGGCCGACTGGTCGCGCTCCTGCTGGAGCGCGGCGGCGAGCTCGGTGGCCTGCTTGGTCATCTCGGTCAGCAGGCGCATGTTGTCGAGCTGCTGGATGTTGTCCAGCGACTCGTTGATGCGCAGCGCACCCAGCGAGGTCGCCGCGACCACGGGGAGTGCGAGCAGCGAGACCAGTCGCGTCGAGATGCGCCAGTTCCGCAGCGCTACGCGCGAGCCGTAGCTCGGCTCGCTCGTCGGCGTGGCGTCCGGCGTGGGGGTGGGAGCCTTGGGCTTCGTGCCGGCGCGAGCGGAGTGTTCACCGCTGGCGCCGCCCTCTGCCGGTCCCGGGTTCTGGGCGTGCTGGGGCGACGAACCGCGGTCGGTCCCGCCGCGCGGCTCCGGCTCCGCCGAAGCGCTGCCATCCCTCTTGAAACGTCCCTGCACTAGCGTCGCAACCTCTGGACCAGGCGCCCCTCCGCTGGAACGGCGGGACGGTGTCGGCGTTTTACACAGACGCAGATGCGTCGTGTGTATGTGGTCTGAGTGACCGGCGCAGGTTCCCCCTTCCCGCCGCCACTCGGCGCTGAGTAGCGCCCCTGCGCGCCGGATCGTGAATCCGCGGCGGTCCGAGGAATTCCAGCACAGTGCCGGATCTCCAACAAGGCCCGTGTACCAGGCTGTGACCTCCGTGACAGCATGTGAGGGAGAGGTCACGAGGCGTGTAGGGATGCTCGTACATACCGGGCATAGGCCTACGAGCCGTTGGCGTACCCGCCCTGTCCCAGTCGCGATGATCAGGAGCGGAATGACTGGTTCAGTGGAGTAATGTCCGTTTGATCCCCCTGTTTTGGGGGCCACGATTGACCGGTTTGCCCCTTGGTGAGTGAGCAAACTCACACGGCGATCATGGCCTCTTCACGACATCGCCAGGCAATTGAATGTTTAGCCTGACGCTTTATAGGGATGGCGAATCCGACAACCCGCGCCCATGTGGGGCTCTTTGGCCCCGACCGGCGCCCAGGACGACAAGGTCGAGCAAAACGGTGAAGACGACGATGATGTTCCGCAACATTGCCAACCCGCGGCGCACGACGCTGGCGCACCTCCAGGACGCCGACGCCCTGCGGACGCCGGAGCTGCCGGAGCACTCGGTCGACCTCCCCCTCCAGACGGCCAACCCCCGCCGCACCGTCCTGATGGACACCCCGGTCACGGTCGCCGTCGCGGAGTGAACGCGGTGACCGGTGGAGGGCGCGCCCGGCGCGCGGCCCCGCCGGTCACGGACGCCCCTCCGGGAGGAAGGCGTCCCCCACCGCCCCGCACGAGGACACGGTCGCCCGCCGCCCGTGCGGGTGCCCCGCCGCTCACCACCCCGGCGGATATAACGCGAAGCCCGCAGCCCTTGCCGCGTTAGCCTGGAGCGTCAGACTCCAGCCAGCTCAGTGAGGGGCGCAAGGATCCCGTGCGCATCGCCAGATTCTCCATCGACGGCAACGTCGCTTTCGGCGCGGTCGAGGGCGACAGGCCGGACGAGCTCGTCCTCGACATCATCAAGGGCATCCCGTTCGCGGACTTCGAGCTCTCCGGCACGAAGGTCCCGCTGAACAAGGTCCGGCTGCTGCCGCCGGTGCTCCCGAACAAGGTCGTGGCCTTCGGCCGCAACTACGCGGAGCACGCCAAGGAGCTCGGCAACGAGGTGCCCGAGGCCCCGTTCGCCTTCTTCAAGCCGTCGACCTCGGTGACCGGTCCCGGCGACCCGATCCAGTACCCCTCCTTCTCCAGCGAGCTCCACCACGAGGCCGAGCTCGCGGTCGTCATCGGCCGCATGTGCCGCGAGGTCCCGCGCGAGCGCGTCAAGGACGTCATCCTCGGCTACACCTGCGCCAACGACGTCACCGCCCGCGACGTGCAGCGGCGCGAGAAGCAGTGGGCCCGCGCCAAGGGCTTCGACAGCTCCTGCCCGCTCGGCCCCTGGGTGGAGACGGACCTCGACCCCGCCGACCTGACCATCCAGTGCACGGTCAACGGGCAGCAGCGGCAGCTCGGCCGCACCAGCGAGATGATCCACTCCGTCGAGGACCTGATCGTCAACATCACCGAGGCCATGACGCTGCTCCCCGGCGACGTGATCCTCACCGGCACCCCGGCTGGGGTCGGCCCCCTGAACGTCGGCGACGAGGTCGCCGTCACCATCGAAGGCATCGGCACTCTCACCAACAAGGTGATCAAGCGTGGCTAACGTCCGTGTACGTTTCTGTCCCTCCCCGACCGGCAACCCCCACGTCGGGCTGGTCCGCACCGCCCTGTTCAACTGGGCGTTCGCCCGGCACAACGAGGGCACCCTGGTCTTCCGCATCGAGGACACCGACGCGGCGCGCGACTCCGAGGAGTCGTACGAGCAGCTGCTCGACTCGATGCGCTGGCTGGGCTTCGACTGGGACGAGGGCCCCGAGATCGGCGGCCCGCACGCGCCGTACCGCCAGTCGCAGCGCATGGACATCTACGCGGACGTCGCCGCCAAGCTGCTGGACGCGGGCCGCGCGTACCACTGCTACTGCTCGACCGAGGAGCTGGACACCCGCCGTGACGCGGCCCGCGCCGCCGGCAAGCCCTCCGGCTACGACGGCCACTGCCGCGACCTGACCGACGGGCAGAAGGC
Source organism: Streptomyces populi (assembly GCF_002911015.1). Lineage (GTDB taxonomy): Bacteria > Actinomycetota > Actinomycetes > Streptomycetales > Streptomycetaceae > Streptomyces > Streptomyces populi. Next base: position 11,659 of record NZ_KZ626848.1, read on the forward strand.
CGCCTACGAGGCCGAGGGCCGCGAGCCCATCGTCCGCTTCCGGATGCCCGACGAGGCGATCACCTTCGAGGACCTGGTCCGCGGCGAGATCACGTACCTCCCGGAGAACGTCCCGGACTACGGCATCGTCCGTGCGAACGGCGCGCCGCTGTACACGCTCGTCAACCCCGTCGACGACGCCCTGATGGAGATCACCCACGTCCTGCGCGGCGAGGACCTGCTCTCCTCCACCCCCCGGCAGATCGCCCTCTACAAGGCGCTGACCGAGCTGGGCATCGCCAAGGAGACCCCGGCCTTCGGTCACCTCCCGTACGTGATGGGCGAGGGCAACAAGAAGCTCTCCAAGCGCGACCCGGAGTCGTCGCTCAACCTCTACCGCGAGCGCGGCTTCCTGCCCGAGGGACTGCTGAACTACCTCTCCCTGCTCGGCTGGTCGCTCGCCGCCGACCGCGACATCTTCTCGATCGACGAGATGGTCGCCGCGTTCGACGTCACGGACGTCAACCCGAACCCGGCCCGCTTCGACCTGAAGAAGTGCGAGGCGATCAACGCCGACCACATCCGCATGCTCGACGTGAAGGACTTCACCGAGCGCTGCGCTCCCTGGCTGCGCGCCCCCTTCGCGCCCTGGGCGCCGGAGGACTTCGACGAGGCGAAGTGGCAGGCGATCGCCCCGCACGCCCAGTCGCGGATGAAGGTCCTCTCCGAGATCACGGACAACGTCGACTTCCTGTTCCTGCCGGAGCCGGCCGTCGACGAGGCGTCCTGGGCGAAGGCCATGAAGGAGGGCAGCGACGCCCTGCTCCGCACGGCCCGCGAGAAGCTGGAGGCGGCCGACTGGTCCTCCGCGGAGTCCCTCAAGGAGGCCGTCCTGGCCGCCGGTGAGGAGCACGGCCTCAAGCTCGGCAAGGCGCAGGCCCCGGTCCGCGTCGCCGTCACCGGCCGCACGGTCGGCCTGCCGCTCTTCGAGTCCCTGGAGATCCTGGGCAAGGAGACGACGCTGGCGCGCGTCGACGCCGCGCTGGAGCGGCTCGCCGCGTAGCCCTGGTCGGCAGACGTGGATGAGGGGCGGTGTCCGGACCGGACACCGCCCCTCACGCGTGCGCGGACCGGCCACGTCACGCATCTCACGTACCGGCCACCGGGCGGCGACGGCCACGTGGACCGGCATCGGGGTGTGGTCGTCAGGCCGGACCGCGCCGGGTGGCGACGGCCACGTGGACCGGCGCCGGGTGACGACCGTCACGCGGACCGGCGTCGGGTGGCGACCGTCACGCGAATTCGTGTCTGGTGTCGGACATCACGCGGACCGGCGGGTGCGACGGCCGCGCGGGCCGGTGCCGAGTGGCGGGCGTCACGGCGGGCGTTCCCTCCTCCCCGCCCGCGGGTGACGTCGCCGCACCGGGGACAACCGCCCGCGCCCGGGGATACCGTCGGCGCATGAGCATCGACGCCGTGGTCTGGGACATCGACGACACGCTCTTCGACTACACGGCCGCGGACCGGGCGGGCATGAGGGAGCATCTCGCGGCCGAGGGCCTGCTCGACGGCGGTACGACCGTCGAGCAGGCCCTCGCGCGCTGGCGGGAGATCACCGACGCCCAGTGGGCGAGGTACGCGGCCGGCGAGACCGACTGGCAGGGCCAGCGCCGGGACCGCGTCCGGGTGTTCCTGGGCCGGTCGCTGAGCGACACCGAGGCCGACGCGTGGTTCGACCGGTACGTCGCGCACTACGAGGGCGCCTGGGCGCTCTTCCCGGACGTCCTGCCCGTCCTGGACGCGCTCGTCGCCAGCCACCGGCACGCGGTGCTGTCCAACTCCAGCCTCCTCGTGCAGGACCGCAAGCTGCGCGTCCTCGGTGTGCACGACCGCTTCGAGGTGATCCTGTGCGCCGCCGAGCTCGGCGTCTCCAAACCCGCCGCGGCGGCCTTCCACGCGGCCTGCGAGGCCCTGGGACTGCCGCCGCACCGGGTCGCCTACGTCGGGGACCATCCGGAGATCGACGGACGGGGCGCCGCCGACGCCGGTCTGCTGTCGGTCTGGATCGACCGTGCGGGCGCCCCGGCCACCGCCGTGGCCCCGGCCGTCGGCGCCGTCGGGCGGACGGGTCCGCACCGCATCGGATCGCTCGCCGAGTTGCCCGTGATCCTCGGCGCGGATACCCGTTTTGGAGCGCCGTCCACCTTCGGGTAATGTTCTTTCTGCGCCGCCGGGAGCGGGCCGAAAGGCCGGAGCTCGGAGGCGCTAGCTAAAACAAAACCTCCTCGCGGGGTTGAGTTTCAGTGGCCTATGGTGTAATTGGCAGCACGACGGTTTCTGGTTCCGTTAGTCTTGGTTCGAGTCCAGGTAGGCCAGCTCGCAGAGCTCATCTGCACCGCGGAGATCCAGATCCGCAAAGCCCCCGTTGTGTAGCGGCCTAGCACGCTGCCCTCTCACGGCAGTAGCGCCGGTTCGAATCCGGTCGGGGGTACAGATCCTTCCCAGGGAGGCAGTCCGGGTCGCACCCGCTGCCCCTCATGCAGGATCGCTAGGGCCCCCGTTGTGTAGCGGCCTAGCACGCCGCCCTCTCAAGGCGGTAGCGCCGGTTCGAATCCGGTCGGGGGTACTGGTCTAAACCACCATGGGCTATGGTGTAATTGGCAACACTACGGTTTCTGGTACCGTCATTCTAGGTTCGAGTCCTGGTAGCCCAGCCCCGGATCTGCGGAAACGCAAGATTCAGGCCCCCGTTGTGTAGCGGCCTAGCACGCCGCCCTCTCAAGGCGGTAGCGCCGGTTCGAATCCGGTCGGGGGTACACGGTCCGAAAGGGTCTCCACTGAGGTGGGGGCCCTTTCGGCGTTCCCGGCCCTTCCCTGTGCGGCTCTTCCTCGCGAGGACCTTCCTCACGGACTCGCGGCTTCCTCACGGAACCGCCGAGTGCCGGACCGGCTCGTCGCGCGCGGCCGTGGGTCGGGTCACGCCGGAAACGGGGCGCGGGGCGCACCGGGGCCGGTGCGCCCCGCGTGCGGGACGGTGTGCTTCGGGAGGGCCTGCCGCGGCGTTGGGGCCGGACCTCCCGTCACGGGGGAGCGGAGCGGAGGTCAGCCCGTACGGCGCAGGGCCTCGGAGAGGCGGCCGGCGGCGTCGATGACCGCCTGGGCGTGCATGCGGCCCGGGTGACGGGTCAGGCGCTCGATCGGCCCGGAGACCGAGACGGCGGCCACGACGCGGTTCGAGGGGCCGCGGACCGGCGCGGAGACGGACGCCACGCCCGGCTCGCGCTCGCCGATCGACTGGGCCCAGCCCCGGCGCCGTACCCCCGACAGCGCGGTGGCGGTGAAGCGGGCGCCCTGGAGACCCCGGTGCAGCCGCTCCGGCTCTTCCCAGGCCATCAGGATCTGGGCCGAGGAGCCGGCCTTCATGGTGAGGGTGGAGCCCACCGGGACCGTGTCCCGCAGACCGGACAGCCGCTCGGCCGCGGCGACGCAGATGCGCATGTCGCCCTGGCGGCGGTAGAGCTGCGCGCTCTCGCCCGTGATGTCCCGCAGGTGCGTCAGCACCGGACCCGCCGTCGCGAGGAGGCGGTCCTCGCCGGCGGCCGCGGCCAGTTCGGCGAGCCGGGGGCCGAGGATGAAACGGCCCTGCATGTCGCGCGCCACCATGCGGTGGTGTTCAAGTGCCACGGCGAGGCGATGTGCCGTGGGTCGTGCCAGTCCGGTGGCCGCGACCAAGCCTGCGAGGGTGGCCGGACCGGACTCCAGGGCGCTCAGGACAAGGGCTGCCTTGTCCAGAACGCCGACGCCGCTACTGTTGTCCATGAAACGATACTCGCGTCTCACTCTGTGAAACGCAAGTTCAATTTCCGGTGAAACGCGCCACCCTGGTAGGCACAGCGGCCCGCGGACCAACGGGCCCGGCGGACGACGTCCGGCACGAGGGGTGCGGACGTCCACCGCCCCGGAAATCTCTAGTTGGGCCGGCGCCACACGAGCCGGTCGGAGGGAAAGCGATGGGTAGGACACTCGCGGAGAAGGTCTGGGACGACCACGTCGTCCGGCGCGCCGAGGGCGAGCCCGACCTCCTCTTCATCGATCTGCACCTGCTGCACGAGGTGACCAGCCCGCAGGCCTTCGACGGCCTGCGCCAGGCGGGCCGCAAGGTGCGGCGCCTCGACCTCACCATCGCTACCGAGGATCACAACACCCCGACCCTCGACATCGACAAGCCCATCGCCGACCCGGTCTCCCGGGTCCAGCTGGAGACGCTGCGCAAGAACGCCGCCGAGTTCGGCGTCCGGCTGCACTCGCTGGGCGACGTCGAGCAGGGCGTGGTGCACGTCGTCGGCCCGCAGCTGGGTCTGACCCAGCCGGGCACCACGGTGGTCTGCGGCGACTCGCACACCTCCACGCACGGTGCCTTCGGCGCCCTGGCGTTCGGCATCGGCACCTCCCAGGTGGAGCACGTGCTGGCCACCCAGACGCTGCCGCTGGCCCGCCCCAAGACCATGGCCATCACCGTCGAGGGAGAGCTGCCCGCCGGCGTCACCGCCAAGGACCTGATCCTGGCGATCATCGCCAAGATCGGTACGGGCGGCGGCCAGGGCTACATCCTGGAATACCGCGGTTCCGCCATCGAGAAGCTCTCGATGGAGGCCCGGATGACCATCTGCAACATGTCGATCGAGGCCGGCGCCCGCGCGGGCATGATCGCCCCCGACGAGACCACCTTCGAATACCTCAAGGGCCGCGCGCACGCCCCCGAGGGCGAGGACTGGGACGCCGCCGTCGCGTACTGGAAGACGCTGAAGTCCGACGACGACGCCGAATTCGACACGGAGGTCGTCATCGACGCCACCTCCCTGTCGCCCTTCGTCACCTGGGGCACCAACCCCGGCCAGGGAGCGCCGCTTTCGGCGAACGTCCCCGACCCGGCTTCGTACGAAGACGCTTCGGAGCGCCTGGCCGCCGAAAAGGCCCTGGAGTACATGGGGTTGACCGCCGGACAGCCGCTGCGCGACATCAAGGTCGACACCGTCTTCGTAGGTTCGTGCACCAACGGCCGCATCGAGGACCTGCGCGCGGCCGCCGCGGTCGTCGGGGGCCGCAAAGTCGCCGACGGCGTACGGATGCTGGTCGTCCCCGGCTCCGCGCGGGTCGGACTCCAGGCCGTCTCCGAGGGTCTGGACGTGGTCTTCAAGGAGGCCGGCGCCGAATGGCGGCACGCGGGCTGCTCGATGTGTCTGGGCATGAACCCCGACCAGCTGGCCCCCGGTGAGCGCTCCGCGTCCACCTCCAACCGCAACTTCGAGGGCAGGCAGGGCAAGGGCGGCCGTACGCACCTGGTCTCGCCGCAGGTCGCCGCCGCCTCGGCGGTCCTCGGCCACCTGGCCTCCCCGGCCGACCTGTCCGACGCCCCCGCGCCCGCTGGAGTCTGAGAGTCATGGAAGCATTCACCACGCACACCGGCCGGGCCGTCCCGCTGCGCCGCAGCAACGTCGACACCGACCAGATCATCCCCGCCCACTGGCTCAAGAAGGTGACCAGGGACGGCTTCGAGGACGGTCTCTTCGAGGCCTGGCGCAAGGACCCGTCCTTCGTCCTCAACCAGCCCGAGCGCGAGGGCGCCACGGTTCTGGTCGCGGGCCCCGACTTCGGTACGGGCTCCTCCCGCGAGCACGCCGTCTGGGCGCTGCAGAACTACGGCTTCAAGGCCGTGATCTCGTCCCGGTTCGCCGACATCTTCCGCGGCAACTCGCTCAAGAACGGCCTGCTCACGGTGGTTCTGGACCAGAAGATCGTGGACGCGCTCCAGGAGCTGTCGGAGAAGGACCCGCAGGCGGAGATCACGGTCGACCTCCAGGCCCGCGAGGTGCGCGCCGAGGGCGTCACCGCCGCCTTCGAGCTCGACGAGAACGCCCGCTGGCGGCTGCTGAACGGGCTGGACGACATCTCCATCACCCTGCAGAACGAGGGTGACATCGCGGCCTACGAGGCCGGGCGCCCCTCGCACAAGCCGAGGACGCTCCAGGTCTGACGCCGGCCGGACCGCGGCCGGGCGAGACTGGTTTCAGCCACCGCAACACCCCTCTGTACCCCCAATCGTGGACGGTTGGGGGTACAGCTGTATCTGCCCCCGGAGGGCTTCCGGGAGCTCTCGCATGCTCAGCCAACTCCCTTAGTTACAAAGGAGGTTGCCTGGGTACGCGCCTCCATGGGCGACTTCCGGCCAGGGGGGGTAAGGAGGCTTCCGGGGCACGGCAGTTGCCCCCTGCGCAGGCGACAACTCGCCCCAGATGGCACAATCTGTGCATGGAACGTGACAGCCAACTCGAGCTCTACGCGGCGGTCGCGGCCCAACTCAAGGAAGCGCACACAACAGTGCGCGCACTGCAAGTCCCGGAGGGCGTACGGATGGCGCTGACCCGGAAGCTGCTGGTCATTACGGCCGCGGCCAAGCACGATCTCGCCGACGCGGCAAGGCGGCTGGAGCGGTTCACCGACGACCTCGACGAGGGCCGATTCCTCGAAGGGGATCGCTGACGAACTCCGCTACGACCCGAGTTCGTTGCGGCACAAGGGTGATTAGCCCGTTTCGTGTTTGATTTGCGGTATATATCTGCCTAACGTGCGAAAAAGCTTGAACGCATTCGTTCGGGCAATGTCTCCGAAGGGGAAGACGTGAACAAGGCGCAGCTCGTAGAAGCGATTGCCGACAAGGTCGGCGGGCGTCAGCAGGCCGCCGACGCGGTCGACGCGGTACTGGACGCCATCGTCCGTGCGGTCGTCGGCGGAGACCGGGTCTCGGTCACCGGCTTCGGTTCCTTCGAGAAGGTCGACCGTCCCGCCCGTTACGCCCGCAACCCGCAGACAGGTGAGCGTGTTCGGGTCAAGAAGACCTCCGTGCCGCGCTTCCGCGCCGGTCAGGGCTTCAAGGACCTGGTGAGCGGCTCGAAGAAGCTCCCGAAGAACGACGTCGCGGTCAAGAAGGCCCCGAAGGGCAGCCTCACCGGCGGAGCTTCCGCGACGGTGAAGAAGGCCGCGGCCAAGAAGGCCACCACCGCCAAGAAGGCGGCGGTCAAGAAGACCACGGCCGCGGCGAAGAAGACCGCGGCGAAGAAGACCACGGCCGCCGCGAAGAAGACCACGGCGAAGAAGACGACGGCGAAGACGGCCGCCGCCAAGAAGACGACGGCGAAGACCACCGCGGCGAAGACGACCGCCGCCAAGAAGGCTCCGGCGAAGAAGGCCACGGCCAAGAAGGCCCCCGCCAAGAAGTCGACGGCCCGCAAGACCACCGCCAAGAAGGCCACCGCCCGCTAGAGGCCGGGCGCAGGGGCACCTCACGCGCCGGGCCGGGCTCCCACCGGGAGCCCGGCCCGCGGCACGTTCAGAATGTCTGCGTCAGAACGTCTGCAGGGTGATCAGGGTGATCCGGCGGTCCGCCCCCTCGCCCTCGGTCTCGATCCGCACGCGCTGGCCCGGCCGCAGCAGCCGCAGACCGCCGGCGTCGAACGCCGGACCGTCGAAGGGCACCGGAGTGCCGTCGTCGAGCAGCACCTGTCCGCTGCGGGTCTCGGGGTCGTACGTGTACGAGGTCGCCTGCATGAGGGCAGCCTACTGATCCCGCCGCGCGCGGGACGCGGGGATCTCCCGGCCCCGCGGACCCCGGCCCCGGCTCCCGCCGTTCCCGGCCCGTCCCGCGCGGGCCCGCACGGTCTGTCCGGCCCCCGCCGGACCCGTACGGAATCCCGTCGGCTGGAATCCCGCCGACGGGGAAGCGGCCACCGGTGAATCGGCGGGAAAACCGCCCGCCGAGAGTGAACGGGCCCGCCGCCTACTGTCCGGGAATCAGCAGCCGCGCCGCCGCGGCGGCCGTGCGCGGCCCCACGCCGAGCGCCAGCGCCGCCCGCAGATCCTCCCGGGTGTCCACGTCCCGGCGTACGGAATCCACCGCGTCGAGACGGAGTTCCGCGGCCCCCGAGGCGCGATGGCGGGCCCGGGAATCACCGCCGAAAGCGGGGAGCAATTCCCGACCGGGGGAAGCGGCCAGGAGAGTGGTGCCGATTGCGGCGGCATCGGCCAGAAAAGCGCGGGGGAATTCGCCGGCGGCGGCCAGTACCCGGGCCAATTCCGAAGGCCGCAGAGCGGGCAGGTCGGCGTTCAGGGCCGCGACGGCGCCATCGGGATCCCGGGCCCGTACGGCCTCCGCTCCGTGTGCCAGTGCCGCGTTGAGGCCCCCCGCCGGCTCGTCCGCGACGATGCGCGCGCCCAGCGCGGCCAGCTCCCTCCCGGCCAGGGCGTCGCCCGTGACGACCGCCACACCCCGGACGGCGGCGCAGGCCAGCGCCGCCGCCACGGTGTCCTGCGCGAACGCGAGGGCGAGGCCGGGGCGCAGCGCGTCGGAAGCGGTGTCCGCCAGCCTGCTCTTGGCCCGCGTCAGGGGTTTGAGGGGTATGACCAAGGTCCACCGCACGAACGCTCCGCCCTCTCCAGTCACGCCTTATTGTGACCTGGCCACCCTGGCGCCCAGGGTGTCGGGGCGTACGGTGTCCTCGACAGACAGGCGGCCTGGAGCGACACTTGTGCGGCCCCCCAGGCTCTAGAGGAAGGTGTCCGCGTGGCCCGCCGCAGAATCGGCTTCTGGTACCGCTTCGCAGCGGTTCTCGTCAAACCGCCGCTCGTGGTTCTGCTCAAGCGGGACTGGCGTGGGATGGAGAACATTCCGGCCGAGGGTGGATTTATCACCGCGGTGAACCACAATTCCCATGTGGACCCGTTCGCGTATGCGCACTACCAGTACAACACCGGGCGTGTTCCGCGCTTCCTGGCGAAGGCCGGACTTTTCAAGAAGGGATTCGTCGGAGCCGCGATGCGCGGCACCGGACAGATTCCCGTCTACCGCGAGAGCACGGACGCCCTGAGCGCCTTCCGGGCCGCGATCGACGCCGTCGAACGCGGTGAGTGCGTGGCGTTCTACCCCGAGGGCACGCTCACCCGTGACCCCGACGGCTGGCCGATGACCGGCAAGACCGGCGCGGCGAGGGTCGCCCTGCAGACCAGGTGCCCGGTGATCCCGGTCGCCCAGTGGGGCGCCAACGAACTGCTGCCCCCGTACGCCAAGAAGCCCGCCGTCCTCCCGCGCAAGACCCACCACGTGCTCGCGGGCCCGCCGGTGGACCTCTCGCGCTACTACGACCGGGAGATGAACCCGGACCTCCTGCGGGAGGTCACCGAGGTCATCATGGCGGCCATCACCGCGCAGCTGGAGCTGATCCGCGGCGAGAAGGCGCCCGAGAACGTGTACGACCCGCGCGAGGTGCGCATCGCGCAGCGCCGCAAGGCCGCGGCCAAGTCGAAGGCACAGCAGGAAGAGGGGCAGGGCACGTGAGCAAGCCGGTCAGGGCGGCCGTCTTCGGGACCGGATCATGGGGTACGGCCTTCGGCATGGTGCTCGCCGACGCCGGGTGCGACGTCACCCTGTGGGCGCGCCGTCCCGAACTCGCCGACGCGGTCAACTCCACGCGGATGAACCCGGACTACCTCCCGGGGATCGAACTCCCCGAGAACCTGCGGGCCACCGCCGACCCCGCCGAGGCCGCGCGCGACGCAGACTTCACCGTGCTCGCCGTCCCCTCCCAGACCCTGCGCGGCAATCTCGCGGAGTGGGTGCCGCTGCTGGCCCCCGGCACCGTGCTCGTCTCGCTCATGAAGGGCGTCGAACTCGGCACCGTGAAGCGGATGAGCGAGGTCATCGAAGAGGTCGCCAAGGTCTCCGCCGACCGTGTCGCCGTCGTCACGGGGCCCAACCTCGCCAAGGAGGTCGCCCAGCGGATGCCCGCGGCCGGCGTCGTCGCCTGCCGCGACGAGGCGGTGGCCCGGCGCATCCAGACCGCCTGCCACACGCCGTACTTCCGTCCGTACACGAACACCGACGTGGTGGGCTGCGAACTCGGCGGAGCCGTCAAGAACGTGATCGGTCTCGCCGTCGGCATCGCCGACGGCATGGGTCTGGGCGACAACGCCAAGGGCTCGCTGATCACCCGCGGCCTGGCCGAGACCACCCGGCTCGGACTCGTCATGGGCGCGGACCCGATGACGTTCTCCGGCCTCGCGGGTCTCGGCGACCTCGCCGCGACCTGCTCCTCGCCGCTCTCCCGCAACCACACCTTCGGCATCAACCTCGGCCGGGGCATGACCCTCCAGGAGACCATCGCGGTCACCCGGCAGACCGCCGAGGGCGTCAAGTCCTGCGAGTCGGTGCTGGATCTGGCCCGTCGGCACGGCGTCGACATGCCGATCACGGAGACGGTCGTCAGCATCGTCCACGAGGGCAAGCCCCCGGTGGTCGCCCTCAAGGAGCTGATGGGGCGCAGCGCGAAGCCCGAGCGCCGCTAGGCCCGCCGAACCGCCAGGTGGGCGACGCTCAGCGACGGTGGGCACGACGCTGAGCAACGGCGGCCGTGGGGCGCTGACTCACCGCCGTACCGCGGGGTACTCTCGACGCGATATGAGCACCGAGAACCTCCTCCAGAGCCCTGAGCAGCCGCCTCGCAAGCCGCGCGTGGCCGTCGTCTTCGGCGGCCGCAGCTCCGAACACGGGATCTCCGTGGTCACCGCCGGCGCCGTCCTGAGCGCCATCGACCGTACGAAGTACGACGTACTGCCGATCGGCATCACCCAGGACGGCCGCTGGGCGCTCACCGCGGACGAGCCGGAACGCATGGCGATCGTCGACCGCAGGCAGCCCAGCGTCGAGCAGCTCGCCGAGTCCGGCGAGGGCGGCGTGGTGCTCCCCGTCGACCCCGCCAACCGCGAAGTCGTCTACAACGAGCCCGGGTCGGTCCCCAAGGCGCTCGGCGAGGTCGACGTCGTCTTCCCGATGCTGCACGGCCCTTACGGCGAGGACGGCACCCTCCAGGGCCTCCTGGAGCTCTCCGGCGTCCCCTACGTCGGCTCGGGCGTCCTCGCCTCGGCCGTCGGCCAGGACAAGGACTACATGAAGCGGGTGTTCACCTCGTTCGGCCTGAAGGTGGGCCCGTACGTGGTGATCCGGCCGCGCGAGTGGCAGCAGGACCAGGCCGCCGCCCGCAAGAAGATCGTCGACTTCGCCGGTGAGCACGGCTGGCCGCTCTTCGTGAAGCCCGCGCGCGCGGGTTCGTCGTTCGGCATCACGAAGGTCGACGACCTCTCGGGCCTCGACGAGGCGATCGAGGAGGCCCAGCGGCACGACCCGAAGATCATCGTGGAGGCGCTGCTGCGCGGCCGCGAGATCGAGTGCGGCGTCCTGGAGTTCGAGGACGGGCCGCGCGCCTCGGTCCCCGCGGAGATCCCGCCCGTGCAGTCGCACGCGTTCTACGACTTCGAGGCCAAGTACATCGACGCGGCCGACGGGATCGTGCCGGCGCCGCTCACCGAGGAGCAGACCGCCGAGGTCCGCCGTCTGGCCGTCGAGGCCTTCGAGGCGGCCTCCTGCGAGGGACTGGTCCGCGCGGACTTCTTCCTCACCGAGGACGGCGAGTTCGTGATCAACGAGATCAACACGATGCCGGGCTTCACGCCGATCTCCATGTACCCGCGGATGTGGCGGGAGACGGGCGTCGGCTACGCGGAGCTCGTCGACCGGCTCATCCAGGCGGCGCTGCGTCGGTCCACCGGACTGCGCTGAGCACCGCGCGCGACCAGCACGTCAGTCGGCGATCCCCTCGGGGATCGCCTTCTTGACGGAGGCGGCCAGGTCGACGAGCACGCCGGAGACGTCGGCGCCCCGGGGCGCGACGACCTGGACGTACGCCAGACGCGACGCGGTGGTGAGGCGGGTCGTCCCGTCGTCCTGCTTCTCCATCAGCCAGTCGACACCGTTCACCCCGCCGCCGACCGCCTTCGGGTCGTCGCCCGTGGCCACCTTCGGGTCGGTCATCTTCGGCGGCCGTTCGACACCGCAGCGCAGTATGATCGCCGGGCTTCCCCAGCCCGCGGTCAGCGCGGACCGGGGCTCCGGGTCCTGACGGCGACGGCCGTCCACGGTCCGCGGCAGCGCCTTGTCCAGGTTCTGGCACAGCTCGGTGACCTTCGTGTCCGGGCTCGGAACCGCGACGGACGCGCTGTCGTCTGCTGAGGAGCAGCCCGCGATCGCGATCAGCGCCGCGAGAGCGGGCAGCCCGAGGGAAGCGGTGTGCCGGTGACGGAAGAAGTTCACCGGCCAAGGGTAGACGGGGGCTACAGGTGCACGACCGGACAGGTCAGGGTGCGGGTGATGCCGTCCACCTGCTGGACCTTGGCCACCACCATGCGGCCGAGTGCGTCGACGGTGTCGGCCTGGGCACGCACGATCACGTCGTACGGTCCTGTCACGTCCTCGGCCTGGATCACCCCCGGGATCTTGCTGATCGTCTCGGCGACGGTCGACGCTTTGCCGACCTCCGTCTGGATCAGGATGTACGCCTGTACCACGGAACCTCCAGGGCGGCCACGAGGATCATGTGGGGAAAAGGAACGCCACGGTATCGCGTTGCCGCTCGCCGCGGGGAGACCCGCGGGGACTGGGGCTCGCGCGCCGGGGTGGAGGGCCTGCGCAAGTTGACGGTCAACTCGACCGTACCGAGTACTCAGACGGCTCGCGACCGGGCACGAGCAGCGACTAAGGGAGCACGACGATCATGAAGGGCACCGTGGGCGAGTTGGGGGAGTTCGGGCTCATCCGAGAGCTCACCTCGCGCCTCACCACCACCCCGGCGGTCCGGGTCGGCCCCGGCGACGACGCCGCGGTGGTGGCAGCGCCGGACCGCAGGGTCGTGGCGAGCACCGACATCCTCCTCGAAGGACGTCACTTCCGCCGCGACTGGTCCACGGCGTACGACGTCGGCCGCAAGGCCGCCGCGCAGAACCTCGCGGACATCGCCGCGATGGGCGCCGTGCCGACCGCGCTGCTGCTCGGCCTGGTCGTGCCCGCCGAACTCCCGGCCACCTGGCCCTCCGAGCTGATGGACGGACTGCGCGACGAGTGCCAGGTCGCGGGCGCGGCCGTGGTCGGCGGGGACGTCGTACGGGGCGAGACCATCACCGTCTCGATCACCGCACTCGGTGATCTGCGCAACCACGAGCCGGTCACCCGGGCCGGCGCGCAGCCCGGTGACGTCGTCGCCGTGACGGGCTGGCTGGGCTGGTCCGCCGCGGGCTTCGCGGTGCTCTCCCGGGGTTTCCGTTCGCCGCGCGCCTTCGTCGAGGCCCATCGCCGGCCCGAACCGCCGTACCACGCGGGTCCGGCCGCCGCCGGGCTCGGCGCGACCTCGATGACGGACGTCAGCGACGGCCTGATCGCCGACCTCGGGCACATCGCCGAGGCGAGCAAGGTGCGCATCGACATCCGCTCCGGGGACATCGACGTCCCCTCGCAGATGAACGACATCGGCCAGGCCGTCGGGGTCGACCCCATCCAGTGGGTGCTCACCGGCGGCGAGGACCACGCGATCGTCGCCACCTTCCCGCCGGACGTGAAGCTGCCCGCGCGCTGGAAGGTGATCGGCGAGGTCCTCAACCCGTCGGCCCTGCCCCGGGTGACCGTGGACGGCGCGCCCTGGACGCGCAAGGGCGGCTGGGACCACTTCGGGGACATCGAGTCCTGAGGCTTCCGGCGTCCGGGGTGCCCACCCCGGACGCCCGGGGCGCCCCGCGGGCGCGAGGGCAGCAAAGCGGGCGCAGGGCAGCAAAAAACCCGCCCACCGTGAGGTGGACGGGTTCAGTGCAAGCGAACCAGCAGTGGCCGCGCGCTGGCGGTTGTCAGCGCGTGACCTTGCCGGCCTTGATGCACGAGGTGCAAGCGTTCACGCGCTTCGGCGTCCCGCCCACCACGGTACGGACGCGCTGGATGTTGGGGTTCCAGCGACGCGGTGTACGGCGGTGCGAGTGCGAGATGTTGTTGCCGAAGCCCGGCCCCTTGCCGCAGACGTCGCAGTTGGCAGCCACGGGTCACTCCAAAGACTTCAGATGCACTTACGGTTGATCCCGGCATGCCGAGGATCGAGATCTAGGATCTGAGTGGCGGTGCCAGGGGGATGGCCCGATCAGATCGGGCAACTGGAGCAGCATACAACGACTGCGTCCGGAGAACGAAACTACCATGATCTGCCGGTTGCCACTCCGCCCTCCTCGGCCCCGGGGCCCTCTACCGGCAGTAACCCGTTCTGGGTCTACGCTGCGTCCCACGTCCAGCAGATCGAGGAGGCACAGGTGCCGCAGGTGCCGCAGACATTCGATGCTCTCGCGGTGCGCACCTGGTGCGGGCTCGCGCTCCGGGCCCTGGGCCGTGCGCGCGAGGAGATCGACGCGATCAACGTCTACCCGGTCGCCGACGGCGACACCGGGACGAACCTGTATCTGACGGTGGAGTCGGCGACGGCGGCGGTCGAGGCGGTGTTCGCGGGGTACGAGGCGGTGGCCGCTCCGGCACCCGGGGCGTCCGGGAGCGACGACGGGACCGGGACGGCCGGAGCGCCCGGGACGGCCGAGGACTCCGGGGCCGCCGCGGCGAGCGGTGTCCCGCTCGCCGCCGCCGTACGGGCGATGGCGCACGGGGCCCTGATCGGGGCCCGGGGCAACTCCGGGACCATCCTCGCGCAGTTGCTGCGGGGCATGGCCCAAGTGCTCGCCGCCGACGGTGAGACCGCTCACACCGACGGCCGGGGTCTGGGCCTCGCCCTGCGGAACGCCGCCGATTCCGCCCGCGGGGCCGTCGCGCACCCCGTCGAGGGCACGGTCCTCACCGTCGCCTCGGCCGCCGCCGACGCGGCCTCCGGTGCCGAGGGCGACTGCGGCGCGGTCGCCCTCGCGGCCTACGCGGGCGCGGGCGTCGCGCTCACCGCGACCACCGGGCAGCTCGCCGCCCTGGAGCACGCCGGTGTGGTCGACGCGGGCGGGCGGGGGCTGGTGGCGGTGCTCGCGGCGCTGGTGGAGACGTTCACGGGGGAGGCGCCGGGACCGGTCGCGGCCCCGCCCGGACAGCGCGGGCCGGGGGAGGAGGCCACCCCCGGCCCCACGGGCGTGACCGTTTCCGCCGACGCCCCGGACGCCGCCGCTCCCGCGACCGCCGGAGCCGGCGCGGGGCACGGCCACGGGACCGGCGCGGCGGGCGCCTGCGGGGACGGGGACGCGGAGGACGGCCATCCCGCCTTCGAGGTGATCTACCTCCTGGAGGCGGAGGACGCGGCCGTGGACCGTCTGCGGAACCGGCTCGACGCCCTCGGCGACTCCCTCGTCGTGGTCGGCGGCGACGGCCTGTGGAACGTCCACGTGCATGTGGACGACGCGGGCGCGGCCGTCGAGGCGGGCGTCGAGGCCGGGCGCCCGTACCGCATCCGGATCACCCACTTCGGGCTCGGCGACGCGCACACCGGAGCCGGGGCGGCGCGCGCGCCCCGGGAGCGGGCGCAGCGGGCCGTCGTGGCCGTCGTGCCGGGCGAGGGCCTGGCCGGGCTCTACACCGAGGCCGGGGCGACGACCGTGCTCGCGCGGCCGGACGAACCGCCCGCCAGCGGGGAGCTCGTGGAGGCCGTACGACGGGCCCACGCGCGCGAGGTGGTGCTGCTGCCCAACGACGCCGACCTGCGGCACACCGCGGCGGCGGCCGCCGAACAGGCCCGTGCCGAGGGGGTCCGGGTCGCCCTGATCCCGACCCGCTCCGCGGTGCAGGGCATCGCCGCGCTGGCCGTGCACGAACCGGAGCGCCGCTTCGACGAGGACGTCGTCGCCATGACCTCGGCGGCGGGAGCCACCCGCTACGCCGAGGTCACCGTCGCCGAGCGGCAGTCCTGGACCATGGCCGGCATCTGCCAGGCCGGAGACGTGCTCGGCCTCGTCGACGGTGATGTCGCCGTCATCGGCACCGATGTCACCGCCACGGCGGAGACGGTCCTCGACCGCATGCTCGCGGCGGGCGGGGAGATGGTCACCCTCGTCCTCGGCGACGAGGCCCCCGAGTCCATCGCCGCCCATCTGGAGGCACGCGTACGGGAGTCGTACCTCGCGGTGGACACCGTGGTGTACCGGGGCGGGCGCCAGGGCGCGCTGCTGCTGATCGGGGTCGAGTAGCGGCCGGGGACGCGTGTGTTCCGGCGGTCAGGCGTTCGCCGGAACCGCGGGACGACGGGTCTCCTCGGTGCCGGCCGTCCGGTGGGCGCGTTCGACGGCCTGTCCCCAGTAGGTCCCGGCGACCATCAGCACGGCGCCGAGGGCGGTGAGGACCGTGAGGTGTTCGCCGCCGAGACCGATGCCGACCGCGACGGCCCACACCGGCTCGGTGCCCAGCAGCAGACTGGCCCGGCTCGCGGAACTGCGCTGCACCGCCCAGGTCTGCGCCAGGAACGCGAACACGCTGCAGAGCAGGGCGAGGTGGAGGAGCTGGGCCCAGCCCGCCGCGTCGACGCCGCCGAGAGCGGACAGGGAGCCGGCGGCGGGCACCGCGAACAAGACGGTGCCGACGACCGTCTGGACGGTCGTGACGTGCAGCGGCCGTACCCGGCGACGGGCGGTGAGCCGCCCCACGAGCGCCACATGGGCCGCGCGGACCAGCGCGGCGGCGAGGATCAGCAGGTCACCGCTACGAGGCTGGTGGAAGCCGCTGCCGGACACCAGGAGAGCGACGGCGAGCAGACACAGGCCGGTGGCGGCGAAGTAGCGCGGCGGCAGCCCCGCCGTCCCGGACCGGCGGTCCAGCAGCGGGGTGAGCACGATGGTGAGGCTGATCAGCAGGCCCGCGTTGGCCGCGCTGGTGTGCGCGACGCCGTACGTCTCCAGGGCCAGGACCGCCGCCTGGGTGACCCCCAGCACCGCCCCGACGCGCAGCTCGTCGCGCGTGCAGCGCCTCGTCCGGCGCCGGGCGGCGACGAGCGCGGCGCAGGCGGCGGCCGAGATGCCGTACCGCACGAACAGGACGAGCAGGACGGGGAGCGCCGAAGTGGCGGTCTTGGCGGCCAGATAACTGGAACCCCAGACGGCGGCGACAAGGAGAAGCACCGCGTCGGTGCTGCGGACTCGGGACACGCCCCACACGCTCCCGCACCCCGACCCTGAAGCCCAGAGCGAAGTTCTTCAGTGTCTTTTAAGCATCACTACAATGAGTGGGTGAACGAGCGGCAGCTGCGGATCCTGCGTGAACTCGGTGAGCTGGGCAGCGTCACCGCCGTGGCGGAGGCGCTGCTGATGACCCCCTCGGCGATCTCGCAGCAACTGCGGTTGCTACAGCGCTCGATCCCGGTCCCGCTCACCGAACGCGACGGACGGCGGCTGGTGCTGACGGACGCCGGGCGGGTGCTGGCCGGTGCGGCGATCGAGGTGGAGAGCGCCCTCGCCCGGGCACGGCACTGCGTGGACGACTTCGTCGACGAGCCGGCCGGGGACGTGTCGGTGGCCGCCTTCCACAGCGCGGCCGCCACGTTCTTCCCGGTCCTGCTGCGCGGCCGGGCCCGCACGGCCCCGCGGCTCTCGCTCGCCGACGAGGACGTGGCGCAGGACCACTTTCCCCGGCTGACCCGTGACTACGACCTCGTCGTCGCCCACCACCTCGCGCACACACCGCCCTGGCCGCGCACGGTCACCGCCACCACGCTGCTCAGCGAGCCCCTCGACGTCGCCCTGCCGGCCGGCCACCCGCTGGCCCGGCGGGAGAGCCTGACCCCGGCCGACGTCGCGGTGCTGCCCTGGATCACCGTGCACGACGGCTTCCCGCTGATGGCCACCGTCGACGCCGTCGCGACCGCCGCGAACCGGCGGCCGGACATCGTCCACCGCGTCAACGAGTTCACCGTGGTCGCCGAGCTCGTCGCCGCGGGCGGCGGGGTCGCCCTGATGCCCCGCTGGACCACGCGCCCGCATCCCGCGCTGGTCCTCAGGCCCCTGGCCGGGGTCCACGCCGTGCGCCGCATCGACGTGCTCCACCGTCCCGAACGCGCGGCCCGCAGGGCCGTACGGACGGTGCTCGACGAACTGCGCCGTGCGGCCGAGTCGATCCGCACCGAAGACGCCCCGGATCCCGGCTCCGCCCCCTCGTGAGACGAGCGGCGACGGGGATCCCGACGACACCGTGAAGCCCGCGCCCGGAGACCTGCGGGCAGGAGCGGGGAACCGACGCCCGGACGCGGCGACTTGAGCCGCGCGACGCGGATCCGGTGCTCGTGGCGGGGGTCTGCCGTCGGTGCGTGGTGGGCCGGGGCGGGGCAGGGGTTCCGGTGAGGCGGGTGTGGTGGCCTCGTACCGAGGCGCGGACGGTTCCGCGCCTCGGTCCCGGTCAGGCCCGGCCGGCTCCCTCCAGGAGCGCGAGCATCTTCTCGGCCTCGGCCCGCAGGGCCCCGGCGGTCTCCCCGTCCAGCCGGTCGCACAGGGCGAGGACCGTGCGCGCGCGTGCCGAGGCGGCCTCGTACCGGCCCAGGTCGGCCTCCAGCCGGCCCGCCGCCAGCTCGCAACCCGTTCGGGCGCCGAGCAGGGCGTCACCGAGGGAGGCGAACACGGAGACCGCCCGCGTCATGTGCCCGAGGGCCTCCTCGCACGCGTCCCGCGCGTCGGCCTCTTCCACGTCGTCGGGCACGGAACGGGCCACCAGATCACCGAACTGGCGGTGGGTGTGCCCGAGTTCGGCGACGACACGACGCCCGGCGTCCGCGTCCGCGTCCTCGTTCTCAGGACCGGCACCGGCACCGGGTGCCTCCGCCCGGCGCCCCACCGCCGACTCGCACTCCCGGACCGCCTCCGCCATCAGCTCGCGCGCCTCGCCGAGCCCTCCGTCCCGCCGGGCCGCGCCCCACGCGCGGGCCCGGAGCGCCCGGACCAGCCCGTGGGCGTCGCCCAGCTCGCGCCACAGGTCGCACGCGCGGGCGTACGCCTGATCCGCCTCGGCGGTCATCCCGGCGTGCAGCAGCGCCTCGGCCGCGAGGTTCGCGAGCATCGCGTGGTCGTGCTGCTCGGGCCAGTGCCGGGCGACGTCGGCGGCGCGCAGCCAGTGCTCGGCGGCCCCGCGGTGTTCGCCGAGCTCGGTGAGACAGTCGCCGAGCCACCAGCGCGTCTGCACGATCGAGCCCTCGCCGTGCATCTCGGCGGTCAGGTCGGGCAGAGCCGACTCCAGGATCTCCGCAGCCTCCGCCCACCGCCCCTGGCGGAGCAGGAACCCGCCGAGGTGGTGGCGCGCCCAGGCACCGAACGTGGCGGCCTCGCCCGCCTCGTCGGCCCAGTGCGCGGCCTCCAGGGCGTGCTCCGAGGCGGGGCCGAACCGCCCGGTGGCGGCGAGCGTCTCGGCGAGCCGGAGATGCAGCTGGGCATGGCCGGCCGGCTCCAGATGGGACCCTCCGTGCTCCAGCGCGTCGCGCGTCGCCCGCTCCGCGGCCTCCATGTCGCCGAGGTGCGTCGCGATCCCGGCGAGCCGGGAGTCGTACTCGACGGCGAACCACGGCAGCCCCGCCGCCACGAACCCGTCGACGGCGCGCCGGAGGAATCCGGCGGCCCCCTCGGCGTCGTCGGCGCGGGCGGCGAGCTCCCCGAGCATCGCGTACGCCTCGGCGGCCCGCGACGCGAGCGCCACGTCGTCCCCGGCACGCGGCTCCGCCAGGGCCAGCAGTTCCCGCGCGGCCTCCTCCGCGGCGGCCATGACATCGCCCTCGGAGCCGGAGCCGGAGCCGGAGCCGGAGCCGGAGCCGGAGCCGGAGCCGGTGTCGCCGCCGGCGAGCGGCCGCCCGTCCACCGCGGCGCTCTCCAGCTCGTCCACCCGGTGCATCAGCGTCCGCGCCCGGCCGATCAGCACGGACGCCGTCTGCGAGGCCCCCGTCCCGCCCTCGGTGAACAGGGCGAGCACCTGTTCGCGCAGCTCCGCGACGGCCTCCAGGGCCTGCGCGGACCCGCCCGACAGCGCCTGGACGTACGCGGCGCGGGAACGGGCCGCCAGCGCCTCACCGGGGTCGCCCGCCTCGGCGTACAGCTCGGCGGCCCGGAGGAAGAGAGCGGCGCCCCGCGGCCCGCGGCCCATCGCCTCGTGATCGGCGATCTCCGCGCGGTCGCGGACCGCCAGCTCCCGGCCCTCGGCGGCGCGCGAGACCGCCGCCCACGCCTCGACCGCGTCCGGGTCCCGCAGCGCCGAGAGCCGCCGGGCCTCGGCGAGCAGCGCGTCCAGGCCCGGTTCGGCGGCCTCCGCCACGACAGCCGACGCGGACACCGGCACCGGCCGGGGGGAACCGGCGCGCGCCGGACCCGTGGAGCGCACGCCCAGCGGCAGCCGGTCGACGAGCACCGGCTGGTCCATGCGCGCGCGGGCCCGCTCGCCGATGTACGGCGTGCCGTTGCGCTCGTCGAACCGGGCCGCCAGGGCCAGCGCCTCCTCGCGCGCGTGGACGGCCAGTTCCGCCGCCGTCCACTCCCGCCCCGTGGGCCCCGGAACCGGCTGTCCGCCGAGCCCGAGGGCGGTCAGCCGGTCCATCGTGAGCGCCACGACCGACAGGAAGTCCAGCTTGCTGCGCGGGTCCCCGGAGTCCGTGAAGTAGGCCGGGCGCTCCGCGAGCAGTTCCAGGGCGCGCGCCTCGTTGCCGGTCAGGGCGCAGAACTCCACGTGGTCCGCGAACGCGCCCCGCATGCTCTCCATGGACCGCACCAGCCGGAAGCCCCGCAGATGGTGGGCGCGCGCCTCCTCCGGACGTCCCAGCCGCAGCAGCGGCAGCAGGGAGGAGGCGAGGGCGGTGTGCGGCTCGTGGGCGCAGGTGTACTCGCCCCCGAGCACCGGCGCCCACAGCTCCAGCGCCTCCTCGTCCGCGCCGCGCACCGTCCGCCACCACCCCTGCCCGTGCAGCTCGCACGCGTGGCAGTCGGCCATGGAGTCACGGTCCGCCGCCATCCAGGCGGTGTACGCCCGTTCGGCGCGCTCCAGGTCGCCCAGATGGGCGGCGACGCTGAACTCGGCGCTGCGCACGGCTCGTTCGGAGTGACCGGCGAGACGGTAGCGCCGTTCCATCTCGCCGAGCCACTTCTCTATGGAGGCGAGCGGGACGTGCGGCTGGTCGAGCATGCCCGCCGACATCCACTTGAAGACCCAGTGCAGGGAGTGGATCTCGAACTCGTCGAAGTGCTCGGGGTGTTCGTCCCACATGCGCAGCAGACGCGCGAAGGGGACGAACATCTTGTCCTTCTCGGAGCTGTAGTTGTAGACCTTCAACTGGTGTCCGAGCGCCTCGACGACGGCGAGCGGGACGTCCAGCTTCTCGGCCTCCACGAGCAGTTGCTCCGCGCGCGCGTTGCGGCCGGGTCCCTCGGGCTGCTCGTAGTTGTCCGCCATCGCCCGCCGCAGCGTGTCGAAGTCCATGGCCGGGCTCATCGGCGGTCGTCCTTTCCGGGATCGGTGTGGGTGGCCCACTCCAGCAGGCCGATGAAGGCGCGGTTGAGGAGCGCCGAGTCCGCGGGCCGCAGCGGGCGCTGGGCCATCAGCAGCGCCTGCCCGTACAGCGACTCCGTGGCGGTGCCGATCAGGTCCGGGTCACCGAGCGAACCGATCCTGCGGATCAGCGGGTTGAGGTGGTTGAGGACCAGACGCGCGCGCGGGGCGCTGCCGCGCAGCGAGCCGAGGATGCCCGCCCACAGGTCGTCGGCCTGCTCCTCGGCCTCCGCGCGGGCCTGCTCGTGGCGGGCCGCCCGGTCGTCCAGGTGCAGGGCGGGCGTCGACAGGGGGTGGAAGGCGCGCAGCACCACGTCGCAGTCGAGCGGGTCGAGCCGGGCCCGCGCGGCCGCGAGGAAGCCCGACAGCGCCAGCTCCTCGGCCGGGTCGACCGTGTCCAGGTGGGCCGTCACGGTGTCCGCGTCCAGCTCCGAGACGGCCGTGCCCGGCCGTACGGCCGGCAGGGCCTCGATCAGCTCGCTGTCGTACGTGTAGCCGCCGTTGACGACCCCGACCCCCTGCGCGGAGGCGATCGGCGCGACCTGCCGGTACTCCTCCACGGTCCGCGTGAAGTGCACCACCGGGTGCCGCTGCGCGAACTCCTCCAGGGACAGCCGTCCGTCGGTCGTCTCGAAGGGCAGCCACGGCAGCATCGTGCGCAGCATCTCCGTGTCGTGCCGCGCCAGCGACTTCACGCCCAGGTGGTGCACGGACAGGAAGGCGGCCAGCCGCTCCGGGTCGTTCGCCGCGAGTCCGGTCAGCCAGGACCGGATGCGCTCGCCCAGCGCCTCCCGCACGGCGGCGAGGGTCTCGTCCTCGTACAGCGACTCGCGGGACGCGGTGGGCCGCAGGCTGTCCGTGTCGAGGACGCAGCGCACGAAGAACGCCCAGTCGGGCAGCAGCTGTTCGGCCCGCTCGGTGAGCAGCATGCCCTTCAGGTGCACCCGGTGGCTCGCGCGCTGGGCGGGAGAGACCGCCGTGGGCAGGACGTAGGCCACGCCCCGGACACCGGCGAGCGGCACGTCCAGGCCGATCGAGTCCAGCGGGGTGAACCCGAACAGCTCCCGGCAGTGCCGGGCCAGGGCGACCCGCCGGCCGGAGGGGCTCGGGTAGGGCCGGTCCCAGGGCGCGGGGAGGTCCGCGACCGCCTCGTCGCCGACCCGCACGTCGTACGGCAGCAGGGCCCCGAAGTCGCGCGCCAGCGACAGGACCCGATCCCGGTCCAGCCACTCGCCGGCCCCGGCCCGCGCCACCAGGTGCACGGTCGTGCCCGGCTCGGCGCGCGCCTCCTGCGGCAGGGTGCGCACCGTGTACGAGCCGTCGTCGGCCGCGGTCCACTCGACCGGTGCCGCGTCGGGCGTCCGGGCGCTGCGGCTGACCACCCGGATCCGCTCGGCGACGACGAAACACGCCAGCAGCCCGATGCCGAACTGGCCGAGGAAGTCCGAACGGGCCGACTCCAGGCCGTCGTTCCGCTTGGAGCTGCGGCCGATGGTCGCCAGCAGACTGTGCACGTCGGACTCGGTGAGCCCGATCCCGGAGTCCTCCACCCGCAGGGTCCCGCCTTCGGCGTACAGCCGCACCGTGGCCGGGGCGTCCGGCTGCTCCGCGCGCCGCGCGGTGATCGCGTCGACGGCGTTCTGCAGCAGCTCGCGCAGGTAGACCTTGGGACTGGAGTAGAGGTGATGGGAGAGGAGGTCGACCAGACCGCGCAGGTCGACCTGGAACGTATGGGGTGACGGGGAGGCCTGGGACGGCTGTGAGGTCTGGGAGTCCATCGTCGCTGCGCCGGTCGGTGGGGGGACGGGCGACGGCGCGGGGTCGGGCGGTCCCGGGGGCGGTGACCGCGAAGAGGGCCGGAGCGCGTCATCCTAGGCCCGGAACCAGCCGTCTGACCAGCGGATTTCCAGGACGTATACGGCAATGTCAGTGCCGTGGTGTGCAATGGATCTCGTGCCCGTGCTCGAAGAACCACTGAAGAAGGCGCTCGGTCCCGCCACCGCGAAGGTGATGGCCGAGCACCTCGGCCTGCACACCGTCGGCGACCTGCTGCACCACTACCCCCGCAGATACGAGGAGCGCGGGCAGCTCACCCACCTCGCCGACCTGCCGATGGACGAGCACGTGACGGTGGTCGCCCAGGTCGCCGACGCCCGCCTGCACACCTTCGCCTCGTCCAAGGCGCCCCGCGGCAAGGGCCAGCGCCTGGAGGTGACCATCACGGACGGCAGCGGCCGCGTCCAGCTCGTCTTCTTCGGCAACGGCGTGCACAAGCCCCACAAGGACCTGCTGCCCGGCACCCGCGCGATGTTCTCCGGCAAGGTCTCCGTCTTCAACCGCCGCCTCCAGCTCGCCCACCCGGCCTACGAGCTGCTGCGCGGCGAGGGCGACGAGGCGGTGGAGAGCGTCGACAGCTGGGCGGGCGCCCTCATCCCGATCTACCCGGCCACCGCCAAACTGGAGTCCTGGAAGATCGCCAAGTCCGTGCAGACGGTGCTGCCGAGCGCCCAGCGGGCGGTCGACCCCCTCCCGGACCCGCTGCGCGACGGCCGCGGCCTGGTCGGCCTCCCCGAGGCCCTCCTCAAGATCCACCGCCCGGGCACCAAGGCCGACATCCACGACGCCCGCGCCCGCCTCAAGTGGGACGAGGCCTTCGTCCTCCAGGTCGCCCTGGCCCGCCGCCGCCACGCCGACGCCCAGCTCCCGGCCGTCGCCCGCACCCCCCTGCCCGACGGCCTGCTGACCGCCTTCGACGCCCGGCTGCCCTTCACCCTCACCGAGGGCCAGCAGAAGGTCTCCAAGGAGATCTTCGACGGCCTCGCCACCGAACACCCGATGCACCGGCTGCTCCAGGGAGAGGTGGGTTCCGGAAAGGCTCAGCCCCTCGACTCGACGGTGCTGACACCCACGGGTTTCCGGCGGATGGGGGACCTGCGGGAGGGCGACGAAGTGGTCGTACCCGATGGCGAGATCGCTGTGATCGATGGGGTTTTTCCTCAGGGAGAGCGTGACGTCTGGCGCTTGGTCCTCTCCGACGGAAGTTCCGTGGAGTGCGACGACGAGCACCTCTGGATCGTCGGAACGAGCTGCGCATGGCATCGCGGTCAGGTGCCCAAGACGATGACCACCAGGGAGATCCGTCTCGACACGTTCAAGGCGAACGGATCGTCGAAGTGGTACATCCCTCCCGCAGCTCCGGTCGACCTCGGACCGGACGTCGAGTTGCCGCTCGATCCCTACCTCTTCGGGCTGCTGTTGGGTGACGGTTCATTCCGGCACAATCTTCGTCTTTCGACGATCGACGAAGAGATCCGCGACGCCGCGGCGAGTGCTGTTGCACCGGACTGCCGGCTGGTTCCGGTGCCGGGATCACGCTGCGACTACACGATCCAGTTGAAGCAGCGTTCCGGTGGTGTCCGGAACCCAGTCATCCAGGCGCTGCGGAACCTCGACCTTTGGGGCAAGACGTCCCACGGCAAATTCATCCCACAAGAGTTCAAGAACACGTCCGTCAAGAACCGTCTCGCTCTCCTCCAGGGGCTGCTGGACACGGACGGCACGGTGCACAAGGACGGAATGAGCATCTCCCTCTGCTCCGCCTCGCTCAGGCTCGCGGATGATGTCGCGTGGCTCGTGCGTTCCCTGGGCGGACGGGCTCGGGTGCTGCCCACGAAGGCCGCCTTCAACGTCTCGGTGGCGCTTCCTGCCGAATACGCGCCCTTCAGGCTGTCCCGTAAGGCCGATCGGGTCTGTCCTCGCCCGAAATACAACACATTCCGACGAGGCATTCGGGCTGTGGAGTACGTGGGCCGCAAACCGGTCCAGTGCATCAGCGTCGCTCACCCGAGTCACGCCTACGTCACTGACAACTTCACTGTCACCCACAACACCATGGTGGCCCTGCGCGCCATGCTCGCCGTCGTCGACGCGGGCGGGCAGGCCGCGATGCTCGCGCCCACCGAGGTGCTCGCCCAGCAGCACCACCGGTCGGTCACCGAGATGATGGGCGAGCTGGCCGAGGGCGGCATGCTCGGCGGGGCCGAGCACGCTACGAAGGTCGTGCTGCTCACCGGCTCCATGGGGGCGGCCGCCCGCAGGCAGGCGCTGCTCGACCTGGTCACCGGCGAGGCCGGGATCGTGATCGGCACCCACGCGCTGATCGAGGACAAGGTCCAGTTCCACGACCTGGGCCTGGTCGTGGTCGACGAACAGCACCGCTTCGGCGTGGAACAGCGCGACGCCCTGCGCGGCAAGGGCAAGCAGCCCCCGCACCTCCTGGTCATGACCGCCACGCCCATCCCGCGCACGGTCGCGATGACGGTCTTCGGCGACCTGGAGACCTCCGTGCTCGACCAGCTCCCCGCCGGCCGCTCGCCGATCGCAAGCCACGTCGTCCCGGCCGCGGACAAGCCGCACTTCCTCACGCGCGCGTGGGAGCGCGTGCGCGAGGAGGTGGAGAACGGCCATCAGGCGTACGTCGTCTGCCCCCGCATCGGTGACGAGGAGGACGACCCGAAGAAGGGCGCCCGGAAGAAGTCCCCCGAGGACGAGGCGGAGAAGCGCCCGCCGCTGGCCGTCCTGGAGGTCGCCGACCAGCTCGCCAAGGGCCCCCTCCAGGGCCTGCGGGTCGAGGTCCTGCACGGCAGGATGCACCCCGACGACAAGGACGCCGTCATGCGCCGCTTCGCCGCGGGCGAGACGCACGTCCTGGTCGCCACGACCGTCATCGAGGTCGGGGTGAACGTGCCGAACGCCACCGCCATGGTGATCATGGACGCCGACCGCTTCGGCGTCTCCCAGCTCCATCAGCTCCGCGGCCGGGTCGGCCGCGGTTCGGCGGCGGGGCTGTGCCTGCTGGTCTCCGAGATGCCGGAGGCGAGCCCGGCCCGTCAGCGGCTGAACGCCGTGGCCTCGACCCTGGACGGCTTCGAGCTCTCCCGCATCGACCTCGAACAGCGCCGCGAGGGCGACGTCCTCGGCCAGGCCCAGTCCGGCGCCCGCTCCTCGCTGCGCATGCTCGCCGTCATCGACGACGAGGAGATCATCGCGGAGGCCCGCGAGGAGGCCACCGCGGTCGTCGCGGCGGACCCGGAACTCGCGGACCTGCCCGGCCTGCGCGTCGCCCTGGACGCCCTGCTGGACGAGGAACGGGAGCAGTACCTGGACAAGGGCTGAGCGGCGGCGAGGGGCCGGCGGCTGAGAGACTGGGAGGAACCGACCACCCCCAGCGCAAAGGACCCTCATGACCCGCGTGATCGCTGGCCGGGCCGGCGGACGCCGTCTGGCCGTCCCGCCGGGCACCGGCACCCGCCCCACCTCCGACCGGGCGCGCGAGGGCCTCTTCTCCACCTGGCAGTCCCTGCTCGGCGGCCCGCTGGAGGGCGAGCGCGTGCTCGACCTGTACGCGGGCTCGGGCGCCGTCGGCCTGGAGGCCCTCAGCCGCGGCGCCGGACACACCCTGCTCGTGGAGGCGGACGCCCGCGCGGCCAAGGTCGTCCGCGACAACGTGAGGACGCTGGGCCTGCCGGGCGCCGAGGTCAGGGCGGGCAAAGCGGAGCAGATCGTCAAGGCTGCCCCTCCCGGGGAGCCGTACGACCTGGTCTTCCTCGACCCTCCGTACGTCGTTTCGGACGACGATCTTCGGGAGATTCTGCTCACACTCCGCACCGGGGGCTGGCTCGCGGAGGATGCGCTCGTCACCGTGGAGCGCAGCACCAGAGGCGGTGAATTCGGCTGGCCCGAGGGTTTCGAGCCCATCAGGGCCCGTCGCTACGGCGAGGGCACGTTTTGGTACGGTCGCGCCGCCTCTACGTGCGAAGAAGCACGATGACCGGACCGGAGAGCGAGGGACCACTGTTGCGCCGCGCCGTCTGTCCGGGGTCATTCGACCCCATCACCAACGGACATCTCGACATCATCGCCCGCGCCTCCGCGCTGTACGACGTCGTGCACGTCGTCGTGATGATCAATCAGTCCAAGAAGGGCCTGTTCACGGTCGACGAGCGGATCGAGCTGATCCGCGAGGTCACGGCCGAGTTCGGCAACGTCCAGGTCGAGGCCTACCACGGCCTCCTCGTCGACTACTGCAAGCAGCGGGACATCCCGGCCATCGTCAAGGGCCTGCGAGCGGTCAGCGACTTCGACTACGAACTCCAGATGGCCCAGATGAACAACGGCCTCTCGGGCGTCGAGACCCTGTTCATCCCGACCAGCCCCACCTACAGCTTCCTGTCCTCCTCGCTGGTCAAGGAGGTCGCGAACTGGGGCGGCGACATCTCCCACCTGGTGCCGCCGGTGGTCCTGGAGGCGCTCAAGGAGCGGCTCGGCCGGGACTGAGCGACTGACAGCCCGTCACCCGGTGTCGGAGGGCGCGGGAGTGGTCGTACAGTCGTCCCGTCCGTCTCCAACACGGCTGTAGAGAGTGGCGAGCACACGGTGGACGTACAGAAGAAGCTCGATGAGATCGTCGCGGCGGTCAGCGGTGCCCGTTCCATGCCCATGTCGGCATCGTGCGTGGTCAACCGCGCCGAACTGCTCTCGATGCTGGAGGAGGTGCGCCAGGCGCTGCCCGGCTCCCTCGCCCAGGCGCAGGAGCTGATCGGCGGCCGCGAGGAGATGGTCGAGCGGGCCCGCCAGGAGGCCGAGCGGATCATCGAGACCGCGCACGCCGAGCGCGGTTCCCTGATCTCCGACACCGAGGTCGCCCGCCGTTCGCAGAACGAGGCGGACCGCATCCTGGGCGAGTCCCGCAAGGAGGCGGAGGAGATCCGCGCGGAGGCCGACGACTACGTCGACTCCCAGCTCGCCAACTTCGAGGTCGTCCTCACCAAGACCCTCGGCTCCGTCGGCCGCGGCCGCGAGAAGCTCCTCGGCACCGGTCCGGGCCTCGACGAGGACGGTTACGAGGACGAGGACGCCCCCGAGCGCAGCTACGACCCGGAGACCCTGCGCCGCGACGCCGACGCGTACGTCGACGCCAAGCTCGGCGCCTTCGAGGCCGTCCTCGCCAAGACCCTGGAGGCCGTCGGCCGCGGCCGGGAGAAGCTCCAGGGCCGTATCGCCACCGACGACCTCGGCGCGCTCGCGGCCTTCGGGGAGGACGGAACGCCCGGGGCGCACACCAGCGACGCCGACTACCTGGCCGGCCTCGCGGAGCTCGCGGACGAGCCCGAGCAGGACCCCAGGACCCCGGAGCCGGCCGCCCAGCCGTCCTACGGGCAGCAGGAGGCGTACGCCTACCAGCAGCAGGACGACCCCTACGGCTACCAGCAGCAGTACGCCCAGCAGCAGGACGCGTACGGCTACCAGCAGGCCGACCCGTACGCCGCCTACCAGCAGCAGGGCTACGACCAGCAGGGCTACGACCAGGGCGGGCAGGTCTACGGCCAGCAGGCCCATGCCATGGACCAGCAGAACCATCCCCTCGACGAGGTCAGCCTCTTCGACACCAGCATGATCAGCGCGGACCAGCTGAGGGCGTACGAGCAGGGGCGCGGCGGCCACTGACCGGGCGGTCAGGAGGGGCGCGCACCGGCGTCCGGGGCGCGGGCACGCAGCGGATTGGGCCGAGAGCGAAAGGTCCAGTATCCTGGCTCTTCGGTCGCGCGTACGTCCGCGATCAGCGCTGCCCGAGGGACACCGAGGGCGGCGTTCCCAGAGTTCGAAGATCGAAAGCAGGAATGGTTCTGAACGCCCGCCTCGACCACCGCGATCCTCTCGTGTTCGACACGCACGAGCTGGGGCGGCGTCCTGGCGCGCTGCAGCGCCTGACCCGCACGATCGACGCTCCCAGGGATCTCGGGATCCAGGGTGTCATCGGAGTGCCGGAAGGCGCCCCGGTGGAGCTCGAACTCCGTCTGGAGTCGGTCATGGAAGGGGTGCTTGTCACAGGCACCGCCCGTGCATCGGCCGAAGGGGAGTGCGTAAGGTGTCTGGAGCCGCTTGAGCAGGTGCTCGAAGCGGACTTCCAGGAGATGTTCTCGTACCCTGACGCCGATGACCGGGGCCGCCCCAAGGCGGAGCCGGTCGACGACGCCGAGGAAGACGAGGACATGCTCTTCCTCGAGGACGGCTTGTTCGACCTCGAACCCGTGCTGCGTGATGCGGTGGTGCTCGCACTGCCGATGCAGCCGGTGTGCCAGGACGACTGCCCCGGCCTGTGCTCCGAATGCGGAGCCCGGCTGGCGGACGACCCGGACCACCACCATGACGCCGTCGACATCCGTTGGGCGGCACTGCAGGGACTCGCCGGTTCACTCGAAGATGGCGAGAAGGACGAGATGAGCGGCGGCGCGCTTCCTTCAGCGCACGTCGACGAGAAGCAGGAGAAGTAGCCGTGGCTGTTCCGAAGCGGAAGATGTCGCGCAGCAACACGCGCCACCGCCGGTCGCAGTGGAAGGCTGCGGTCCCCACCCTGGTTGCGTGCGAGCGCTGCCACGAGCCCAAGCTGCAGCACATCGCGTGCCCGGCCTGTGGCACCTACAACAAGCGCCAGGTCCTCGAGGTCTGAGCGGCTGGTGAGAGGTCTGATGTCTGACGCCAAGGCGGATTCAAACGC
This sequence comes from Streptomyces populi, assembly GCF_002911015.1. Lineage (GTDB taxonomy): Bacteria > Actinomycetota > Actinomycetes > Streptomycetales > Streptomycetaceae > Streptomyces > Streptomyces populi. The sequence continues at coordinate 41,589 of NZ_KZ626848.1, forward strand.
CAAGAAAAAGGCGGACAACACAGCCTCGTCCCACACGCTTCTGGAAGGGCGGCTCGGCTACAAGCTCGAGTCCGCCCTTCTGGTGCGTGCGCTGACCCACCGTTCCTACGCGTACGAGAACGGCGGTCTGCCGACCAACGAGCGCCTGGAGTTCCTCGGGGACTCCGTGCTGGGCCTCGTGGTCACGGACACGCTGTACCGCACCCACCCCGACCTGCCCGAGGGCCAGTTGGCCAAGCTGCGGGCCGCGGTGGTCAATTCTCGTGCGCTGGCGGAGGTGGGCCGCGGCCTCGAACTCGGCTCCTTCATCCGGCTCGGCCGGGGCGAGGAAGGCACGGGAGGCCGGGACAAGGCGTCCATCCTCGCCGACACCCTCGAAGCGGTGATCGGCGCGGTCTATCTCGACCAGGGGCTGGAGGCGGCGGGCGAACTCGTCCACCGGCTCTTCGACCCGCTGATCGAGAAGTCCTCGAATCTCGGTGCCGGCCTGGACTGGAAGACCAGTCTCCAGGAGCTCACCGCGACCGAGGGGCTCGGAGTCCCCGAGTACCTGGTCACGGAGACCGGCCCGGACCACGAGAAGGTCTTCACTGCTGCCGCCCGCGTCGGAGGCGTCTCGTACGGCACCGGCACCGGCCGCAGCAAGAAGGAGGCGGAGCAGCAGGCCGCGGAGTCCGCGTGGCGTGCCATCCACTCCGCGGCGGACGAGCGCGCGAAATCGGCGCAGGCCGCCGAACAGGTGGCTCGTGACGCCCAGCAGGCGGCCCAGGAGGCCGAGGGGACCGCCGACGCCTCCTCGACGTCCACGACCGGCACGGCCACGGCCTGAATCCTTCATCATCCGACGCGAGTACCGCGGTGACCGCGGCACTCGCACGGGACCCGCACCACCGGACCCCGCCGCAGCGCACCCGCGCCGCGGCGGGGTCCGCGCGTCGCCGGGCCGAGGGTCATGAGCGGGCCGGGAAGGCGCGGGCGGGACGGGGGAGGGCGGGACGCCCGCCGAGGCCCTCGCCGCCCACGGATCCGTCCGCGTGCTCCTCGGCGGCCGTCCGGGCTCGGCCCGGGCCCCGAACCGCGCGCCCCGCACACGGAACCGCTGACCGGCCCGCGGACAGCCCCGGCTCCCGGGACGGCTCCGGCCGGGGCGGACGGGCCTTCCCAGGGCCCCGGCGGCCGGGGCAGGCTCCGTGTCGTGGGCGGCCGCGTGCCGCGGGGCCGCGGCGGACCGCCCCCCGACGGCCGCCGCCCGTCGCGATGTACCCTTCCGGCATCACCCGCCCAGCCCGCCTTCCAGGAGGATTCCCGTGCCCGAGCTGCCCGAGGTCGAAGTCGTGCGGCGGGGCTTGGAGCGCTGGGTCACCGGACGGGTCGTGAGCTCGGTGGACGTCCGCCATCCGCGGGCCGTGCGGCGGCACCTGGCGGGAGCCGACGGCTTCGCGAAGGCGCTCGCCGGGCACCGGGTGGGCGGGGCGATGCGCCGCGGCAAGTACCTGTGGCTGCCGCTCGACGACTCGCCGTACTCCGTGCTCGCGCACCTCGGCATGAGCGGTCAGCTCCTCGTGCAGCCGGAGGACGCCGCGGAGGAGAAGCACCTGCGCATCCGCGTCCGCTTCGAGGACGACCGGGGCACCGAGCTGCGCTTCGTCGACCAGCGCACCTTCGGCGGGCTGTCGCTGCACGAGAACACCCCGGACGGCCTCCCCGACGTCATCGCGCACATCGCCCGCGACCCCCTCGATCCCCTCTTCGACGACGCCGCGTTCCACACCGCGCTGCGGGCCCGCCGCACGACCCTCAAGCGCGCCCTGCTCGACCAGTCACTGATCAGCGGCGTCGGGAACATCTACGCGGACGAGGCGCTGTGGCGCTCCAGGCTGCACTACGAACGCCCGGCGGGGACCATGACCCGGCCGCGCACCGCCGAACTCCTCGGCCACGTCCGCGATGTCATGAACGACGCCCTCGCCGCCGGCGGCACCAGCTTCGACAGCCTGTACGTCAACGTCAACGGCGAGTCGGGCTACTTCGACCGCTCGCTCGACGCGTACGGGCGCGAGGGCGAGCCCTGCCACCGCTGCGGGACGCCGATGCGCCGACGCGCCTGGATGAACCGCTCCAGCTACTTCTGCCCGCGCTGCCAGCGCGCGCCGCGCCAGACGGTCTGACCCGCCCGCACACCCGGGCTCACCGGAGCCCCTGGGCCTCGCGGGCCTCGTCGTAGCGGCCACGGGCCGCCAGGACGTCGTCCATGCGGCCCTCGACGAAGCCGATGAGGGCCAGCAGGCGTTCGGCGACCTCGCGGCCCAGCGGCGTGAGGGTGTAGTCGACGCGCGGCGGGTTCGTGGGCCGCGCGTCCCGGTGCACCAGACCGTCGCGCTCCAGCGCGTGCAGGGTCTGGGAGAGCATCTTCTCGCTGACGCCGTCGACCCGGCGGCGGAGTTCGTTGAACCGGAACGTGCCGTCGTGCAGCGCTCCCAGCGTGAGGGAGCCCCAGCGGCCGGTGACGTGCTCCAGCGTGCCCCGGGAAGGGCAGCCGCGGGCGAACACGTCGTACGCGAGGTCCTTGCCGCCGGCGGTGCCCTCGTCGCTCCCGGCGCGCTCCGTGATCCGCGCGGACGATTCCATACCGCCAGCATACTCAGCCACAGCGCCACCCGACAGATTGCGCTAACTCCTGGTCAGTGCGGCGGACCGGCGCCCGGCCCTCCCTTCCGAGCAGGTGCGGGCGGACGTACTCATGCGCGGCGTCCACCCGTCCGGCATGCCGGACCGCGCCCGCTCGGGGGACCGGCCGCCGACCCGGATCCGCCCGGAGAAACGGCACATGGCCGACCCCCCGAGCGGGTCGGCCATGTGATCCGCGGCTGCGTCAGCGGCCGAAGAAGTGCGGGGCCGGGTCTTTGGCCTGCCCCCCTGCGACCGATCGACGCTGCGACCTGCGACTCGGCCGTCGACGGCTGCCGACGTCGGTCGTCGTCGAGCACCTTCGGACGGTCCGGAGGGCGCCTGACATCATGACGGATGAAGCCCCTTGACGCCAGAGCCCGGCAGAGAGACGGATCGCCCTCGGCGCGCTTCGTCACCGCGGGAGCCGTGTCCGGCCGGCATGTACGGCTCGATCACCGGAGCGAGCCGGTGCGAGGGAGGCTCCGCTCCTTCCCGGGGCCCGGCACCGGGGCGGTGTCGGTCGGGCGGGTCGCACGAAGAGGCTGTGCGGCCGGGCCCTCGTCGCTGTCCGGGGCGAAGCACGGTTGGGCGGCGAGCTTCTTCAGCCCGGCGATGTCGCCGGCTCCGAAACGCGTCGGCACGTCCCTCTGCACGCTGGGATACATGATCTGGTAGCGGTCGGTGGTGTGGCCCAGGCCGAGGGCGTGACCGAGTTCGTGCAGGTAGGTGGCCTTGATCTGGTCGACGCCCTTGGACCGGAACGGGTCGGGCGCGACCTCGTTGGCGTGCACGAAGTCGGCGTCGAAGAGCGCGAAGCCGTCGAAGTGCCTGAAAGCGAAGCGATCGTCGGTGACGGTGGAGTACGGCCCGATCCAGGAGTTGCCGCCGAGGCCGATCGCGTAGGTGTTGGCCGTCTCCCTCCAGTTGTAGCCGGTCACGTGGGTCGAGGAGTAGGAGACGGTGATGTCCGCTCCGGTCGGGGCCTTGAACATGCGGGACGGGCCGTTGCCTGCGGGGGAGCCGTTCTTGTCCTCTCCGTTCGAGGCGACGGTGGTGCCCTTGTAGGTGAACCGGTAGCCGCTCGCGGCCGACAGGGCCGTGAACGCCGACTTGAGGCGGGTCAGCTCGGTGGTCGCCTTGCCGCTGCGCTTGTTCAGGGCGGTGAAGTCGACCTTCCAGGTGATCGGGGTGCACTTGTCCCAGTAGGCGAAGACCTTGTTGGACCCGGAGGCCAAGTACTCGTAGGAGGTCGCGCGGCCCGTGTTGGTGGTCGCGGCCTTGGTGGGGGTGGGGGCCTTCATGTACAGGGCCTTGGAGGTGGCGCTGTAGCGGTAGTTGGCCGCGACCCATTTTCCGGCGGTGTTCTTCATGTACACCGACCCGCTGGTGTAGACGCGTGCGGTGACGGTCTTGTAGTAGCGATAAGTGCAGGAGAAGCCCTTCTTGGGGGTGTAGCTCCCGGAAGTGCAGCTGTACGCCTTGGCCGTGACGGTCTTGTAGGTGGCGGCACCGGCGGGGGCGGCCAGGGTTATCGGGAGGACCGCGGCGGCCGCGGTGATCGCGGCCGTGCCGAGGGGGCGACGCTTGTGCATCGGGCTCCTTGCGAGAGGTCGTGACGGAGGGGACCGCCACACTGCGGAGTTCGAACAGGCATGAGTCGACTGGCGGAGCGGCGCTGATTCCGAGCGCGCCGCGGCACGTGCTGCCGGAGGCCGGCCCGCGGACGCACGGGACGGGATGGATGCCGTCGGCTACGTCAGTCCCGGTCGGGGCGCGCCCGCGGGGGGGGGGGGGGGGGCCCCCGGGTTGGGCCCCGACCGGCGATCCGGCCGAGACGGCGCGGAGCTTCATGCGCACTCCAAGTGGCGTGTGTCATCTGTGAAGATCACGTGATCAGTGTGTGTATCACCGAACCGACTCCAAGATCAAGACGGAGGTGCCGCACCGGCGAAGAGTGCCGCGCTCGCGGGGCGGACGGCTTGCGTCTGACCTGCGGTCATGTCTTCCGCGTCGTCCACCGTGGGGCCGCCCCGCGGGTGGCGCCGTGGCTCGACGGGTGCGCGAGGGCCCCGTGGAGGGCAGATGTGATCAAGGAATCGTGAAGGGTGTTCACGCCTTCTTCACATCCGGGGCGGGGTCGTCGCGCTGGTCGAGTCCCTGTCACGTGATGGGCCGGGCTGCCCCGGGAGGGTTCATGCGCACGTGCGCACGCGCGTCGTCCGCGGTGCGTTCTCGGGAATTCGGCCCTGTCCGTCCTCGGCGCCCGGACGGCTCACGCCACGCCCGTCACGGGCATGAGGCACATCGTCGTCAACGGTGGCGAGCCGGTGCGGCTCGGCGTCGGCGGCACCGTGCCGGTTCCGCTCACCGTCACCGCGTGACTGCGGTGACCGGCGCGGACGCTTCCCTGTCGACGCGCAAGTGGTCAACGGCAAGGCCTTCCGCGTCGTACGGGCTGCCCGGCCGACCGCGGACGCCGCGAGAGATCCCCTCTCGGGCGGGTGCTCCTCTTGCCGTCCCGGGGCCTTCCGAGGAGGGGCGGACGTTGCCGGTCCCCCCGGCTCCGTGCGGCTCGCCAGGGCTCTTCGGGCCGGGGGCGGTCATGCGTACCGCGCCCCTCTGGAGAGCGTCCCTTCCCCTCTCGCCGGAGAGTCGAGGAGGGCGGCGTCCCGCCGGGCTTCCCGCACCCCTTCCGGCGCGCGCCCTCTGCGGACGCCGGCCCCGTAGGGAAAGTGGAAGAGGCCGCCTGGCCGGGCCGAGGCGACCTCTTCGGCCGATGCCGGTCACGTGCCGGGCAGGCCGAACCCCCAGGTGTCCCGTCACGCCCGTACAAGGGCGTCGGCCCGTCGGGCCAGTTGTGTCCCCGTCACGTCCGTGAGAGGGCGTCGGCCCGTCGGGTCAGTTCCGACAGCTCGGCCGAGAAGATCCCCCGCACGACGGCCGGACACGGTCCAGGAGGGTTCTTGGCCCTCTGACCTGCGGTTGGCTCAGTAGCCGAAGTCCTGCGTCCACCAAGGGCCGCCCTCGGCGAAGTGGACTCCGACGCCGAGCGTCTTGAAGTCGCAGTTCAGGATGTTGGCCTTGTGGCCGGGGCTGTTCATCCAGGCTTCCATCACGGCGGCCGCGTCGGCCTGGCCGCGGGCTATGTTCTCGCCGCCGAGGCTGGTTATGCCGGCCTTCGCCGCGCGGTCCCAGGGGGTGAGCCCGCCCGGGTCGGTGTGGTCGAAGAAGTCCTGCGCCGCCATGTCCTCGCTGAAGGCCTGGGCCAGGTCCGTCAGGGAGCTGTTCGCGGCCACCGGGCTGCAACCGACCTTGGCGCGCTCGTCGTTGACGAGCTTGAGCACCTCGGCCTCGGCGGCGGCCTCCGCGGACACGTTCACCGGGGACTTGGCGACCGGCGCCTTGGTCTCCTTCTTGGAAGGTTCCGCCGGAGCCTTGGGCTCCTTCGTCTCCTTCTCCTTCTCCTTGGAGGCTCCGGCCCCCTTGCCCTGGTTGTCCTTCTCCTTCGACGGCTCCGTCGTGGTCGGCGGGGCCGACGGCGTCGCGGAGGCCGAGGGGGCGGTGGTCGAGGGGGCGGTCGGGGTCGCGCGTCCGGAGCCACGGCTCGCCGACGTGCCCTCGCGGGCGTCCGCGCTGCCCGAGGTGCCGCCCTGCGGGGCGTCCACGTTGGAGGGCGAGCCCGCGGCCTGGACGCTGTCGGAGTTGGTGCTGCCACCGCCGAGCGCGTAGTTGTCGGCGCCGGGCACGACACCGGCCGCGACGGCCACGGTGCCGAGGGCCACGGCTGCCGAGACGCCGAGCAGTCCGGTCTTGACCGGGCTCGGACCCTTCCGCTTGCGGTGCGAGCGGGCGGCGGAGGCCGACGGGAGATCGGCGATGGCCGCGTAGCCGTAGAGGTTCTCCGGGCCGTAGCTCTCCGTGGAGGTCCCGCTCGTATCCGTGACTCCGGTGGCGCGCCCTGTGGCGGCGCGGCCGGCGTCGGAGCGTCGGTGGCGTCCCATCCTTTGGGCCTTCCTCGATCTTGAGTCAGCGATCCCCACCCGAACCTCACCCCAAAGAGTGAGTTTCTAGTGAGACTCATTGGGTCGGGACGGTACCGCATGGCGCAAGGGAAGGATGTGCTCCAGGGGACATTGTCCGGTTAGCGTGCAGCCATGAACGAGGTTTCACGGCTGGTGGTCTGGGTCCGCGGACGGGTCCAAGGTGTGGGTTTCCGCTGGTTCACGCGGGCCAGGGCGCTGGAGATCGGCGGGCTGAGTGGTTTTGCTCTCAATCTCGACGACGGACGCGTCCAGGTGGTCGCGGAGGGCCCTCGGGCCGGCTGCCAGAGCCTGCTCGACTGGCTCCAGGGGGACGACACGCCCGGCCGGGTGGACGGAGTCACTGAGATCTGGGACACGCCCCGGGGGGTCTACGACGGCTTCGCCATCCGGTGACGGGGACGGCCCCGAGGCCCCCGCGGAGGTGGCGTGGCGTATGCCACCGGCACCCCTCAGTAGTGGAAACGGCCTGGTGGTTGCCAAGAACGCCTCGAAGTGGCAGGCTCCCGAGGTAACGATGATCCAGACGCCCTGGGGCCCCGCCGGAGTCGTCGCGCCGCCGTTCCAGAAGCCGCGCGACAGTGGGTTGCCCGCCGATGCGGGGCGTGATCGTGTTGACCGTCAAACTTTTTGGTGAGACGCTGAAAGCCCCGCGCACCTTAGCTGTTTGGCATGTGGAACGGCAGCACGACATCAGCAGTGTCAAGCATCGCGGGTGCGATTCCCTCACGACCCACACCGCTTCGGTCGGTCACTCAGTGTGGAGGACCATCCATCATGGCAAAGGCGCTTCTCGGTTACGTCGGCGGTTCCGACCCGCGACTCATTGCCGAGATGCGACGGCTCCAGCAGCGCGTCCAGGACCTCGAATCCGAGCTCGTACGGATCCAGGCCGAGAACGACGCGCTCGCGGCTGCCGCTTCTCACGACTCGCTTCTCGAGAGCATCGACGTACCCCAGGCGGAGCCTGCGCTCACCTGACCACTGCACTGCACCATGACAGCAGTGGTTGGGCAGCCCGAATCAACCGCTAAGTTGTCAGATTTGCAAGGGACGCCGTCCGGCGTCCCTTCTTTCTTTCCCCCGAGCATCGTTCCCCCTCTTTAACGTCTGGTCTGCCCTGCGCGTTCACGGGTGAAACCGCGTGTTCATGGAGTGAGACCGGCCCGAAAGGTAGAGTCCGGCGGCGTGCACCTCAAGGCCCTGACCCTGCGAGGGTTCAAGTCGTTCGCCTCCGCGACCACGTTGCGGTTCGAGCCGGGCATCACCTGCGTCGTGGGCCCCAACGGCTCCGGCAAGTCCAACGTCGTGGACGCGCTCAGCTGGGTCATGGGCGAGCAGGGGGCCAAGTCCCTGCGCGGCGGCAAGATGGAGGACGTCATCTTCGCCGGCACCACCGGGCGTCCCCCGCTCGGCCGCGCCGAGGTCTCCCTGACCATCGACAACTCCGACGGGGCGCTGCCCATCGAGTACGCCGAGGTCACCATCACGCGGATCATGTTCCGCAACGGCGGCAGCGAGTACCAGATCAACGGCGACACCTGCCGACTGCTGGACATCCAGGAGCTGTTGTCCGACTCCGGCATCGGCCGCGAGATGCACGTCATCGTCGGACAGGGCCAGCTCGACTCCGTCCTGCACGCCGACCCGATGGGCCGCCGCGCCTTCATCGAGGAGGCGGCGGGCGTTCTCAAGCACCGCAAGCGCAAGGAGAAGGCGCTGCGGAAACTGGACGCCATGAAGGCGAACCTGGCCCGTGTCCAGGACCTCACCGACGAACTGCGGCGCCAGTTGAAGCCGCTCGGCCGGCAGGCGGCCGTCGCCCGCCGCGCCGCCGTCATCCAGGCCGACCTGCGCGACGCCCGGCTGCGCCTGCTCGCCGACGACCTCGTACGGCTGCGGGGGGCGCTCCAGTCCGAGATCGCCGACGAGGCCGCGCTCAAGCAGCGCAAGGAGTCCGCCGAGACCGAACTCAGGAAGGCGCTCCAGCGGGAGGCGCTGCTGGAGGACGAGGTGCGGCAGCTGACGCCGCGTCTCCAGCGCGCGCAGCAGACCTGGTACGAACTCTCCCAGCTCGCGGAGCGGGTGCGCGGCACCGTCTCGCTGGCCGACGCGCGGGTGAAGAGCGCCACCTCGGCGCCCACGGAGGAGCGGCGCGGGCGCGACCCGGACGACATGGAGCGCGAGGCCGTCCGCGTCCGCGAGCAGGAGGCCGAGCTCGAAGCGGCCCTGGAGGCGGCCGAGCGGGCGCTGGAGGACACCGTCGCGCACCGCGCCGAGCTGGAGCGGGAACTGACGGTCGAGGAGCGCCGCCTCAAGGACGTGGCCCGGGCCATCGCCGACCGCCGCGAGGGCCTCGCCCGCCTGGGCGGCCAGGTCAACGCCGCCCGTTCGCGCGCCGCCTCCGCGCAGGCCGAGATCGACCGGCTCGCCGCCGCGCGCGACGAGGCCCAGGAGCGCGCGGTCACGGCCCAGGAGGAGTACGAGCAGCTGAAGGCCGAGGTCGACGGTCTCGACGCGGGCGACGCCGACCTCGCCGAGCGGCACGAGGCGGCCAGGCGGGACCTGTCCGACGCGGAGGCCGCGCTGAGCGTGGCCCGCGAGTCCGCCACGGCGGCCGAACGCGAGCGGGCCGCCACCCGGGCCCGCCGTGACGCCCTCGCCCTCGGCCTGCGGCGCAAGGACGGCACGGGGGTGCTGCTCGGCGCCACCGACCGGCTCACCGGGGTGCTCGGCCCTGCCGCCGGACTGCTGTCGGTCACCCCCGGTTTCGAGGTCGCGCTCGCCGCCGCCTTCGGCGCGGCGGCCGACGCCGTCGCGGTCACCACCCCCGCCTCGGCGGCGGAGGCCATCCGTCTGCTGCGCAAGCAGGACGCGGGCCGCGCGGCCCTGCTGCTCGCCGGAGCCCCCGGGGAACCCCACGTCGGCACCGCACCGGCGAACGGCGCCCCCACGGGCGTACTCCTCCAGGGCCAGGACCAGGACCAGGACCAGGACGAGGGCGGGGAACGGGGCGACGGGCCGCCGTACGCCGCCGACCTCGTCCGGGGCCCCGCCGAGCTGATGCCCGCCGTGCGGAGGCTGCTGCGCGGGATCGTCGTCGTCGGGACCCTGGAGGAGGCCGAGGAACTGGTCCACGCGCTGCCCGGGCTCACCGCGGTGACCGCCGAGGGCGATCTGCTCGGGACGCACTTCGCGCACGGCGGGTCCGCCGGGGCGCCCAGCCTGCTCGAGGTGCAGGCCTCCGTGGACGAGGCGACGGCCGAGATCGAGGAACTGGCCGTGCGCTGCGAGGAACTGACCGAGGAGCAGCGCCTGGCGACCGAGCTGCGAGGGCGGCGAGCCGCACTCGTCGAGGAGTTGGGGGAGCGGCGGCGGGCCGCCGAACGGGAGAAGTCGGCCGTCGCGCAGCAGCTCGGACGGCTCGCGGGGCAGGCACGGGGTGCCGCGGGCGAGGCGGAGCGCGGCACCGCCGCGGCCGCCCGCGCTCAGGAGGCGCTCGACCGGGCCGTGGCCGAGGCGGAGGAACTGGCCGAACGGCTCGCCGTGGCCGAGGAGATGCCGGTCGAGGAGGAACCCGACACCTCGGTACGGGACCGGCTCGCCGCGGACGGTGCCAACGCCCGGCAGACGGAGATGGAGGCCCGGCTCCAGGTGCGTACGCACGAGGAGCGGGTCAAGGGACTCGCCGGCCGGGCCGACTCGCTGGACCGGGCCGCCCGCGCCGAACGCGAGGCACGCGCGCGTGCCGAACAGCGCCGTGCGCGGCTGCGCCACGAGGCGTCCGTCGCCGGGGCCGTCGCCTCCGGAGCGCGGCAGCTGCTCGCGCACGTCGAGGTCTCGCTCGCCCGTGCCGAGGAGGAGCGGGACGCCGCCGACGGCGCGAAGGCCCGCCGCGAGCAGGAGCTCGTGGCCGCGCGGGGCCAGGGCCGTGATCTCAAGGCGGAGCTCGACAAGCTCACCGACTCGGTGCACCGGGGCGAGGTGCTCGGCGCCGAGAAGCGGATGCGCATGGAGCAGCTGGAGGCGAAGGCGCTGGACGAACTCGGCGTCGAGCCGGCGGGGCTCGTCGCGGACTACGGTCCCGACCAGCTCGTACCCCCGTCACTGCCCGCCGAGGGCGAGGAACTGCCCGAGGACCCCGAGCACCCGCGCAACCAGCCCCGGCCGTTCCACCGCGCCGAGCAGGAGAAGCGGCTCAAGTCGGCCGAACGGGCGTACCAGCAGCTCGGCAAGATCAATCCGCTGGCCCTGGAGGAGTTCGCGGCGCTGGAGGAGCGCCACAAGTTCCTCAGCGAGCAGCTGGAGGACCTCAAGAAGACGCGCGCCGACCTCCTGCAGGTGGTGAAGGAGGTCGACGAGCGCGTCGAGCAGGTCTTCACCGAGGCCTACCGGGACACCGCCCGGGAGTTCGAGGGCGTCTTCAGCCGGCTGTTCCCGGGCGGGGACGGGCGGCTGATCCTGACCGATCCCGACAACATGCTCACCACGGGTGTCGACGTGGAGGCCCGGCCGCCGGGCAAGAAGGTCAAGCGGCTCAGCCTCCTCTCCGGCGGCGAGCGGTCGCTGACCGCCGTCGCGCTCCTGGTGTCGATCTTCAAGGCGCGCCCCAGCCCGTTCTACGTGATGGACGAGGTCGAGGCGGCACTGGACGACACCAACCTCCAGCGGCTGATCAGGATCATGCAGGAGCTCCAGGAGGCCTCCCAGCTCATCGTGATCACGCACCAGAAGCGCACGATGGAGGTCGCCGACGCGCTGTACGGCGTCTCCATGCAGGGTGACGGCGTCTCGAAGGTCATCAGCCAGCGGCTGCGCTGATCCTCACGGCACGTCCGGTCCGGGAGCCCGCCGGCCGACGGCCGGGCCGGCGCCTACGGCTGCCCGTCCGGCTCCGGAAGGTCCTCGCCCACGCCCTCGTCGGCAAGTTCGGCGAGCACCTCCGCGTGGCAGCGCTCGGGGACGCACCAGCAGCCGAGGCGGTGGCCGCGCAGGGCGGGGAGCCGTGCCAGCAGGTCCGGCCGTGCCAGCAGATAGGCGCGGTACAGCTCGACGACCTCCTCCCGGGTGCCGTCGTGGCCCGGGCGGAACGGGCTCGCCAGCGGGGAGCCGGTCAGGTGCCAGCCGCCCCGGTGCATGGCGCGGCCGACGTACACCACATCGGCGTACGCGGGATCGTCGCGGTGACCCTTGAGATTGACGACCGTGGTGTGCGGCATGCCCGGATCCTCGTCGCTCGGTCCCTCATGGGCAACGTGAACGGGGCCGGGTTTCCCCGGTGGGACGAGGGGTAGCCGGGTGTGCCATGGGGGCTCTGCTGAACCATCCGGGTACTTGATGTTCAATTATTGAACGCAATGACGCTGGATCGTCGCCTGAAGTTCAGGACTGCCTCGAGTTTGACTTCGAAACTTGAAGGCATATTCTCTCCGACGTTGTTTTTACCTTCAGGTGGTGGCCCGCATGAACCTGTGCGCCACTGGTAACCACCAGCGAAGGCTTTCGCCCCCCACCCCCGGCAGCGAGGCCGGTGGCCCGAGGAGTCTTACGTGACCAGCGCATCACAGGCACCTGTGCCAGGAGCCACGCCGGCTCATCCCGAGCACCTCGGGCATGTCATCTTCATCGCGGCGGCGGCCGCGATGGGCGGCTTCCTGTTCGGCTACGACAGCGCCGTGATCAATGGCGCGGTCGAGGCCATCCGGGACCGGTACGACATCGGCTCCGCGGCGCTGGCCCAGGTCATCGCCATCGCCCTGATCGGCTGCGCCGTCGGCGCGGCGGCCGCCGGCCGCATGGCCGACCGCATCGGGCGCATCCGCTGCATGCAGATCTCCGCGACCCTCTTCACCGTCAGCGCGATCGGCTCGGCGCTGCCCTTCGCGCTGTGGGACCTCGCCTTCTGGCGGATCATCGGCGGATTCGCCATCGGCATGGCCTCCGTCATCGGCCCCGCCTACATCGCCGAGGTCTCCCCGCCCGCGTACCGCGGACGGCTCGGTTCGTTCCAGCAGGCCGCGATCGTCGTCGGCATCGCCATCTCGCAGCTCGTCAACTACGCCATCCTGAACGCCGCCGACGGCGACCAGCGCGGTCAGCTGCTGGGCGTGGAGGCCTGGCAGGTCATGCTCGGCGTCATGGTCATCCCGGCCGTCCTGTACGGGCTGCTCTCCTTCGTCATCCCCGAGTCCCCGCGCTTCCTGCTCGAGGTGGGCCGCAGGGACCGCGCGCGGGAGGTGCTCGAGGAGGTCGAGGGCGACAAGATCGACCTGGACGCCCGGGTCGCCGAGATCGAGGCGGCCATGAGGCGCGAGACCAAGTCCACCTTCAAGGACCTGCTCGGCGGCAGCTTCCTCTTCCTGCCGATCGTCTGGATCGGCATCGGGCTCTCGGTCTTCCAGCAGTTCGTCGGCATCAACGTCGCGTTCTACTACTCCTCGACGCTGTGGCAGTCGGTCGGTGTCGACCCGACGGACTCGTTCTTCTACTCGTTCACCACGTCGATCATCAACATCATCGGCACCGTGATCGCCATGATCTTCGTGGACCGCATCGGCCGCAAGCCGCTCGCCCTCATCGGCTCGGTGGGTATGGCCATCGGTCTCGGCCTGGAGGCCTGGGCCTTCTCCTACGACCTGGTCGACGGCAAGCTGCCGGCCACCCAGGGCTGGGTCGCCCTGATCGCCGCCCACGTCTTCGTCCTCTTCTTCGCCCTCTCCTGGGGTGTCGTGGTCTGGGTGTTCCTCGGCGAGATGTTCCCCAACCGGATCCGCGCCGCCGCGCTCGGCGTCGCCGCCTCCGCGCAGTGGATCGCCAACTGGGCCATCACCGCGAGCTTCCCGTCGCTGGCCGACTGGAACCTCTCGGCCACCTACGTGATCTACACGTGCTTCGCCGTGCTCTCCATCCCCTTCGTCCTGAAGTTCGTCAAGGAGACGAAGGGCAAGGCCCTGGAGGAGATGGGCTGACCATCCGTGTCACCGGCGGCTCCCCACGGCCGCCCGTGTCGCCGGCGGCTTCCCGCGGCCGCCACGTCACCGGCGTCCCCCCACGGCCGCCGGTGACTCCCCCGACCCGGGGAGAAGGGCCAAGTCCCCGCTGCCCTTCTCCCCGTACTGGTGAAGAGGGTGTGCCGCCCCGGCCCGGGCCGTCAGGTCACGCGAGCCGGGGCAGCACGCTCTCGCAGAACAGCTGTAGGCTCCGCCGGCCCTCGTCCACGGGCATCCCGCCGGCCAGCGGATGCAGGACGAGGTTGTCCAGGCCCTGCTCCACGCACTGGTCGGGCGTGAGGACGCGGTAGACGCCCTCGGCGCGCAGCTCCTCGACCGTCGTGGCCGCCGACCGCACCGCCGAGCGGATCTCGCCGGACTGCCAGGAGGCGTACGTCCGCGCCTCGTGCAGGAAGTGGCGGCCGTACTCGGCCCACGCCCGGTCCGGGTCCTCGGCGATGTGCAGCAGCGGCGTCTCGGCGCCGGGCATCATGGTCCAGCCCTCGGTGCCGTACTCGATGAGCCGCTCCTTGTAATAGGCCTCCAGCTCCGGCAGGTGCGCGCTCGGGAAGAACGGCAGCCCGAGCCGGGCGGCGCGCCGGGCCGCGGCCCTGGAGGAGCCGCCCACCAGCAGCAGGGGGTGCGGGTCCGAGAACGGACGAGGGGTGACCCGTACCGTGCGGCCCCGGTAGGTGAACTCCTCGCCGGTCCACGCCTTCAGCACCGTCTCCAGGAGCTCGTCCTGGAGCTTGCCGCGCCGTTTCCAGTCGACGTCGAACTGCGCGTACTCCTCGGGCCGGTAGCCGATGCCGGCCACGGTCACCAGCCGGCCGCCGCTGAGCAGGTCGAGCACGGCGATGTCCTCGGCGAGACGCAGCGGGTCGTGCAGCGGGCCGATGACCGCGGAGACGGTGACCGCGATGCGCCGGGTCGCCCCGAAGACGGCGGCCGCGAAGGCGAAGGGCGAGGGCAGCCAGTTGTTCGCCACCCCGTGGTGTTCCTCGGTCTGCACCGTGGTGATTCCGCGGTCGTCGGCGTACGCGGCCATCTCGACGGCGGCTCGGTAGCGGGCGCCGAGCGAGGCGGGGGTGGCGTCGGGTTCGACGAGGTTGAAGCGCACGACCGTCACGGGCATGGGGAGCCCCCCTTCGTGTGTGGAGGAGGACGGTAGCTGACGGAGCGTCAGACGGCCATAGGTGCGGGACCACCGCGAAGCCGCGGCACGGGACGGTCCCCTTCCGCGGGGCCGGGTCAGGGGCGCGGGCCCTTCGCGGGGGCGCGCCGGCCGCGCCACGACGGGCCCGGACACCACGTGCGTGCGGCATCCGCACCGCACACGCGCGACAGGGGCGGCGCAGGGCCGGAGCGGCGCGGGGACGACGGTGACGGCAACCGTGCCCCGGTCCGCCGCGCGGACCGTGACCCGCGCCGGGCGGCGCCCGCCCTCGGAGGTGCCCTGCTTCCCGTACGGCCGGGTGGTGCCCGCCCCCGGAGGTCCCTCCGCACCCGTACGGCCGAGTGGCGCCCCACCCGGAGGCCCCCCGCACCCGTACGGCCGGATGGTGCCGCGCGCTCGGCGGCACCCGGCCGTACGGGTGCGGGATGACACCACGCGCGCCCGCTCAGTCCTGCCCGCGGGGGCGGTCCTGAGAGGTGCCGCGGCTCCGCCCCGAGGCTTCCTGCCGGCGGCCGGCCGAGTGCCGGACCGGCCCGGCCGACGGGGCGCGCGGCCCTCGCGCGGACAGCGGCTGGCCAGACGTGAGGTCACGCATACTGGACCCGTTATGGAAACCATCATCCTTGCTGTAGTCATCGCCGTAGTGGTGATCGCCGCGCTCGGTGGGCTCGTCGTCGGCAGTCGCAAGCGGAAGCAGCTGCCCCCGCCGCCCCCCGCCGCCCCCGACATCACCGCCCCCCCGGCCGAACCGCACGTCGGCGACGAGGCCGAGACGCCGCGCGAAGAACCGCGCCGCACTCTGGAGGAGGTGGACCTCCCCGACGGCTCGGCCGGCCCGTCGGTCGTCGTCGAGGAACCCCCGGCCGCTCCCCAGATCGAGATCCCGGAACCGACCGCCGGCCGTCTGGTGCGCCTGCGCACCCGGCTCTCCCGCTCGCAGAACGCGCTCGGCAAGGGACTGCTCACGCTGCTCTCGCGCGAGCACCTCGACGACGAGACCTGGGAGGAGATCGAGGACACGCTGCTCGTCGCCGACGTCGGTGTGCAGCCCACCCAGGAACTGGTCGACAGTCTGCGCGGACGGGTGAAGGTGCTCGGCACCCGTACCCCGGCGGAGCTGCGCGGCCTGCTCCGCGAGGAACTGCTCAAGCTGGTCGGCACCGACGTCGACCGTACGGTGAGGACCGAGCCCGAGGGCCGCAAGCCGGGCATCGTGATGGTCGTCGGCGTCAACGGCACCGGCAAGACCACCACCACCGGCAAGCTCGCCCGCGTGCTCGTGGCCGACGGCCGCACGGTCGTGCTCGGCGCCGCCGACACCTTCCGCGCCGCCGCCGCCGACCAGCTCCAGACCTGGGGCGAGCGGGTCGGCGCCCACACCGTGCGCGGGCCGGAGGCGGGCGACCCCGCCTCCGTCGCCTTCGACGCGGTGAAGGAGGGCAAGGAGATGGGGGTCGACGTGGTCCTCATCGACACCGCCGGCCGGCTCCACACCAAGACCGGTCTCATGGACGAGCTCGGCAAGGTCAAGCGCGTCGTGGAGAAGCACGCTCCGCTCGACGAGGTGCTGCTCGTCCTCGACGCGACCACCGGCCAGAACGGTCTGGTGCAGGCGCGTGTGTTCGCCGAGGTCGTGGAGATCACCGGCATCGTGCTGACCAAGCTCGACGGCACGGCGAAGGGCGGCATCGTCGTCGCGGTGCAGCGCGAGCTGGGCGTCCCGGTCAAGCTGGTCGGGCTCGGCGAGGGCGCGGACGACCTGGCGCCGTTCGAGCCGGAGGCGTTCGTGGACGCCCTCATCGGTGACTGACCACCTTTGTGAACGTGTAGGTGCATGAAGAAGCGCCCGCCCCGGCAGCACTGCCGGGGCGGGCGCTTCTTCATGCACGGACCGTGCCGGCGGCTCAGGCCCGTGAGCGGTGTGCCACGTAGGCGAGGGTGCCCAGCAGCAGCCGTGCCGGCGGCGGCTTCGTGGCGGAGTCGAGGACGGGGGAGCGCAGCCAGCGGACCGGGCCGAGGCCCGCGCGGTCGGAGGGAGGGGCGGTGATGTACGTGCCCGGGCCCAGGCCGTGCAGGTCGAGGGAGGCGTCGTCCCAGCCCATGCGGTAGAGCAGCTCGGGAAGTTCGGCGGCGGAACCGGGGGAGACGAAGAAGTGGGCGCGGCCGTCCGCGGTGGCCGTGACGGGACCGAGCGGCAGACCCATGCGCTCCAGGCGGACGAGCGCGCGGCGCCCGGCCGCCTCGGCCACCTCGATCACGTCGAAGGCCCGGCCGACGGGCAGCATCACCGCGGCACCGGGGAAGCCGGCCCAGACGCCGGTCGCCTCGTCCAGTGTGGTGCCGGCCGGGATCGTCGGGGCGAAGGCCAGGGGGTGCGCGCCCGGCGCCGGACAGTCGGCCCGTCCGCACGAGCACGCCCCCGCGGCGGCTCGGGCGCCCGGGACGACGTCCCATCCCCACAGTCCGGTGAACGCGGCGACGGCGGTTCCCTCCGACGAGCGGCCGCGGCGACGAGCACCGGTCCGGATCTCGCGCATCGCCCGACTACTGCCGATCGTGAAGCCCATGCCCCCTCCAACGGGTTCGATGCGCCCGTGGTTACGTGACGGAACCGGATTGTCACCCTCTGTTCCTGGCTGCCCGGTATCGCGCGATCCAGGCGGCGCCTTGTGGTGCGCGGGGTGGTGCACCCGGCTTCGTGCGCCCGGGAGTGCGCTTCTTCGCCCACCCGTGGTCGTCCTGTGTCAAGTGAATCGCGAGAGGGGCGACCGGAGTTCATTCGAAGGGGTGGCGAATGGTGGCGTTTCAGGGATCGCCATGGTTGGACGCGTGATCGTCGGATTACTTTGTGTGCACGAGTCCTGGGGTTTTGTTTACTCGTGAGTATGCCAAGGGCAAGCCGGTTTCCCGTTCGAAGGGTCAGAACTACCGGACACGCGGCCGCATTTACCGGCATTCTGATAGGGCTTGGCGCAGAGCGGCGACAAGTGTTCTCGGGGAGTGGGGGCGTTCCAGTGGGCGGCAACGGCGGAGGCGGGACGAACGCTGACAAGCGCCCCAACGAGCTTCTCGGCTCGTGGTTCGTGCGCAGTGGCTGGTCGAAGGGCGAGCTGGCGCGCCAGGTGAACCGCAGGGCCCGCCAGTTGGGGGCCAACCACATCTCGACGGACACCTCGCGGGTGCGCCGCTGGCTGGACGGGGAGAACCCGCGCGAGCCGATCCCGCGGATCCTGTCCGAGCTGTTCTCCGAGCGGTTCGGCTGTGTCGTCGCCGTGGAGGACCTCGGTCTGCGCGCGGCCCACCAGGCACCCTCCGTGTCCGGTGTCGACCTGCCGTGGACCGGCCCCCAGACCGTCGCGCTGATCAGCGAGTACTCGCGCAGCGACCTGATGCTGGCGCGGCGCGGGTTCCTCGGCAGTTCGCTGGGGCTCGCCGCGGGCCCCGCCCTCATCGAACCCATGCAGCGCTGGCTCGTCCCCACGCCCCCGGCACCGTACGAGGCGTCCGAACCCCCGGCCTCGACGCGCCGCGGCGGCCGGCTCTCCCAGCCGGAGCTGGACCTCCTGGAATCCACCACGGTGATGTTCCGTCAGTGGGACGCCCAGTGCGGCGGCGGACTGCGCCGCAAAGCCGTCGTCGGCCAGCTGCACGAGGTGACGGACCTCCTCCAGGAGCCGCAGCCCGCCGCCACCGCCAAGCGCCTGTTCAAGGTCGCCGCCGAACTGGCCGAGCTGGCAGGCTGGATGAGCTACGACGTGGGCCTCCAGCCCACCGCGCAGAAGTACTTCGTGCTCGCCCTGCACGCCTCGAAGGAGGCGGGCGACAAACCGCTCGGCTCGTACATCCTCTCCAGCATGAGCCGCCAGATGATCCACCTCGGGCGGCCCGAGGACGCGCTGGAGCTGATCCACCTCGCCCAGTACGGCAGCCGCGACTGCGCGAGCCCGCGCACCCAGTCGATGCTGTATGCGATGGAGGCCCGCGCCTACGCCAACATGGGCCAGCCCGGAAAGTGCAAGCGGGCCGTCCGCATGGCCGAGGACACCTTCGCCGACGTGCACGAGTGGGACGACCCGGACCCCGACTGGATCCGCTTCTTCTCCCAGGCCGAGCTGTACGGCGAGAACTCGCACTCCTACCGAGATCTCGCCTATGTCGCCGGGCGCAGCCCCACGTACGCCTCCATGGCCGAACCCCTGATGCGGGAGGCGGTCGACCGTTTCGGCAAGGACCCCGAGCACCAGCGTTCGTACGCGCTCAACCTCATCGGCATGGCCACCGTGCACCTCCTGCAGCGCGAGCCCGAGCAGGGTGCGGTCCTGGCCAGGGAGGCCCTGAGGATCGGCAAGAAGGTGCGCTCCGAGCGCGTCAACACTCGTATCCGAAAGACGGTCGACACCGCGGTCCGTGACTTCGGGGACCTCGCGGAGGTCATCGACCTCACCGACCAACTGGCCGTCGACCTGCCCGAGACCGCCGAGGCGGTCTGACACCCGGCCGCGTGAGCGGCCCCACCCGGTACCCCGGCCGCGGCCGGCCGTCCCGAACTGCCCGACTCGGCTCCCCCATGCCAGGTCATCGGACGGCCGGCCGTGGCCGGTTCCGCTGGGCGCGGTCCCGGCCGGCGCCGTTCCCGCGGAGGCGACCGGCCACCGCAGGGACGTCCCCGCAGGAGCCGGGGTCGGTCCCGTTCCGGACGCCGTGAGCGCCCGTCCGGAGATTGCGTCACGATAACGATCGCTTCGACCGCAATCAGGCAGTTCATGAACGCGTAACACGCGGAGCGCCTTCGTCACTGGTGCGAAACATCGAGGGGCGTCCACGGAAACGGCGCTGCGCCAATCTCATGGCGCATAACCGGCCCACCCCTCACGACCCATTCAGGCTTCGCCCGCACGGGGCCGTACCAACGACGAGGAGACGCCGATGGCACCAGCCATCACCCTTGCCGCAGAGGCACCCAAGCTGTCTGCCGCCAACACAGGGTTCATGCTCATCTGTTCCGCCCTGGTCCTCATCATGACGCCGGGCCTCGCCTTCTTCTACGGAGGCATGGTCCGGGTCAAGAGCACGCTGAACATGCTGATGATGAGCTTCATCAGCATGGGGATCGTCACCATCCTGTGGGTGCTGTACGGCTTCTCCCTCGCCTTCGGCACGGACAAGGGATCGTTCATCGGCTGGACCTCCGGCTGGGTCGGCCTCAGCGACATCGGCCTGACCGAGCTCTGGGACGGCTACACCATCCCGGTGTTCGTCTTCATGGTCTTCCAGCTGATGTTCGCGATCATCACCCCCGCGCTGATAAGCGGCGCCCTCGCGGACCGGGTGAAGTTCACGGCGTGGTCGCTGTTCATCACGCTGTGGGCCACGGTCGTCTACTTCCCGGTCGCCCACTGGGTGTGGGGCACCGGCGGCTGGGCCTTCGAGCTCGGTGTGATCGACTTCGCCGGTGGTACGGCGGTCCACATCAACGCGGGCGCCGCGGCGCTCGGCGTGATCCTGGTCATCGGCAAGCGCGTCGGCTTCAAGAAGGACCCGATGCGCCCGCACAGCCTCCCGCTGGTCATGCTCGGCTCCGGTCTGCTGTGGTTCGGCTGGTTCGGATTCAACGCCGGCTCGTGGCTGGGCAACGACGACGGCGTCGGCGCGCTGATGTTCGTCAACACCCAGATCGCCACCGCCGCCGCCATGCTGGCCTGGCTCCTCTACGAGAAGATCCGCCACGGCGCGTTCACCACGCTGGGCGCCGCCTCCGGCGCGGTCGCCGGTCTGGTCGCCATCACCCCGTCCGGCGGCGCGGTCTCCCCGCTCGGCGCCATCGCGGTCGGCGCCATCGCCGGTGTCCTGTGCGCCATGGCCGTCGGCCTGAAGTACAAGTTCGGCTACGACGACTCCCTCGACGTCGTCGGCGTCCACCTCGTCGGCGGTGTCATCGGCTCCCTGCTGATCGGCCTCTTCGCCAGCGGCAAGGGCCAGTCCACGGTCGAGGGCCTCTTCTACGGCGGCGGCCTGACCCAGTTCTGGAAGCAGTGCGCCGGCGTCTTCGCCGTCCTCGGCTACTCCCTGGTCGTCTCCGCGGTCCTCGCCTTCCTCATCGACCGGACCATCGGCATGCGGGTCACCGAGGACGAGGAGATCACCGGCATCGACCAGGCCGAGCACGCCGAGACCGCATACGACTTCAGCGGCGCCGGTGGCGGCGCCGCCCGGACCGCCGTGCCCGCCCCGGCCGACACGGACGCCAAGAAGGTGGACGCATGAAGCTCATCACCGCCGTCGTGAAGCCCCACCGGCTCGACGAGATCAAAGAGGCGTTGCAGGCCTTCGGGGTCCACGGACTGACGGTCACCGAGGCGAGCGGCTACGGTCGGCAGCGGGGACACACCGAGGTGTACCGCGGCGCCGAGTACACGGTCGACCTCGTTCCCAAGATCCGCATCGAGGTGCTGGTCGAGGACGACGACGCCGAACAGCTCGTCGACGTCGTCGTGAAGGCGGCCCGCACCGGCAAGATCGGTGACGGCAAGGTGTGGTCCGTCCCGGTCGACACGGCCGTCCGGGTCCGTACCGGCGAGCGCGGCCCCGACGCTCTCTGACGGGACCGGCCCGTACGAACAGGAAAGACAGGAGTCGCTGGGTGACGAGCACGGACACGCGAGTGGAAGCAGAGGACTCGGGACCCAGCGGCTACGCGGCGGCCCGGCTGCGCCTCCTCCAGGAGGAGGCGCGGTCCGGGCCGCCGCGCCGTACCGCCCTCGCGGAACTGACGGACGACTGGCTGACCGGCCTGTTCACCGCCGGATCCCAGGGCCTGCGCGGGGTGTCCCTCGTCGCCGTCGGCGGCTACGGCCGCGGCGAGCTCTCCCCCCGCAGCGATCTCGACCTGCTCCTGCTGCACGACGGCTCCGACTCCGGCGCCGTCGCCGCCCTCGCCGACCGCCTCTGGTACCCGGTGTGGGACCTGGGTCTCGACCTCGACCACTCGGTCCGCACCCCGGCCGAGGCCCGCAGGACCGCCGCCGAGGACCTCAAGGTCCAGCTCGGCCTCCTCGACGCCCGGCACATCGCCGGCGACCTCGGCCTCACCGCCGGACTGCGCACCGCCGTCCTCGCCGACTGGCGCAACCAGGCGCCCAAGCGACTGCCCGAACTCCAGGAACTGTGCGCCGAGCGCGCCGAACGCCAGGGCGAACTCCAGTACCTCCTCGAACCCGACCTGAAGGAGGCGCGCGGCGGACTGCGTGACGCCGTCGCCCTGCGCGCCGTGGCCGCCTCCTGGCTCGCCGACGCGCCCCGCGAAGGCCTCGCCGACGCCCGCCGCAGGCTCCTGGACGTCCGCGACGCCCTGCACCTCGCCACCGGCCGCGCCACCGACCGCCTCGCCCTCCAGGAACAGGACCAGGTCGCCGCCGGACTCGGCCTGCTGGACGCCGACACCCTGCTGCGCCAGGTGTACGAGGCCGCGCGCGTCGTCTCGTACGCCTCCGACGTCACCTGGCGCGAGGTCGGACGCGTCCTGCGCTCACGCGCGGTCCGCCCGCGGCTGCGCGCCATGCTGGGTGGCGGCAAACCCGTCGCCGAACGCTCCCCGCTCGCCGAGGGCGTGGTCGAGCAGGACGGCGAGGTCGTGCTCGCCCGCGCCGCCCGGCCCGAACGCGACCCCGTGCTCCCGCTGCGCGCCGCTGCCGCCGCCGCGCAGGCGGACCTCCCGCTCTCCCTGCACGCCGTACGGCGCATGGCCGCCGCCGCGCGCCCCCTCCCGACCCCCTGGCCGGCCGAGGCCCGCGAACAGCTCGTCACGCTCCTCGGCTCCGGCCGCCCGACCGTCGAGGTCTGGGAGGCACTGGAGGCGGAGGGACTGATCACCCGGCTGCTGCCCGACTGGGAGCGGGTGCGCTGCCGACCCCAGCGCAACGCCGTCCACATCTGGACCGTCGACCGGCACCTCATCGAGACGGCCGTCCGCGCCTCCGAACTGACCCGCCGCGTCGGCCGCCCCGACCTCCTGCTCGTCGCCGCCCTGCTGCACGACATCGGCAAGGGCTGGCCCGGCGACCACTCCGTGGCGGGCGAGATCATCGCCCGTGACGTGGCCACCCGCATCGGCTTCGACCGCGCGGACGTCGCGGTGCTCGCCACCCTCGTGCGCCACCACCTGCTGCTCGTCGACACCGCGACCCGGCGCGACCTGGAGGACCCGGCCACCGTCCGCTCGGTCGCCGAGGCCGTCGGCTCCCAGGGCACCCTGGAACTGCTGCACGCGCTCACCGAGGCGGACGCGCTCGCCACCGGGCCCGCCGCCTGGTCCTCCTGGCGCGGCTCCCTCGTCGCCGACCTGGTCAAACGCGTCGCCGCCGTCCTCTCCGGGGACGCGTCCGAGGAACCCGAGCCCGCGGCGCCCACCGCCGAGATGGAGCGCCTCGCGATCGAGGCGTTCCGCACCGGCGGGCCCGTCCTCGCCCTGCGCGCGCAGACGGAGCCCGTCACCACCGACTCCGACACCGAGAGCGCGTCCGACACCGACCCGGAGGACCCGGAGCCGCTCGGCGTGGAACTCCTCATCGCCGTCCCCGACCAGCCCGGGGTGCTCCCCTCCGTGGCGGGCGTCCTCGCCATGCACCGGCTCACCGTCCGCACCGCAGAACTGCGCGCCCTGGACCTGCCCGACGGCGTCGAGGGCTCCGTCCTGCTCCTCAACTGGCGCGTCGCCGCCGAGTACGGATCGCTGCCGCAGGCCGCCCGGCTGCGCGCCGACCTCGTCCGCGCCCTCGACGGCTCCCTCGACATCGCCGCGCGCCTCGCCGAGCGCGACGCCGCCTACCCGCGCCGCCGGGGCGTCGTCGCGCCCCCGGCGCGGGTGACCGTCGCGCCCGCGGCCTCCCGCCTGGCCACGGTCATCGAGGTCCGCGCCCACGACGCCCCGGGCCTGCTGCACCGCATCGGACGGGCCCTGGAGGAGGCGCGGGTGCGGGTGCGGAGCATGCACGTCTCCACGCTCGGCGCGAACGCCGTGGACGCCTTCTACGTGACGGGCCCGAAGGGCGAACCCCTGCCGGGGGAGGAGGCGGCCTCGGTGGCGCGGACCCTGGAGGAGGCGCTCAGGTCCTGAGCGCGGCCCGCCGTCCTTCACCTGCCGCCTGCCGCCTGCCGCCTGCCGCCTGCCGCCTGCCGTCCTTTGCCCGCCGCGTTCCGTCCTCCGCCCTCGGTCCGTCCCGCGGCCCGGTGTCCTTCGTTCCCCGGCCGGCGCGCGCCGGGTGTGATCTCGGTAACCCGGAGGGCCGTCCGGGTTACCGGAGGGTCCTCCGGGAGGCTCCGCGGCCCCGTTCCCCGTCGTCGAGGGCCTGTCCACGGGCACCGAATGCGGTGTGCGGGGACGAATCGCTTGCGGGGGCGGATACCCTGGAGGGCAGCCCGAAACGACCCCGACTCCGAGGACCGAAGCCACCGTGTTCGATACCCTCTCCGACCGCCTCAGCGCGACGTTCAAAAACCTCCGCGGCAAGGGGCGCCTCAGTGAGGCGGACATCGACGCCACGGCCCGCGAGATCCGCATCGCGCTCCTCGAAGCCGACGTCGCCCTGCCGGTCGTCCGCACGTTCATCAAGAACGTCAAGGAGCGGGCGATGGGGAGCGAGGTCTCCCGGGCCCTCAACCCCGCCCAGCAGGTCCTGAAGATCGTCAACGACGAACTCGTCACGATCCTCGGCGGCGAGACCCGCCGACTGCGGTTCGCCAAGAACCCGCCCACCGTGATCATGCTCGCGGGCCTCCAGGGCGCGGGCAAGACCACGCTCGCCGGAAAGCTCGGCAAGTGGCTCAAGGACCAGGGCCACTCCCCGATCCTGGTCGCCGCCGACCTCCAGCGCCCCAACGCGGTGAACCAGCTCAGCGTCGTCGCCGAGCGCGCGGGCGTCGCCGTCTACGCCCCCGAGCCGGGCAACGGCGTCGGCGACCCGGTCAAGGTCGCCCAGGACTCCATCGAGTTCGCCAAGGCCAAGGTCCACGACATCGTGATCGTGGACACCGCCGGCCGCCTCGGCATCGACCAGGAGCTGATGCAGCAGGCCGCGGACATCCGCGACGCCGTCAGCCCCGACGAGATCCTCTTCGTCGTCGACGCGATGATCGGCCAGGACGCGGTCAACACCGCCGAGGCCTTCCGCGACGGCGTCGGCTTCGACGGCGTGGTGCTCTCCAAGCTCGACGGTGACGCCCGCGGTGGCGCCGCCCTGTCGATCCGGCAGATCACCGGCAAGCCGATCATGTTCGCCTCGAACGGCGAGAAGCTCGACGACTTCGACGCCTTCCACCCGGACCGGATGGCCTCCCGCATCCTCGACATGGGTGACCTCCTCACCCTGATCGAGCAGGCGGAGAAGACGTTCAGCCAGGAAGAGGCCGAGAAGATGGCCTCCAAGCTGGCGTCCAAGAAGGGCCAGGACTTCACCCTGGACGACTTCCTGGCCCAGATGGAGCAGGTCCGGAAGATGGGCAGCATCAGCAAGCTGCTCGGCATGCTCCCGGGCATGGGCCAGATCAAGGACCAGATCAACAACCTGGACGAGCGGGACGTCGACCGCGTCGGCGCGATCATCAAGTCGATGACCCCGAGCGAGCGCCAGGACCCGACGATCATCAACGGCTCGCGCCGCGCCCGTATCGCCAAGGGCTCCGGCGTCGAGGTCAGCGCCGTCAAGGGCCTGGTCGAGCGCTTCTTCGAGGCCCGCAAGATGATGTCCCGCATGGCCCAGGGCGGCGGGATGCCCGGCATGCCGGGGATGCCGGGCATGGGTGGCGGCCCCGGCCGCACCAAGAAGAAGCCGAAGCAGGCCAAGGGCAAGCAGCGCTCCGGCAACCCGATGAAGCGCAGGCAGCAGGAGGAAGAGGAGGCCGCTCGCCGCGAGGCGGGCGCGCAGGGCGGCAACGCCTTCGGCCTCCCGCAGCAGAACGCCCAGGACAACTTCGAGCTGCCGGACGAGTTCAAGAAGTTCATGGGCTGACGCCCGGGAACGGCCTCCCTCCCGTACGGGAGCGCCGTCGTGACGCCCGCTGGGGGCGCTCCTCACCGCGAGGGGCGCCCCCAGCGACGTGAACCGCGGGTGCCGCTGTCCGCCATCTGTCGTAACGTCCCTTTATGAGCAATCCCGTGCCGCCCCGCAAGGCACCGGACCAGCCTTGGCGCACCGAGGGCACCCCGCCCGAGCCGACACCGCCGTCGGGCGGCCGGCGGAAGCTGCCCGGCGGCTGGTGGAGCCTGGCGCTGGCCGCGCTCATCGTGTTCCTGATCGCCAACCTGGTGCTGTCCTTCTACAACAAGGGCAACGAGCCGACGATCTCGTACACGGAGTTCAGCCGGCAGGTCGACGACGGCAACGTCACCAAGATCTACGCCAAGGGCGACGCGATCCAGGGGCAGCTCAAGAACTCCCAGGAGAAGCCCGACGGCGACGGGAAGTACACCAAGTTCAAGACCCAGCGCCCGGTCTTCGCGGACGACAAGCTCTGGGACAACCTCCAGAAGCACGACGTCACGGTGACCGCCTCGCCGGTGGTCCAGGAGCGCAGCTTCCTGTTCAACCTGCTGATCTCGCTCGCCCCGATGATCCTGCTCGTCGTCCTGTGGATCTTCATCGCCCGCCGAATGGGCTCCGGCATGGGCGGCGCGGGCGGCATGCTCGGCCGCAAGACACCGCCGAAGCCGGTCGAACTCGTGCCCGGCGGCAAGCGCACGACGTTCGCGGACGTGGCGGGCATCGACGAGGTGGCCGGCGAGGTCGACGACGTCGTGGACTTCCTCAAGAACCCTGACGCCTACCGCAGGATGGGCGCGAAGATGCCGCGCGGCGTGCTGCTCGCGGGCCCGCCCGGCACCGGAAAGACCCTGCTCGCCCGGGCGGTCGCGGGCGAGGCGGGCGTCCCGTTCTTCTCGGCCTCCGCCTCCGAGTTCATCGAGATGATCGTGGGCGTCGGCGCCTCGCGCGTGCGCGAACTGTTCGCCGAGGCGCGCAAGGTGGCCCCGTCCATCATCTTCATCGACGAGATCGACACCATCGGACGGTCACGCTCGGGCGGCTCCGCGATGGGCGGCCACGACGAGAGGGAGCAGACGCTCAACCAGATCCTCACCGAGATGGACGGCTTCTCCGGTTCGGAGGGCGTCATCGTCATCGCCGCCACCAACCGCGCGGACATCCTGGACCCGGCGCTCACCCGCCCCGGCCGCTTCGACCGCGTCGTCAACGTCTCGCCCCCCGACCGCGGCGGCCGGAAGGCGATCCTGGAGATCCACACCCGCGAGATCCCGCTCGCCCCCGACGTGGACCTGACCCAGGTGGCCCGGACGACCCCGGGCATGACGGGCGCCGACCTCGCCAACCTCGCCAACGAGGCGGCGCTCCTCGCCGTCAAGCGCAAGCAGGCCGAGGTGACCCAGGGCGACCTCTCCGAAGCGCTCGAAAAGGTCCAGCTCGGCGCCGAACGCTCCCTGGTCATGCCCTACGAGGAGCGCCGCCGCACCGCGTACCACGAGAGCGGTCACGCCCTCCTGGGCATGCTGCGTCCCGGGGCCGACCCGGTCCGCAAGATCACCATCGTCCCGCGCGGCCGTGCCCTCGGCGTCACCCTCTCGACGCCGGACGCGGACCGGTACGCGTACACCGAGGCGTATCTGCGCGGCCGGATCATCGGCGCCCTCGGCGGCATGGCCGCCGAGCACGTCGTCTACGACGTCATCACCACGGGCTCGGAGAACGACCTGGAGCAGGTCACGAACCTCGCCCGCGGCATGGTGGCCCGCTGGGGCATGAGCGAACGCGTCGGCCGGCTGTCCGCACTGCCCAACGACGCCCAGCAGGCCTACGGCCTCGCGGCCGCCCCGGGCACCCTCGACTCGATCGACCACGAGATGCGCCGCATCGTCGACGAGTGCTACGAGGAGGCATGCCAGAAGCTCCGTGACCACAGAGGGCAACTGGACGCCCTCGCGGAGGCGCTCCTCGCGAACGAGACGCTGGAGGAGGCCGAGGCGTACCGGATCGCCGGGGTGACCCGGATGGCCAAGGAGGCGTGACCCCGGCGCCCGGACCGCACCCGAGCCACCGCACCCCCGCGGCCGGGATCCGGCGGAAGGGGCCGTGCCGGCACCCCGCTACCCGCCACCACGACGCACCCGCGGCCGGGATCCGGCGGAAGGGGCCGTGCCGGCACCCCGCTACCCGTCACCACGACACACCCGCAGCCGGGACCCGGCGTGAGGGGCCGTGCCGGTACATCGATGCCCGTCGCCACCGACGCTCACGCCTCACCCGACGGCGACGGGCTGATGCACCGGCACGGCCCCGACCCACCGATCCCAGGGCGTACGGGACCGGCCTCAGGGCGTCCGGGCGATCAGATACCGGAACACGTTCGGCATCCAGACGGTCCCGTCCCGCCGCAGATGCGGATGCAGCGCCTCGGCCACCTCCTTGTCGACCTGGTCCTGGTCGGTTGCCTCGACCGCGGCGTCGAACAGGCCCGTGGAGAGCAGCCCGCGCACGGCGCTGTCCACATCGGCGTAGCCGAACGGGCAGGCCACCCGGCCCGAGCCGTCCGGCCGCAGCCCGGCCCGCTGGGCGACCTCCTCCAGGTCGTCCCGGCAGGCTGCACGCCAGCTCGCCGCACCGCGCAGGGGGTCGGCCAGCTTGGTGGCCACCCGCAGCACGGCCGAGGTGGCGCACCGCTCCGGCGGCCCCCATCCGACCAGCACCACGGCCGCTCCCCGGCGGGCGAGCGGTGCCGCCTGCGCGAGCAGCGAACCCAGCCCCTCGGAGTCGCCGGCCACGCACCCGATCGGCTCGAACGCGGTCACCAGGGTGTAGGCCGGGTCTCCCGCGGCCACCGTGTCCCCGGGGGACCCGGCCACGATCCGGGCCTCGGCGCGCGGGCCGGTGTCCCCTTCCCGCGGCAGCAGACGTTCCCGCGCGAGGGTCAGCCGTTCGGGTGACGAGGGGTCGACACCCGTGACCGCGGCGCCGCGGGAGGCCGCCATCAGCAGGGCGAGCCCGGATCCGCAGCCGAGCCCGAGCAGCCGCGTCCCGCCGCCCACTTCGAGCCGCTCGTAGACGGCCTCGTAGAGCGGCACCAGCATCCGCTCCTGGATCTCGGCCCAGTCACGCGCGCGTGCGCCCCGGTCCGCGCGGGGCGGTGGGCCCGCATGAGGAAGGTGCTGCCGCACGAGCGTAGGTGTCATAGAAAGTGCCCCAATCCGCCGAGAGTTGCCGCCGGGCCCCCTTCCTCCGCCCCCGTGCGCGAGGCCCGCACTCCCCCCGTATGTCAGGTAACTCCGCCCTCGACGTGCCGTCCAGGGGTCTCGAGGGCCCGTTTGCGCCCAGGCCGCGAAAGGCACAAGAATTCACATACCGGCAACGTGGCCCCGTAGCATCACCCGCATGGCAAAGGCATCCGTTCTCACGCCCCGGGCGGACGACTTCCCGCGCTGGTACCAGGACTTGATCAACAAGGCCGAGCTCGCCGACAACGGGCCGGTGCGCGGCACCATGGTCATCCGTCCGTACGGGTACGGGCTGTGGGAGCGGATGCAGCAGGAGATGGACGCCCGCATCAAGGAGGCGGGTGCCCGGAACGCGTACTTCCCGCTGTTCATCCCGCAGTCGTACCTGACCCGGGAGGCGGAGCACGTCGAGGGCTTCGCCCCCGAACTCGCCGTCGTCACGCACGGCGGGGGCAAGGAGCTGGAGGAGCCGGTCGTCGTCCGCCCCACCTCCGAGACGATCGTCAACGAGTACTTCTCCAAGTGGGTGCAGAGCTACCGCGATCTGCCGCTGCTGATCAACCAGTGGGCGAACGTGGTCCGTTGGGAGATGCGCCCGCGGGTGTTCCTGAGGACGACCGAATTCCTCTGGCAGGAGGGCCACACCGCGCACGCCACCTACGAGGACGCCCGGGACTACGCCGCGCACATCCACGAGGAGGTGTACGCCGACTTCATGGTGAACGTCCTCGGCATCGATGTCGTCCTTGGCCGGAAGACGGCGAGCGAGCGGTTCGCCGGTGCCGTCAACACCCTCACCCTCGAAGGGATGATGGGCGACGGCAAGGCGCTCCAGCTGGGCACCAGTCACGAGCTCGGGCAGAACTTCGCAAGGGCGTTCGGCACGCGGTACCTGTCGAAGGAGGGGCGGCAGGAACTCGTCTGGCAGACCTCCTGGGGAGCCTCGACCCGCATGGTGGGTGGCCTGATCATGTCGCACGGCGATGACAGCGGGTTGCGGGTCCCGCCCCGGCTCGCCCCCGTACAGGCCGTCGTCCTCGCGATCAAGGGGGACGAGGCGGTTCTGGCCAAGGTCCGCGAGATCGGCGACCGGCTGACGGCGGCCGGTGTGCGGGTCCAGGTCGACGACCGTACGGACACCCCGTTCGGGCGCCGCGCCGTCGACTGGGAGCTCAAGGGCGTCCCCGTACGGGTCGAGATCGGCCCCCGCGACCTGGAGAACGGCACGGCGACGCTGGTCCGCCGCATTCCCGGGAGCAAGGAGCCGGTGGCCCTCGACGCGCCGGCGGCGCTGCTCCCCGCCGTCCTCGAGGAGGACCAGGCGCTGCTCCTGAGGCAGTCCCGCGAGCGCCGCGAGTCCCGTACGTCGGACGTGTCGACCGTCGGCGCGGCGGTGGAGGCCGCCGTGGCGGGCGGCTGGGCGCGCATCCCCTGGGCCGACCTCGGCGAAGAGGGCGAGGCCAGGCTCGCCGAGCACGCGGTGACCGTACGGTGTCTGGTCGCCGAGGACGGGTCGGTGCCCGACGCCGACGACGCACCCGGTAACGTCGCCGTCGTCGCCCGCGCCTACTGAGCGGGAGCGCAGGGCGGCCGAAACACCTCTTGCGCATCCGCCGGCCCCAGGTGTCCCGGTGTGCGGATGTCGTCTACGCGCCGGGGCGTACGTGTGCCTACGTACCGCCTTGGTACGAGCTGCGATGCTTCTCCGCAGATCAGCGCACCCGCCCTCGTCGGGACGCATCAGTGACAACTGACGGGTACGTGCAAATTATTTGGGATGCCCCGTAATAGGAACACGGAGGCACTCCCGCTCGTTGTCATTACGTGAGCACGACACCACCTGTTCTCGCCGCAGAGCTGGCAGGCGCGTGGGCCGACATTCAGCGGCACCACCCCGAACTGCCCGATCTTGCCGCGCCAGAGTCCCTGATCGGGGAATCGTCGTCCGCCTGCGGACACGAGCTCTCCTTCGAACGACTGCTTCACGAAGCAGTCCACGGCATCGCCGCCGCCCGAGGAGTCCGCGACACCTCGCGCGCCGGCCGTTATCACAACCGCAGATTCCTGGCGATCGCCGAGGAACTGGGCCTCGACCATCCCGAGGAGCCGCATCCCAGCAGCGGCTTCTCCCTGGTCACGCTCAACCCCGAGGCGAAGCGCCGCTACCGCCCGACCATCGAGCGGCTCCAGCGCGCGCTGAAGGCCCACACGGCCGCCACGTCCGCGGACACCGCCCGTTCGTTCCGCGGCCCGGCCGCCCGCCACGGCTCCTCCGGGGGAGGTGTCCGCGTCAAGGCCGTCTGCGACTGCGGGCGCAACGTGCGCGTGGTCCCGTCCGTCCTCGCGCAGGCGCCGATCGTGTGCGGAGGGTGCGGCAAGCCCTTCCGGATCCCGGAGGTGGTCGGGGCGGCGGCCGGCTGAGGCGCGCTCCACCGGCGTCTCGTGGATGCCGGACGAGTCCGCGCGGCCCGTGAGCAGTCGTGCCTCCCCCACCGCACCGGAGCGGGTGGGGGAATTCAGGAGGCACGAGTGCGCGCGGGCGGCACCTCTCCGGCGTCCCGCCGGCCGGTCCGCGCCGCCCTCTGCCCGACGGGCACCCGGAACGCCGGGTGCCCGTCAGGCGTGCGCCCGTCCGGTCGGGGCTCGGGCACCCTCGGTCCGGGCGGACCGCAGGATGTGGCAGAATGGCTAGCTGTACTCGACAGCCGCATAGGACCCCTCTCTCCTCCGGCTGACGCGTCCATCGGGCACTCGGGTACCGCAACCCCACGCGGCCATCTCTGCGTGCCCAACCCCGTCAAGACCAGGAGACACCACTTCCGTGGCAGTCAAGATCAAGCTGAAGCGTCTGGGCAAGATCCGTTCGCCTCACTACCGCATCGTCGTCGCCGACTCCCGTACCCGCCGTGACGGCCGGGCCATCGAGGAGATCGGCCTGTACCACCCGGTGCAGAACCCCTCGCGCATCGAGGTCGACTCGGACCGTGCGCAGTACTGGCTGGGTGTCGGCGCGCAGCCGACCGAGCCCGTGCTCGCCATCCTGAAGCTGACCGGTGACTGGCAGAAGTTCAAGGGCCTGCCGGCCCCGGCTCCGCTGCTCGTCGCCGAGCCGAAGGCCGCGCGCCCGTCCTTCGACGCCCTCGGCGGCGAGGACACGGGCAAGGGTGAGGCCATCACCCAGAAGAAGAAGGCTGAGAAGAAGGACGAGGCCGCGGCCGAGTCCGAGTCGACCGAGGCCTGAGCATGCTCGAGGAGGCTCTCGAGCACCTCGTGAAGGGCATCGTCGACAACCCCGACGATGTGCAGGTCGCCTCGCGCAACCTGCGCCGCGGGCGCGTTCTCGAGGTCCGGGTCCACCCCGACGACCTCGGCAAGGTGATCGGCCGCAACGGCCGCACCGCGCGCGCTCTGCGCACCGTCGTGGGCGCCATCGGCGGCCGCGGTGTCCGCGTCGACCTCGTCGACGTGGACCACGTCCGCTGACGTAGCAGGCACACCGGCTCGGGCCGGGGAGGGCTTACGAGCCGTCCCCGGCCCGTAGTCGTCTGTGAAGCCGTCCGCGCGGCCCGGACCGCGCGGGCCCCACGCCCCCTGACGGCCGCGCCCCGCGGTCGTCCGAGAAGCATCGCCGTCGGCACACGACAGGAGATCAAGCACAGTGCAGCTGGTAGTCGCTCGCGTCGGCCGTGCCCACGGCATCAAGGGCGAGGTCACCGTGGAGGTCCGCACCGACGAGCCGGAACTCCGGCTCGGCCCCGGTGCCGTCCTGCTCACCGATCCGGCCTCCGCCGGACCACTGACCGTCGAGACGGGCCGTGTCCACAGCGGCCGTCTCCTGCTGCGCTTCGCGGGCGTGCGGGACCGCAACGCCGCCGAGGCCCTGCGCAACACCCTGCTGATCGCCGAGGTCGACCCGGACGAGACGCCGGAGGACCCGGACGAGTACTACGACCACCAGCTGATGGACCTGGACGTGGTCACCACGGAGGGCGTCGAGGTCGGACGCGTCACGGAGATCTCGCACCTGCCCTCGCAGGACCTGTTCGTGGTGGAGCGCCCGGACGGGACCGAGGTGATGATCCCGTTCGTGGAGGAGATCGTCGTCGAGATCGACCTGGAGGAGCAGCGGGCCGTCATCGACCCGCCGCCCGGACTGATCGACGACCGGGCGGAGGTCGCCTCCGCCCGGGACGCGGAGGACGGCTCCGCCGAGGACGGCGAGGACACCCCGGGGACCGGTGCCTGATGCGGCTCGACGTGGTCACGATCTTCCCCGAGTACCTGGAGCCCCTGAACGTCTCGCTCGTCGGCAAGGCCCGCGCGCGCGGGCAGCTGAACGTGCACGTGCACGATCTGCGGGACTGGACGTACGACCGCCACAACACGGTCGACGACACGCCCTACGGTGGCGGCCCCGGCATGGTCATGAAGACCGAGCCCTGGGGCGAGGCCCTGGACTCCGCCCTGGCGGACGGGTACGAGTCGGGCGCCCACGGGCCCGTCCTGGTGGTCCCCACCCCCAGTGGACGCCCGTTCACCCAGGAACTCGCCGTCGAGCTCTCCGAACGCCCCTGGCTGGTCTTCACGCCCGCGCGCTACGAGGGCATCGACCGCCGTGTCATCGACGAGTACGCCACCAGGATGCCCGTCTACGAGGTGTCCATCGGCGACTACGTCCTCGCCGGCGGCGAGGCGGCCGTCCTCGTCGTCACCGAGGCCGTGGCCAGGCTGCTGCCGGGAGTCCTCGGCAACGCCGAGTCCCACCGGGACGACTCGTTCGCCCCCGGAGCCATGGCCAACCTCCTGGAGGGCCCGGTGTACACCAAGCCCCCGCGGTGGCGCGGCCGCGAGATCCCCGACGTGCTGGTCAGCGGCCACCACGGGAAGATCGCCCGCTGGCGCCGCGACGAGGCCCTGCGCCGTACGGCGGCGAACCGGCCCGACCTCATCGAACGCTGTGACGCCTCCGCCTTCGACAAGAAGGACCGCGAGATGCTCTCGATCCTGGGCTGGCGACCGGCCCCCGACGGCCGATTTTGGTGCAGACCCGAGGCCGTGGAAGAATAGGCCGCTGCTCTACGTCGTCCGGCGTGCGCCCCTGCCACAGGGGGACACGACGCCCGTCCCGACGAGACAGCATCCTCTTCGAACCTCTCTCCCGTTGATGACCTGTGGCATCAGCGAAGAAAGCAGACAAAATGTCGCACCTGCTCGACTCCGTCGACGGCGCCTCGCTGCGCACCGACATCCCGGCCTTCCGCCCGGGTGACACCGTCAACGTCCACGTCCGCGTCATCGAGGGCAACCGCTCCCGTGTGCAGCAGTTCAAGGGCGTAGTCATCCGCCGCCAGGGCTCCGGTGTCCGCGAGACCTTCACGGTCCGCAAGGTCTCGTTCTCCGTCGGCGTCGAGCGCACCTTCCCGGTGCACACCCCGATCGTCGAGAAGATCGAGCTCGTCACCCGTGGTGACGTCCGTCGCGCCAAGCTGTACTACCTCCGTGAGCTGCGCGGCAAGGCCGCGAAGATCAAGGAGAAGCGCGACAACTGAGCTCGCGCCGTCGCGGTCACCCGTCGGTGACCGAGCCGGTAAGAAGGTGTCTCGGACAGGCCGGATAGCATCTGGCCCCGATGGACACCGAAGCACAGCCCGTGGAGCGCGACCGCTCCTCCCGCCCTTCCGCTTCCGAGGAGATCTCGGACACAGCGGGGCCGGAGGAACGGTCGCGTTCTGCGTTCCCCGGCAAGGTCGCCGACTGGCTCCCCGGGGGCCGGATCACCCTGACGGTGCTGGTCTGTCTGGTTTTTCTGCTGCTGGTCAGCCGCTTCGTGATGCAGCCGTTCGAAATTCCCAGCGGCTCCATGGAGTCCGGATTGAGGATCGGGGACCGCGTTCTCGTAAACAAGTTGGCGTACCGTTTCGGTTCCGAGCCGCAGCGGGGCGATGTCGTCGTCTTCGACGGCACCGGTTATTTCGGGAACGCGGACTACGTCAAACGCGTCGTCGGGGTAGAGGGAGACCACGTGGTCTGCTGCGACAAGGAGGGGAGACTCGAAGTGAACGGCCGATCGGTCGACGAGTCGACATTTCTCTATCAGGGCGACAGCCCTTCCGAGGTGCCCTTCGACATCGTCGTGCCCGAGCGGTCCCTGTTCCTCCTGGGGGACCACCGCAGCCGCTCCCGCGACTCCCGTGACCACCTGGGTTCGCCCGGCGGCGGCATGGTCCCCGTCGGCGACGTCATCGGCAGGGCCGACTGGATCGCCTGGCCCGTGGGCCACTGGACCCGGCTGACGCGTTCCGGCGCGTACGCGGGTGTGCCGGCCACCGGGGGTGCCCATGGGTAACCGCGGACGCGCGCGCGGGGTCTCCGCCAGCGCCGCCGACAACCTGCTGCCCACCGGGTCCCGGCGCGCCGCGGGAGGCGCGGCCCGGCCCAGCCGGGTCGAGCGCCGAAAGCTCGCGCGCAAGATCAAGCGGCGCAGGCGCCGCTCGGCGGTCAAGGAGATACCCCTCCTCGTCGGTGTCGCCGTGCTGATAGCCCTGGTCCTCAAGACGTTCCTCGTCCAGGCCTTCGTGATCCCCTCGGGCTCCATGGAGAACACGATCCAGATCGGCGACCGCGTCCTGGTGGACAAGTTCACCCCCTGGTTCGGCTCCCAGCCCAAGCGCGGTGACGTCGTCGTCTTCAAGGACCCCGGAGGCTGGCTCACCGCCGAGGAGACCCAGAAGAAGAACGACCCCGTGGTCGTCAAACAGTTCAAGGAGGGGCTGACCTTCATCGGTCTGCTGCCCTCCGACAACGAGAAGGACCTGATCAAGCGGGTCGTCGGTCTCGGCGGGGACACGGTCAAGTGCTGTGACGCCGAGGGCCGGGTGACCGTGAACGGCACCCCCCTGACCGAGCCGTACATCTACGCCGGGGACAAACCGTCGGACTTCGCCTTCGAGGTGAAGGTGCCCGCGGGCCGGCTGTTCGTGCTGGGCGACCACCGGGGCAACTCCGCGGACTCCCGGTACCACCGCACCGACAAGTTCAGCGGAACCGTCTCCGAGGACTCGGTCGTGGGCCGGGCGATGGTCATCGGATGGCCCATCGGCCACTGGACCCGGTTGCAGGAGCCGAACACCTTCTCGACGGTGTCCGACGCGCCCGGAGGGTCGGCTTCCGCTCCAGCTCTGTCGCATAGGGTGGGCTCTGCGGATCCAGACGGATTGATCCCGCTCCCGAGCCCTGCGGAACTCCCGCTCGTTATGGGAGTGGTGGGCCTGCGCCGAATACGGCACGGGCGGCGGCACGGAGTGAGGAGTGGATGTGGGGGATGTGGCGGTCGGCGCGCGCTCTGGGCACGAAGGGCCCGAAGGGCAGCCGGAAAGGCCCGAGGATGCGGCTGCCCCGGCCGTAGACCCCGGCTCGGATTCCGGGGACGGCTCCGAGGGCGGTGACGCCTCGACCGGGCGTTCCGGACAGGACCCGAAGTCCCCCAAGAAGCAGCGCTCCTTCTGGAAGGAGCTGCCGATCCTGATCGGCATCGCTCTGGTCCTCGCGTTGATCATCAAGACCTTCCTGGTGCAGGCGTTCTCGATTCCCTCGGACTCGATGCAGAACACCCTCCAGCAGGGCGACCGTGTCCTGGTCGACAAATTGACCCCGTGGTTCGGCTCCGAGCCGGAGCGGGGCGAGGTCGTCGTCTTCCACGACCCGGACAACTGGCTGGCGGGCGAGCCCACGGCCAACCCGAACGCCCTGCAGACGGTGCTCAGCTGGATCGGCCTGATGCCGTCCGCCGAGGAGAAGGACCTCATCAAGCGGGTCATCGGCGTCGCCGGTGACACCGTCGAATGCAACGGCACCGGCCCGCTGAAGGTCAATGGCAAGGCGCTGAACGAGTCGTCGTACGTGTACGCCGGGAACACCCCGTGCAGCCAGGACGAGGACGGCGGTCAGTTCAAGGTCAAGGTCCCCAAGGGCATGATCTGGGTGATGGGCGACCACCGCCAGAACTCGCGGGACTCGCGCTACAACCAGGCGGACGAGCACCACGGCATGGTGCCGGTGAACGAGGTCGTCGGCCGTGCCATCGTCAAGGCCTGGCCCATCAGCCGCTGGGGCACCCTCCCGGTCCCGGACACCTTCGACCAGCCCGGTCTGAGCGCCCAGGCGGCCGCCGCGGTCACCTCTCCGGGCGCCGTGGCCCTCCTGGGGGCCGCGCCGCTCGTGCTGGTGCGCCGCAGGCGCAGGGCGTCCAAGGACGACTGAGCCCGTCACACGGCCTCGGGGCCGGCCCCTCCGGACACGTCCGGGGCGGCCGGCCCCGTTCGTTCCCGGCACGGGCACCCGGATCCGGTCCGCTCCGGCGATCGTGATCCGGAGGGGGCTGACCTCGGACCGTACCCCCGGGTAAGGTGCGGGCCCATGGGTGGCGAGAGCGCAACACGTACGGCCCCGCGCAGCGGCGGCACAGGCAAGGCCCCGGTGGGGAGCAGGACCGGACAGCGGTTGTCCGGGCTGGCCGTCGCACTGGGTCTGGTGCTGTTCCTGGGCGGATTCGTCTGGGCGGCGCTGGTCTACCGGCCGTACACCGTGCCCACGAGTTCGATGGCCCCGACGATCAAGATCGGTGACCGGGTGCTGGCGCAGCGCGTCGACGGGAGCGAGGTCCGCCGCGGTGACGTCGTCGTCTTCGACGACAAGACCTGGGTCACGGGCTCGTCCGTGGTCAAGCGCGTGGTCGCCGTCGGCGGCGACACCGTCGCCTGCTGCACCGACGGCAAGCTGACCGTCAACGGCAAGCAGATCGACGAATCGTATCTGCCCAAGGGCAGCCTCGCCGAGCTCACGGGCTTCCCGACCGTCAAGGTCCCCGCGGGCCGGCTGTTCCTGCTGGGCGACGAGCGGCGGGGCTCCCTGGACTCCACCGCGCACCTGACGGACGCGGCGCAGGGCACCGTGGCCCGCGGGGCCGTCAAGGCCCGGGTCGAAGCCGTCGCCTGGCCCATGAACGGCATGCTCGCCCGCCCCGACGGCTTCAAGACGCTCGGTGCCCTGTCCCAGCCCGGTCCGCTGCCCACGATGATCGCCCTGGTGATCGCCGGCGCCGTGCTGGTGCTCGGCGGAGCGGCGTACGGGCCGGTCGCCAAGCTGGCCGGGCGGTCCCGCGCCCGCACGGAGTCCGCCGGTGCCCGCTGACGCGGCGGGCCCGGACGAGGGCTCCGGCCGGGGCGGGCTGCGCAAGGTCGCCCGGGTCGTGCTGCTCGACCCGCAGGACCGTGTCCTGCTGTTGCACGGCCACGAGCCGGGCGATCCCTCCGACGACTGGTGGTTCACGCCCGGCGGCGGAGTGGAGGGCGACGAGACACGTGAACAGGCGGCTTTGCGGGAACTCGTCGAGGAGACCGGGATCACCGAGGTCGACCTGGGCCCCGTGCTGTGGCGGCGGGTCTGCTCGTTCCCGTTCGCCGGGAGGCGCTGGGACCAGGACGAGTGGTACTTCCTGGCCCGTACCACCCAGACCGCGACGGCGGCCACGGGGCTGACGGAGCTGGAGCGGCGCAGCGTCGCCGGAGCGCGCTGGTGGACGTGCCGGGAACTGGCCGAGGCGCATGAGACGGTGTATCCGACCAAGCTCGCCGGGCTGCTGCGCAGGGTGCTCGACGAGGGTCCCCCGGCCACGCCCGAGGTCCTCGACACGGAAATCGTCTAGGGGCTCCCGGGGCTGACGCACAATAGGGGGACGCACGGCTGAAGGGGAACATGCCATGAGCGCCGAGGACCTCGAGAAGTACGAGACCGAGATGGAGCTGAAGCTCTATCGGGAGTATCGCGATGTCGTCGGTCTGTTCAAATATGTGATCGAGACCGAGCGGCGCTTCTATCTCACCAACGACTACGAGATGCAGGTGCACTCGGTCCAGGGCGAGGTGTTCTTCGAGGTCTCCATGGCGGATGCCTGGGTGTGGGACATGTACCGGCCCGCCCGCTTTGTGAAACAGGTGCGCGTCCTTACATTCAAGGACGTGAACATCGAGGAGCTGAACAAGAGCGATCTGGAGCTGCCGGGCGGCTGAGGCCCGGGCGGCCGGGCCGGGGGCCGAGGGGCCGGGGACTGACGGGCCGGAGGCCGACGGGCCGGAGGAGGGGGGCGGAGGTCCCCGGGCCGGGACCTCCCGTCGGCCGGTCGGCCCGTGCACGTGTGCCCGCCGGGTCGGCGGCGATCGTGATGGTGACTCGTACGGGTGACGGAGTTCTCCACAGTCACCCGCTCGTCCACCAAGATCCAACAGCTGAGCGGTGTGGCCTCAGTGTCGGTGCCGGAGGTGGTGCCGACATGAAGACATCCGAGGCACGCAACGCACTGGGCGCCTACGGCGAGGAACTGGCCGCACGACGGCTGGCCGGGGCCGGCATGACGGTTCTGGCCCGCAACTGGCGCTGTGACCGGACCGGCGAGATCGACATCGTCGCCCGGGACGGCGACGCGCTGGTCGTCTGTGAGGTCAAGACCCGCAGGGCGGGCGCGTTCCAGCATCCGATGGAGGCCGTCACACCGGCCAAGGCGCGCCGACTGCGCGGCCTGGCCGAACGCTGGCTCCAGGAACACGGTGGAGCCCCGCCCGGCGGTGTCCGCATCGACCTGATCGGCGTCCTGATCCCCGAACGCGGCGCGCCCGTGGTCGAGCACGCGCGGGGGGCGGCCTGATGGGATTCGCACGTACGTGCTCGGTGGCCCTGGTGGGCGTGGAGGGCGTCGTCGTCGAGGTCCAGGCCGACCTGGAGCCGGGCATCGCCGCCTTCACGCTGGTCGGCCTCCCCGACAAGAGCCTGACCGAGAGCCGGGACCGGGTCAGGGCGGCGGTGGTCAATTCCGGCGCCTCCTGGCCGCAGAAGAAGCTGACGGTGGGGTTGAGCCCGGCCTCCGTGCCCAAGGGCGGTTCGGGTTTCGACCTCGCCGTGGCGTCGGCGGTCCTCGGCGCCGCGGAGCGGATCGATCCGCGTGTGCTCGCCGACATCGTGATGATCGGGGAGCTGGGGCTCGACGGCCGGGTGCGGCCGGTCCGGGGCATCCTGCCGGCGGTCCTCGCCGCGGCGGACGCCGGTTACGAACAGGTGGTGGTGCCGGAGTGCGCGGCGGCCGAGGCCTCGCTCGTGCCGGGCGTCTCGGTGCTCGGGGTCCGCAGCCTGCGCCAGCTGATCGCGGTGCTGGCGGACGAACCGGTGCCCGAGGAGGATCCGGACGAGCGGGGCCG
This sequence comes from Streptomyces populi, assembly GCF_002911015.1. Taxonomy (GTDB): domain Bacteria; phylum Actinomycetota; class Actinomycetes; order Streptomycetales; family Streptomycetaceae; genus Streptomyces; species Streptomyces populi. The sequence continues at coordinate 81,986 of NZ_KZ626848.1, forward strand.
CCCGGACCCGCTGTCGGCGGGCCTGCGCCTGCCCGGCACGGGCGAGGCCACCGGCCTGTGCGGCGTCTCCGCGCCGGAACACGACCGGGGCCACGACCTCGGCGACGTCGTCGGCCAGCTCTCGGCGCGCACCGCGATGGAGGTGGCGGCGGCCGGAGGTCACCACGTCTTCCTCCAGGGGCCGCCGGGCGCGGGCAAGACGATGCTCGCCGAGCGGATGCCGCTGATCATGCCGCGTCTCACCCGCCAGGAATCCCTGGAGGTGACGGCGATCCACTCCGTCGCGGGCCTGCTGCCGCCCGGCAAACCGCTGGTGGACGTCGCGCCGTACTGCGCACCCCACCATTCCGCGACCATGCAGTCGCTCGTCGGCGGCGGCAAGGGGCTCGCCCGGCCCGGCGCGGTGTCCCTGTCGCATCGCGGCGTGCTCTTCCTGGACGAGGCGCCGGAGTTCAGCGGCTTCGTGCTGGACGCCCTGCGGCAGCCGCTGGAGGCGGGGCACGTGGTGATCGCGCGCAGCGCCGGTGTCGTACGGTTCCCCGCCAAGTTCCTGATGGTGCTGGCCGCCAACCCCTGCCCCTGCGGGCGCTTCAGCACGACGAACGACTTCTGCGATTGCCCGCCCTCCGTCATCCGCCGCTATCAGGCGAGGCTCTCCGGACCGCTGCTCGACCGGGTCGACCTGCGGGTGGACGTCGAGCCGGTCACCCGGGCCGAACTCACCGCGCGCGGCGCGCGCGGTGAGTCGACGCGGACGGTCGCGGACCGGGTGCTCGCCGGCCGTGAGCGGGCCGCCGAGCGCCTGAAGGGGACCCCCTGGAGCACCAACAGCGAGGTGCCGGGGCGCGAGCTGCGCGGCCGCTGGCAGGCGCGGGCGGGAGCGATGGACGAGGCCGAGCGGGGTCTGGAGCGCGGGCTGCTGACGGCCCGGGGGCTGGACCGGGTGCTCCGGGTCGCGTGGACGGTCGCGGACCTGTCGGGACACGACCGGCCCGACGCCGGGGACGTCGCCCTGGCGCTCCAGCTGCGTACCGGCATCCCGCGCGGGGTGCCGATGGCGATCGGCTCGCCGGCGTGACGGCCGCCGAGCGCGGAGCCCGCGTCATGCTGTCCCGGGTCGTCGAACCGGGTGACGAGGTCTGCGGGCGCTGGATCCGGGAGGTCGGGGCCCCGGAAGCGGTCCGGTGGCTGTACGGGGACCTGGGGCAGCCGCGGGGGATGACCGACGGAAGGTGGGCGGGACTGCGGGCCAGGGCGGCGCGGGCCGACCCGGAGCGCGACCTCGCCCTCGCCCGGGACGCCGGGGTGAGGTTCGTCTGTCCCGGCGAACCCGAATGGCCCGCGCAGCTCGACGACCTGGGGGACTCCCGGCCCGTCGGGCTGTGGGTGCGGGGGCGGGCCGGCCTGCGGCTGTGGGCGCTGCGGTCCGTCGCCGTCGTCGGCGCCCGTGCCTGTACGGAGTACGGCGCGCACATGGCCGCCGTCCTCGGCGCCGGGCTCGCGGAGCGGGGCTGGGTGGTGGTGTCCGGCGGTGCCTACGGCATCGACGGTGCCGCGCACCGGGGCGCCCTCGGCGCGGGCGGTGCCACCGTGGCGGTGCTCGCCTGCGGCGTCGACCGGCCCTATCCGCGCGGACACGCCCAGCTGATCGCGAGGATCGCGGAACAGGGGCTCGTGGTGGGCGAGTTGCCACCGGGAGAGCACCCGACGCCGAGCAGATTCATCCTCCGGAACCGGGTCATCGCGGCGCTCACCCGGGGCACCGTGGTCGTCGAGGCGGCCTACCGCAGCGGAGCGCTCGTCACCGCCCGCGCGGCACAGCGGCTGGGCAGGTTCACGATGGGCGTGCCGGGACCCGTCACCAGCGGACTGTCGGCCGGGGTGCACGAACTGCTGCGCGGGGAAGCGGTCCTCGTGTCCGACGCCGCGGAAGTCGCCGAACTGGTGGGCGACATGGGGGAGCTGGCCCCGGAGCGGCGTGGCCCCGTGCTGCCGCGCGATCTGCTGGAGCCGGGTGCGGGACGTGTCCTGGCCGCCCTGCCGGCGCGGGATCAGGCCGGGATCGAGGAGATCGCCCGGCGGGCTGCGACCAGCCCGGACGACGCGGTCGGGAGACTGTACGAACTCCGGGCACTTGGATTCGTCGAACGACATGGCGACGGCTGGAAGTTGACACGCCAGGCGACGGCCCCCGTCCGAGGTGATCGGGAGAGATGCTGACCGAGCGTGTTCGGCCGTCCGGGGGAACGCCGACACGCCTGGGAATCCTCGCAGTTGGCGACTCCCGACGGTCACGCAGGGCGACCGTGGTGACTCCGGGAGACGTCCCGGGGAAAGGTTTCGCGTGCGGGTGACAGCCCACCCTTCGCACACTGCGACAGCCCAGTCACGCTACGCTCACAAGAATCCGAAGCACGTGACGCGATCTCGGCATGAGGCCGACAGGGCGCCCAGGCAATCCCAGTCCACGGCAGAACGGCACAAGGCGACGAATGCCCCAGCACACCTCCGGGTCCGACCGGACGGCGATCCCGCCAGCCGCCCGCGACGGCGGCAGCGTGCGCCCGCCCGCGCCCTCGACGCTCGACGAGCTGTGGCGGTCGTACAAGTCGACCGGTGACGAGCGACTGCGGGAGCAGCTGATCCTGCACTACTCGCCGCTGGTGAAGTACGTGGCGGGCCGTGTCAGCGTGGGGCTGCCGGCCAATGTCGAGCAGGCCGACTTCGTCTCGTCGGGGGTGTTCGGGCTGATCGACGCGATCGAGAAGTTCGACATCGAACGGGAGATCAAGTTCGAGACGTACGCGATCACCCGCATCCGCGGTGCCATGATCGACGAACTGCGTGCGCTGGACTGGATCCCGCGGTCGGTGCGGCAGAAGGCGCGCAACGTGGAGCGTGCCTACGCCACGCTGGAGGCGCGGCTGCGGCGCACCCCCTCGGAGGGCGAGGTCGCCGCCGAGATGGGCATCGGAGTGGAGGAACTCCACACGGTGTTCAGCCAGTTGTCGCTGGCCAACGTGGTCGCTCTGGAGGAGCTGCTGCACGTGGGCGGCGAGGGCGGCGACCGGCTGAGCCTGATGGACACGCTGGAGGACACCGCCGCCGACGATCCGGTCGAGGTGGCCGAGGACCGGGAGCTGCGGAGACTGCTGGCCCGGGCGATCAACACCTTGCCCGACCGGGAGAAGACCGTGGTCACGCTGTACTACTACGAAGGACTCACGCTCGCGGAGATCGGCAATGTGCTCGGGGTGACCGAGAGCAGGGTGAGCCAGATCCACACCAAGTCGGTGCTCCAGCTGCGCGCCAAGCTGGCCGGTTTCGGGCGCTGAGCCGAGCGGCGCCGTGATGCGGGGCGGTGCCGCCGTGCCGTCCCGGCGGCGGGAGTGCCGCGGCGGACGCCGCCGCGGCCGGGTCGGCGGAGTGGTTCCCGTCCGTGGCGCCACGTCCGTACAGTGGTTGACGTGCCAAGGATTCGAGCGGCCTCCGTGGCCGAGCACCGGTCGATGCAGCGAGCCGCCCTGCTGGACGCGGCGCGGTCCCTGTTGTCCGAGGGCGGGACGGAGGCGCTGACCTTCCCCGCGCTCGCCGAGCGCACGGGGCTCGCGCGCTCCTCCGTGTACGAGTACTTCCGGTCCAGGGCGGCCGTCGTCGAGGAGCTGTGCGAGGTCGACTTCCCCGTCTGGGCGGCCGAGGTCTCGGCCGCCATGGCCGTGGCGGACGGTCCCGAGGCCACGGTCGAGGCCTACGTCCGCAGTCAGCTGGCCCTGGTCGGCGACCGGCGGCACCGGGCCGTGGTCGCCATCTCCGCCAGCGAACTCGACGCGGGCGCCCGGGAGAAGATCCGGGCCGCGCACGGCGGGCTGGTCGCGATGATCGGTGAGGCGCTCGCCGAGATGGGGCACGCGGAGCCGAGGCTGGCCGCGATGCTCCTCCAGGGAGTGGTGGACGCCGCGGTGCGGCGCATCGAGCTGGGCGCCGCCGAGGACTCCTCCGCGATCACGGAGGCGGCCGTGGCGATGGCCCTGCGAGGCGTCCGGGGCTGAAGCCCCGCCGCCCCGGCCCGCGGCTCCCGCCGCCCCGCCACGTGGGCTCCCGCCGTCCTGGTCGTGCGGGCTCCCGCCGCCTCGGCCACGGGCTCCCGCCGCCTCGGCCACGGGCTCCCGCCCCGTTGGACCGTCGCCCTCGCCGCGGTGCCTCGCCCCCGGACCGCGTCCCGCCGGGCCGCCGCCCTCGCTGTGAGCGCCCCCGCCCACGCCGGACCATGTCCCCGATGTGAGCCCCTCGCCCAGCCGGGCCGCCCCTCCCGGTGCGGGTTCGCGTGCCGGACCGCCTTCTCCGGCCCGGTGCCCCACCCTGCCGGGCCCCGGGCCGTCGTCCTCGGTGGGAGTTCCCGTCCCCCGGCCCGTCCCGGCGCGGGTCCTTCGCCCTGCGGGGGTGTCAGGGACGTGTGCCCGGTGCCGACGGGGTGAGCGGCAGCAGGCGGGACGGGCCCGTGTCCAGGAGCCACGGAGGGAGCAGGGACAGCGGGTTCAGGTAGGCCGTTCCTCTGAGCAGCCCCCAGTGCAGACAGGCCGTCGGCCCGCAGTGCGCGCCCCCCGCCTCCAGGGTGCCGACGGTCTCGCCCGCGAGGACCTCGTCGCCCTCGTGAACCGATGCCCGCACCGGGCCGTACGTCGTCCGCAGCGGGGGCGCCCCCGTGCCCGACAGCTCCACCGAGACGACCCCGCGGTCCGCGACCCGGCCCGCGAAGAACACCCGGCCGGGCGCGACGGCCCGCACCGGGGAACCCGGGGCGGCCGCGAGGTCGACACCGCGATGCCCCGGGGAGTAGACCGTCGCCGGCGGCTCCCAGCCCCGTACGACGGACGGCCGGACCCCCACGGGCCAGGCGCGGGCGAGTGCGGGCACGGAGGGGTCGGCCGCCGGCGGGGGGAGCGGGACCGCCGGAGCGGGGCCCGCGCCCCGGGCCAGCGCGGGCGGGGGCGGGGCGCACAGGACGGCCACGGCCAGGCACGGCAGGACCACGCGCCACATACGCGCACATCGGTTCACTCGCATGCGGGAACCGTCCCGCATCGAGCGGATCATGGCCGGGATCTGTGGAGTACCGGCCGGTTGTGGACAGCGACGTCACCCGGTCCCTCCCGGGTCCCGTACACTTCTGGAGGCGACCCGGGTCATCGGGTCGACTTCGCACGCCCCGACATCTGGTCGTACAACCGGTGTCAGCGCCTCTCGGTCCTCTGTGGCAAGGCGCGTCGCGGGCGTCAGGCGCGAGTGCCGTCCGGCACACGCGGCACAACCGAGAAAACCGAGGAGAACGGCCATGGCCGTCGTCACGATGCGGGAGCTGCTGGAAAGCGGCGTCCACTTCGGTCACCAGACCCGTCGCTGGAACCCGAAGATGAAGCGCTTCATCTTCACCGAGCGCAACGGCATCTACATCATCGACCTGCTCCAGTCGCTGTCGTACATCGACCGCGCCTACGAGTTCGTCAAGGAGACCGTCGCTCACGGCGGCACGGTCATGTTCGTCGGTACGAAGAAGCAGGCGCAGGAGGCCATCGCCGAGCAGGCCACCCGCGTCGGCATGCCCTACGTCAACCAGCGCTGGCTGGGCGGCATGCTCACCAACTTCTCCACCGTCTACAAGCGTCTGCAGCGCCTCAAGGAGCTCGAGCAGATCGACTTCGAGGACGTCGCGGCCTCGGGTCTCACCAAGAAGGAGCTTCTCGTGCTCTCGCGCGAGAAGGCCAAGCTGGAGAAGACCCTCGGCGGTATCCGCGAGATGCAGAAGGTGCCCAGCGCCGTCTGGATCGTGGACACCAAGAAGGAGCACATCGCGGTCGGTGAGGCCCGGAAGCTCAACATCCCGGTCGTCGCCATCCTCGACACCAACTGTGACCCCGACGAGGTCGACTACAAGATCCCGGGCAACGACGACGCGATCCGCTCCGTCACCCTGCTCACCCGCGTGATCGCCGACGCCGTCGCCGAGGGCCTCATCGCCCGCTCCGGCGCCGGCAAGGCCGCGGGCGACAAGGCCGCGGGCGAGCCGCTCGCCGCGTGGGAGCGCGACCTGCTCGAGGGCGAGAAGAAGGCCGACGACGCCGAGGTCCAGACCTCCGCCGAGACGGAGAAGGTCGCCGACGCCGAGCAGGCCGAGGCTCCGGCCGAGGCCGCCGCCGAGGCTCCGGCCGAGGCCCCCGCCGCGGACGCCGAGCAGGCCTGACCCCTCACCCCTTCGGGTCTGTGAACGGCGGGGGCGCACGAAGCCCCCGCCGTTCCGCCCGTAGATCTTCAGACTTCGAGAGAGACTCCAGGAATCATGGCGAACTACACCGCCGCTGACGTCAAGAAGCTCCGCGAGCTCACCGGCGCCGGCATGATGGACTGCAAGAAGGCGCTGGACGAGGCCGACGGCAACGTCGACAAGGCCGTCGAGGCGCTGCGGATCAAGGGCCAGAAGGGCGTCGCCAAGCGCGAGGGCCGCTCCGCCGAGAACGGCGCCGTGGTCTCCATCATCGCCGACGACAACACCTCCGGTGTCCTGGTCGAGCTGAAGTGCGAGACGGACTTCGTCGCCAAGGGTGAGAAGTTCCAGGCCGTCGCCAACGAGATCGCCCAGCACGTCGTCAAGACGTCGCCGGCCGACATCGAGGCGCTGCTCGGCTCCGAGATCGAGCCCGGCAAGACGGTTCAGGCGTTCGTCGACGAGGCCAACGCCAACCTGGGCGAGAAGATCGTCCTGGACCGCTTCGCCCAGTTCTCCGGCGCGTTCGTGTCCTCGTACATGCACCGCACCATGCCCGACCTGCCCCCGCAGATCGGTGTTCTGGTCGAGCTGGACAAGGCCGACGCCGACCTCGCCAAGGGCATCGCGCAGCACATCGCCGCCTTCGCGCCGAAGTACCTCTCCCGTGAGGACGTTCCGGCCGAGGTCGTCGAGACCGAGCGTCGCGTCGCCGAGGAGACCACCCGCGCCGAGGGCAAGCCCGAGGCCGCCCTCCCCAAGATCGTCGAGGGTCGCGTCAACGGCTTCTTCAAGGAGGCCACCCTCCTCGGTCAGCCGTACGCGCTCGACAACAAGAAGTCCGTCCAGAAGGTTCTGGACGAGGCCGGTGTCACCCTGAAGCGCTTCTCGCGCATCAAGGTCGGCATCTGAGTCCGTACAGCGATCGACGCGCGACCCCGATAGGGTCGACAGCAGTCGTCCGCGTACGCCGGCACTCACGCGTGTGTGCCGGACGACAGCAGATCTGACGAGGAGGCCATTGCCGAGCATGGGATGCGAACACACCCCACCGGCAATGGCCTTCTTCGTATGTGCACCATGAGGAGATCTCCATGACCACCACCCAGGCCGGAAACGGCGAGAAGAGCGACGACGGCAAGGGCGCAGGCCGCTTCCTGCTGAAGCTTTCCGGCGAGGCGTTCGCCGGTGGCGGGGGACTGGGCGTCGACCCCGACGTGGTGCACAAGATCGCCCGCGAGATCGCGGCCGTCGTGCGCGGCGGCGCCCAGATCGCCGTCGTCATCGGCGGCGGCAACTTCTTCCGCGGGGCCGAGCTCCAGCAGCGCGGCATGGACCGGGCGCGCTCCGACTACATGGGCATGCTCGGCACCGTCATGAACTGCCTCGCCCTCCAGGACTTCCTGGAGAAGGAGGGCATCGACAGCCGCGTCCAGACCGCCATCACCATGGGCCAGGTCGCGGAACCGTACATCCCGCTGCGCGGCGTGCGGCACCTGCAGAAGGGCCGTGTGGTCATCTTCGGCGCCGGTATGGGCATGCCGTACTTCTCCACCGACACCACCGCCGCCCAGCGCGCCCTGGAGATCGACGCCGAGGCGCTCCTCATGGGCAAGAACGGCGTGGACGGTGTCTACGACTCCGACCCGAAGACCAACCCCGAGGCGGTCAAGTTCGACTCGCTCAGCTACGGCGAGGTCATCACCCGGGACCTCAAGGTCGCCGACATGACCGCCATCACGCTGTGCCGGGACAACAAGCTGCCGATCCTGGTCTTCGAACTCCTGGCGGAGGGCAATATCGCGCGGGCCGTCAAGGGTGAGAAGATCGGCACACTCGTGGGCGACCAGAGCGGCCGAGCCTGACGGGGAACGGCCAGGACCGGATACGCCTTCCGGACCCGGACGGACCCCGGCCGGGGGATGGACAATGTCCTGCCGGTCCGGAACCGTGCAGGAACAAGACGCGACGCAGCCGGCCGCCGAACCGACGAGGAAACAGCAGCCGGGCCTACTTCAAGACACGCAGGAGCAAGTGGTGATCGAAGAGACCCTCCTCGAGGCCGAGGAGAAGATGGAGAAGGCCGTCGTGGTCGCCAAGGAGGACTTCGCCGCGATCCGCACCGGCCGTGCGCACCCGGCGATGTTCAACAAGATCGTGGCCGACTACTACGGCGCGCTGACGCCGATCAACCAGCTGGCCTCGTTCTCCGTTCCGGAGCCGCGCATGGCCGTGGTGACCCCGTTCGACAAGAGCGCGCTGCGCAACATCGAGCAGGCGATCCGCGACTCCGACCTGGGCGTCAACCCCAGCAACGACGGCAACATCATCCGGGTGACGTTCCCCGAGCTGACGGAAGAGCGCCGCAAGGACTACATCAAGGTCGCGCGGACCAAGGGCGAGGACGCCAAGGTCTCGATCCGCGCCGTGCGCCGCAAGGCCAAGGACGCCCTCGACAAGCTCGTCAAGGACAAGGAGTCCGGCGAGGACGAGGTCCGCCGTGCGGAGAAGGAACTCGACGACACCACGGCGAAGTACGTCGCCCAGGTGGACGAGCTCCTGAAGCACAAGGAAGCGGAACTTCTCGAAGTCTGATGAACGACTCTTCCTGGGGGGCGCCGCCGCAAGCCGGGTACTGGGGGCCGTCCGAGCAGGGGCCTGCCCAGGGGGCGGCCCCGGCGGGTCCCACGTACGATGCGCATGACGCGCAGCACACTCGGCCCATGCCCACCGCGCCCGACGTACCCGCTCATGGCGGAGACCAGGATGACGACCGGGGGGCCGCTCGGCTGAGCGGCCCCCCGGTCCACAACGACACGCCGTCGACGGCGCCCTACGGGGATCCGTCGCACGACCCGCAGAGCCCGCAGGAGCCCATGCCCAGCGCCGCACCCGAGCCCGCCCCCGCACCTCAGAAGAAGAGTGCGGGACGCGACCTGGGCGCGGCCATAGGAGTGGGCGTCGGGCTCGGCGCGGTCATCGTCGCGTCGTTGTTCGTCGTCAAGGCCGTCTTCGTCGGAGTGATAGCGGTCGCCGTGGTGGTGGGGCTCTGGGAGCTCACCTCACGGCTGGAGGAGCGCAAGGGCATCAAGGCGCCCCTCGTGCCGCTCGCGCTCGGCGGGGCCGCCATGGTCGTCGCCGGGTACGTGCGCGGTGCCGAGGGCGCCTGGGTGGCCATGGCGCTCACCGCGCTGGCCGTCCTGGTCTGGCGGATGACCGAACCACCCGAGGGCTACCTCAAGGACGTCACGGCGGGGGTCTTCGCGGCCTTCTACGTACCGTTCCTGGCGACCTTCGTGGCCATGATGCTCACGGCCGACGACGGCCCGCGCCGCGTGCTGACCTTCCTGCTGCTGACGGTCGTCAGCGACACGGGCGCGTACGCCGTCGGCTGGCGCTTCGGCAAGCACAAGCTGGCTCCGCGGATCAGCCCCGGAAAGACCCGCGAGGGTCTGTTCGGAGCGGTCACGTTCGCGATGGCGGCGGGTGCGCTGTGCATGCAGTACCTGATCGACGACGGCACCTGGTGGCAGGGTCTGATCCTCGGCCTCGCGGTCGCGGCCAGCGCCACGCTCGGTGACCTCGGCGAGTCCATGATCAAGCGGGACCTGGGCATCAAGGACATGGGCACCTTGCTCCCGGGCCACGGCGGCATCATGGACCGGCTGGACTCCCTGCTCCCGACGGCTCCGGTCGTCTGGCTGCTGCTCGTGCTCTTCGTCGGATCCGGCTGATCGTTTTTCCGCACGCGTTTACGACGTGCGCGCCCGCTTCGAGCACACCCACGACACCACCCCTCCGGGTCGTCCGGTCACCTCATCGTGATCTCCGCGACCGGGAGGGGTGGTGTCGTATGCGCGGGGCCGGCCGTCCTGCCGTTCCGCCCGGCGCGGGCCCCGGCCACGGCGGCGCCGGAGGGAGACGCAGGTCACATCAGGGTCGGTCACATCGTGGCGGGCCGTTCCGTCAATGAGGTGTACCCACGGGAAACGACGCAGGGAGCACATCATGGAAGCCCGTCTGAACCTCTACGCCAGCCCGGTCTCGGCCAAGTTCATGAAGCACATCGTGGCCGCGGGCAGGCCGCTCGCGGAATCGACGCTGCCGCTCGCGACGCAGGAACTGGTGAAGCTCCGCGCCAGCCAGATCAACGGCTGCGGTTTCTGCACCGACATGCACAGCAAGGACGCGGAAGCCGCGGGCGAGACCTCCGTACGGCTCAACCTGGTCGCGGCCTGGAGGGAGGCGACGGTGTTCACCGACGCCGAGCGCGCCGCCCTGGAACTGACGGAGCAGGGCACGCGCATCGCCGACGCGGCCGGCGGGGTCACGGACGAGTGCTGGGCGAACGCCGCCAAGTACTACGACGAGGAGCAGCTCGCCGCCCTGGTGTGCTGCATCGCGCTGATCAACGCCTTCAACCGCGGGAACGTCATGATCCAGCAGCCCGCCGGCGACTACCGGCCCGGCCAGTTCGCGTAACGGGCCGCGGGGCCGGGCCGGACCGGGAGACGTCTCCTCCCGGTCCGGCCTCTCGTCGGCCCGCCCGCCGCGCGCAGCCCGCTCGCCGCCCGCGCGGGCGCACGCCGAGGTGCCGTACGGGTGAATCCGGCCGTTCCCCGGTCGGCGACGGACGCGCCGAGGGGAAGGCCAACCCCGTACCGGACACTCACGGGCAGGGAGCACCCCCTATGCCGAAGTTCCTCATCCAGGCCCGCTACACGCCCGAGGGGGCGAAGGGCGTGATCGGGGAAGGCGCGAGCGGCCGTCGCGCCGCCGTCGAACACGTCGTCGCGGGCCTCGGTGGAACGGTCGAGACCATGTACTTCTCCTTCGGGGAGGACGACTTCGTGTGCATCCTCGACTTCCCCGACACGGTCTCCATGGCCGCCGTCAGCCTCAGGGTGAAGGCCAGCGGCGCGCTCCACACCCGGGCCACGCCGCTCCTCACCCTGGACGAGATCGACGAGGCCGCCCGCAGGGAGGTCGCCTTCCGCCCGCCGGGCGCGTAGACCGGACCGACGCCGTGGAGTCGGTGCCGACGCCCCCGCCGACCACCGCGATCGACGTCGACGCGTGGATCGACAAGGAGGGCCGGATCGTACGCGTACGCCAGGACGTCCACTTCACGTCCGAACCCGGCCTTCAGAGCACGCTCACCCTGACCGGTTTCAAGAGCGCCGTTCCGGTGAGCGTGCCGACCACGAAGTGAGCGACGCCGCCACCCCGTCGGGCGCACGTCCGGCGGGGGCGGCGTCGCGCGGCTCACTCCCGAAGAGGTTGCCGAGCGCATGGCCGAAGCCTTCACGGTCCGTCTCCTCGACGCGTCGGACGGCAATGGCCCTCACGCGCGGAGCCATGACGGGACAGCCCTTAGGGGCGGAGCATCTCCGTCATGGGCGACTGCGGCGGGATCAGGCCCGGCAGCAGCCAGGGCTGGAAGAGGCTCAGTACGGCGAGGACGAGGAAGGCGGCCCCGACGACCTGCGAGAAGACGGGGCCCAGCCGCCAGAGTTTCTCCACGAAGATCACCACGGCCACCGCGGCCATCGCCAGGACGTTCATGACGCCCAGCGGGACGAGCACGACCATCAGCCCCCAGCAGCAGCCCACGCAGTACGCCCCGTGGTGCGCCCCGACCCGCAGATCGCGGGCCCGGGGCCGGAAGCCCGCGTAATGCGCGAGCTGGCCCATCGGGCTCCGGCAGTGTCGCAGGCAGAGGTCCTTCCACGGGCCGAACTGGTACAGCCCGGCGAACAGGAAGGCCCCGGCGCCGATCCAGCGCCCGGTGCCCGGGTGCTCGTCCACCAGGGCACCGGTCCCGGCGAGGAGGCCGTAGGCGACCAGGCCGAAGGCTGTCCAGACCAGCAGGTACCCGCCGACGAACTGGGCGGTACGAGACACCCGCACGACTCCCGTGGGCGACTGGCGCCCGATGGCCCGCGCCCAGGTGAGGGCCACCGGGGCCACCGACGGGAACATCATGGCGATCATCATGACCAGCCACAGCAGCAGGAACAGCGGGACGCCCATACCCATGGTTCCCGGCTCGACCCCCATGTCACGGGCCTGATCGACCACCAGCACCCAGGCGAGGAGGGCGATCGACGCCATCAGGGACCAGGCGAACGCAAGCTGCCGGGCCGACAGCAGATTCGCCGGACGCAGAGGGGGTGACAGGGCCTGCCGGTCGAGGCGCACGCCTCCAGCACACCACGGCGGACCGGCACGTGCGCGCGGGAACGCGTGTACGCGTAAAGCACCTCCTCCGGTTGCCCCTGCGGTGGGACAATCGGGGTGGATACCTGTACGACCCGGGCGTGGGCCGACGACGGCTCACGGGGGCTCTGCCGTCCTCCCGAGACCGACGTCCTGGCACGGTCACAAGGAGGCAGGGAGATGTCCGATACGACGGCGACCGTTCCCCGGTGGCACGCGGCGGGCGACTGGTTCGACACCTGCAAGTGCAACGTGCCCTGCCCCTGCTCGTTCGCGCAGTTGCCCAGCCACGGGGACTGCGACGGCATCCTGGCCTGGCACATCCGCGAGGGCCACTACGGTGACGTACGGCTCGACGGCCTGAACGTGCTGATGGTGGCCTCGTTCGTCGGCAACATCTGGGCCGAGCACACGGACACGTACGCCGCGGTCTTCGTCGACGAGCGCGCCGACGACCCCCAGCGCGGGGCGATTCAGATGATCTTCGGTGGCCAGGCGGGCAGTTGGCCCGCCCAGATGGTGAGCATGATGGGCGCCGAGATGCGCGGCATGGAGTTCGCCCCCATCGAGATCGAGGTCGCCGACGACCTCGCGAGCTGGCGGGCCGTGGTACCGGGCCGGATCGAGGCGAGCGCGACCGCGCTCACGGGACCCACGACCCCGGAGGGCGCACGCGTCCAGTCGACCAACCTGCCGGGTGCGGAGACCGGACCGGGCCAGGTCGCGACCTGGGGCCGCTCGACGGTGGACCGTGCCGATGCCCACGGCTTCCTCTGGAGCCGCGAAGGCCGGTCCAGCAAGCACATCACCTTCGACTGGACCGGGCCCGACCACTGAACTCGACCGGGTATGTCGGTACGGTTCGCCCAAGTCGCTTCGGGACGAAGCGGTCGCTCCGTTAAGGTGCGCGGCATGACCGACGACGCCCCGGCCTGTCCCGAGTGCAGCCGGCCCATGAAGTCCGGCGGCTTCGTCCTCTGCGGGCGGGAGGACGACGGCCGGCGCACCTGCCGGACATTGTGGAGATGTGGCGGTCGGCATGTCTGGTGGAACTGGGCCGACCGGCCGGACGAGCCTTTGGAGCCCTGCCCCGTGCCGGAGCTCTTCCGCTGACATCCAGCGTTGACATCAATGCCCCGGACGGCGGCGGCACTCGGCACCCACGTGTGGCACCGGTGACTGAGGTGGCCCCTTCCGGGGCGAGAGCAGATCGAACGGACAAGGCGGATGCCGACGGTTCGAGCTTCCGCGCCCGCAGGGGAGAAGGCCCCCGCCGATCAGGACCCGGAGCTTTGCCATCCAGGTCCGACAGCGGCGTCGGGACCACGACAATGGTGCGATGCGGTCGCCCGAGCTCACCGAGGGTGAGTAGGAGAGAACTGTCGAAAGTCTGCGCGGGACGCGCCTGGTAGAAGTCACCTACTATCCGCTGAGCTGCGGTGACGACGGCGCCGAGGCCGAGGAGTGGGACTTCGGCGCATGGCACCAGCCCACGATGGGCGTCGGCCTGGTCGCCGAGAACGGCACTCGGTACTCGGCAGTGTGGGGCCACAGTTTCGACCACTACGGCCTGGAGATCTTCCGGGAGCCGATGTCCAGCCGATTGACCATGATCGGACAGCCCGGAGGAACGCCGGCCGTGGAGGTGACCGGCCATCCCTCTTGGTCGAGGCTTGTCGGGGTTCCGCTCCTGGGTGCCGACATCCTATGGTCCGAGAGTGTCGACGGACTCCGCATACCTGTCGCTGTCGAGCTTCGTGCGCCTGCCGCCACAGCGTGGCTTGTCGTGGGCCGGCCGGTGGAATGGCCACCGGACGGGCGTTTCTACCTCGCCACCGATGACGTCATGGCCGTCTTCACGCATGAGTTCGCCGGCGCCGTCGGTCTCCCTCCGGGGAGCGGAAGGACTGACCGCGAAGAGTGACGAACCATGATCAGATGGTGAGGGAGTGGTTCCTGTCCGTGGGGCTGATCGAGCCCGCGGTGCCGGGGAAGAACAGGTCACGCTCCATGGTCGTCGCACCACAGTCACCGCACTGAAGTCGCCAGGGCGGTCCGGCCGAGTGCCGTGCTGTGCCGTTCCCGGGCCGTGCGAGGTCGACCGGAGCTGACAGACGGCACCCACAGGTGACCGCTCCCACCCCGCTCCGGCCTGGGCCGGTCGAGTTGATCTGCGACACTGGAAGGGTTATGCCTGCACCCGGAGAACTCACCTTTGTCGCGCCGCGCGGAGCCAAGAAGCCGCCGCGGCACCTCGCCGATCTCACGCCCGCCGAGCGCAAAGAGGCGGTTGCCGCGATCGGTGAGAAGCCGTTTCGTGCCAAGCAGCTCTCGCAGCACTACTTCGCCCGGTACGCGCACGACCCCGCCCAGTGGACGGACATCCCGGCCGCCTCGCGCGGCAAGCTCCAGGAAGCGCTGCTTCCCGAGCTGATGACGGTCGTGCGGCACCTGTCGACCGACCAGGACACCACCCGCAAGACCCTGTGGCGGCTCTTCGACGGCACGCTCGTCGAGTCCGTGCTGATGCGCTACCCGGACCGGGTGACCATGTGCATCAGCTCGCAGGCGGGCTGCGGGATGAACTGCCCGTTCTGCGCCACCGGACAGGCCGGCCTCGACCGGAACCTGTCGACCGGCGAGATCGTGCACCAGATCGTCGACGGCATGCGAGCGCTGCGTGACGGCGAGATCCCCGGGGGACCGGCGCGGCTGAGCAACATCGTCTTCATGGGGATGGGCGAGCCGCTCGCCAACTACAAGCGCGTGGTCGGGGCGATCCGGGCCCTGACCGACCCCGAGCCGGACGGCCTCGGCCTCTCGCAGCGCGGCATCACGGTCTCGACGGTCGGGCTCGTCCCCGCCATCAACCGCTTCGCGGACGAGGGCTTCAAGTGCCGGCTCGCGATCTCCCTGCACGCCCCGGACGACGAGCTGCGCGACACCCTCGTCCCCGTGAACACGCGGTGGAAGGTGCGCGAGGTGCTGGACGCGGGCTGGGGGTACGCGGACCGGTCCGGGCGCAGGCTGTCCATCGAGTACGCGCTCATCCGCGACATCAACGACCAGGCGTGGCGTGGCGACCGGCTCGGGCGGATGCTCAAGGGCAGGCCCGTGCACGTCAACCTCATCCCGCTGAACCCGACCCCGGGCTCGAAGTGGACCGCGTCGCGGCCCGAGGACGAGAAGGCGTTCGTCGAGGCGATCGCCGCCCACGGCGTCACGGTGACCGTCCGGGACACCCGGGGCCAGGAGATCGACGGAGCGTGCGGCCAGCTCGCCGCGACGGAGCGGTAGTCTGAACCGAGTCGGTCCGTTCCGGCGTCCTCATGGTCCGACGCCGTCATGACCCGACATCTTCACCGTCCGACATCTTCATATTCCGACAGGGGAGCGCCACAGCGCTGAGAGTGCGGGACAGCCCGCAGACCCTCTGAACCTTGCCCAGGTCATTCTGGGTAGGAAGTTCGGTCGTTACTCAAGCTGTTGCGCCCTGCCCGGGAACCGTCAGAGGTCCCGGGCAGGGCCGCGTCTCTTCCTGGTCACCCAGGAGGAATCAGTGATCACCAACACCGGCAGCAGACGGCTCGCGGTCACGGCCGTCGGGCTCGGCCTGATCGCCCTGCCCGCACTGTCCGCGTGCAGTTCGTCCGAGGCATCCGGCTCGGGCGAGTCCAAGACGGTCACGCTCGTCAGCCACGACTCGTTCGTCGTGTCGAAGAGCGTGCTCAAGGACTTCGAGAAGCAGTCCGGGTACAAGGTCCGGGTCCTCAAGGACGGCGACGCCGGGCAGGCGGTGAACAAGGCGATCCTGACCAAGGACAATCCGCAGGGCGACGTCTTCTTCGGCGTCGACAACACCCTGCTCTCCCGCGCGCTCGACAACGGACTGTTCCAGCCGTACGAGGCGAAGGGCGCGGACCTGGTCCTGCCCGAGTACCGGATCGACCAGGACAAGCACCGGGTCACGCCCATCGACTCCGGCGACATCTGCGTCAACTACGACAAGGCGTACTTCAGCGAGCACAAGCTGAAGCCGCCGCAGTCCTTCGACGACCTGGCCGAGCCCGCGTACAAGAACCTCCTCGTCACCGAGAACGCCGCCACCTCCTCGCCGGGCCTCGGCTTCCTGCTCGGCTCCGCCGCCCACTACGGCGACAAGGGCTGGGAGGACTACTGGAAGAAGCTCAAGGCCAACGGGGTCAAGGTCGTCGACGGCTGGGAGCAGGCGTACAACGAGGAGTTCTCGGGGTCCGCAGGCGGGAAGAAGGCCAAGGCCGACCGGCCGCTCGTCGTGTCGTACGCCTCCTCGCCGCCCGCCGAGGTCATCTACGCCGACCCGAAGCCCAGCACCGCTCCGACCGGTGTCGCGACCGGCACCTGCTTCCGCCAGGTCGAGTACGCGGGTCTGCTCAGCCACGCCGGCAACGCCAAGGGCGGCAAGGCGCTCCTCGACTTCATGCTCAGCAAGGAGTTCCAGGACGACATGCCGCTCAGCATGTTCGTCTACCCGGTGCGCGAGGCCGCGCAGGTGCCGCCGGAGTTCACGCGGTACGGTCCGCCGGCCAAGGATCCCGAGACCCTGGCGCCCGCGAAGATCGCCGCCGACCGCGACCAGTGGGTCAAGTCGTGGACCTCGCTCGTACTGAAGTAGCCGCCGGACCGGTGAAGGCCGGCGGGCCGGAGAGGACCGCCGGACCGGGCGGACCCGGCGGGCGGGACCGCGCCGGCCGGGCTCCGCGCCGGGCCCGCGGACAGGACGCGGCGCGGTTCGCCCTGATGGCGCTGCCCGTCGCGTTCTTCGCGGTGTTCTTCGCCTATCCCGTCGCGGCCATCGTCTCGCGCGGGCTCCACGGGGACGGCGGCTGGCAGCTCGGCCGGATCTGGGACGTCGCGACCCGGTCGGACATCCGGCACGTGCTGTGGTTCACCACCTGGCAGGCGCTCGCCTCGACGGCGCTCACGCTGCTGGTCGCGCTCCCGGGCGCGTATGTCTTCGCGCGCTTCGACTTCCGGGGCAAGCAGGTCCTGCGAGCCGTGGTGACGGTGCCCTTCGTGCTGCCGACCGTGGTCGTCGGCACGGCGTTCCTCGCGCTGGTCGGCCGGGGCGGACTGCTCGACGAGCTGTGGGGCGTACGCCTGGACACCACGGTGTGGGCGATCCTGCTCGCGCACGTCTTCTTCAACTACGCGGTCGTCGTACGGACCGTCGGCGGGCTCTGGTCGCAGCTCGACCCGCGCCAGGAGGAGGCCGCGCGCATGCTCGGCGCCTCGCGCCTCGCGGCCTGGCGCAGGGTGACGCTGCCCGCGCTCGGCCCCGCCGTGGCGGCCGCCGCCCTCATGGTCTTCCTCTTCACCTTCACCTCGTTCGGTGTGGTGCAGATCCTCGGCGGCCCCACCTTCTCGACCCTGGAGGTCGAGATCTACCGGCAGACCTCCGAGATCTTCGACCTCACCACGGCCGCGGTGCTGACGATCGTCCAGTTCGTGGCGGTCGGCGCGATCCTCGCCGTGCACGCGGCGACCGTACGCCGACGGGAGACCGCCCTGCGTCTGGTGGCCCCGGACACCACCGCGCGCCGGCCGCGCGGCGCCGGGCAGTGGGCGCTCCTCGGCGGCGTGCTGGTGAGCATCGCGGTCCTGCTCGTGCTGCCGCTCGCGGTCCTCGTCCAGCGGTCCTTCGATGCCCCGGGCCTCGGCTACTACCGGGCGCTGGCCGACGACGACGGAGGCGTCTTCCTCGTCGCCCCGATCGAGGCGGTCGGCAACTCGCTGGAGTACGCGCTCGCCGCCACCGCCATCGCCGTGCTGATCGGCGGTCTGGCCGCCGCCGCCCTCACCCGGCGGGCCGGCCGGCTGATGCGGGGCTTCGACGCGCTGCTGATGCTGCCGCTCGGCGTCTCCGCGGTGACCGTGGGCTTCGGGTTCCTCATCGCCCTGGACGAGCCGCCGCTCGATCTGCGCGCGAGCTGGATCCTGGTGCCGCTGGCGCAGGCGCTGGTGGGCGTCCCCTTCGTCGTACGGACCATGCTGCCCGTGCTGCGCGCGGTGGACGGGCGGCTGCGGGAGGCCGCGGCCGTGCTCGGGGCCTCGCCCTGGCGGGTGTGGCGCGAGGTCGACCTGCCGATGGTGCGACGGGCGCTGCTGATCGCCGCCGGGTTCGCCTTCGCCGTCTCCCTCGGGGAGTTCGGGGCGACCGTCTTCATCGCCCGGCCCGACAACCCGACGCTGCCGGTCGCCGTGGCCCGGTTGCTCGGACGCGCCGGTGATCTCAACTACGGCCAGGCAATGGCCCTTTCGACGATCCTGATGGTGGTGTGCGCGGTGGCGCTGCTGCTGTTGGAGCGGGTACGGACCGACAGGACCGGGGAGTTCTAGATGCTGTTGAGCCTCGAGGGCGCGACCGTGCGCTTCGGCGGGCGGACCGTGCTCGACGCCGTCGACCTCGACGTCGCCGAGCACGAGACCGTGTGCGTGCTCGGGCCGAGCGGCAGCGGCAAGTCCACGCTGCTGCGGGCGGTGGCCGGTCTGCAACAGCTCGACGCGGGCCGGGTGGTGCTGGACGGACGGGACCAGGCGGCCGTCCCCGCGCACAAGCGGGGCGTCGGCCTGATGTTCCAGGACCACCAGCTCTTCCCGCAGCGGGACGTGGGCGGCAACGTCGCCTTCGGGCTGCGGATGCACGGCACGTCGAGGGACGGACAGGCCGCGCGGGTGGGGGAGCTGCTGGACCTCGTCGGTCTGCCCGGGGCCCGGGACCGCGCCGTCGCCTCGCTCTCCGGTGGCGAACAGCAGCGCGTGGCGCTGGCCCGCGCGCTGGCGCCGCGGCCCCGGCTGCTGATGCTCGACGAACCGCTCGGTCAGCTGGACCGCTCGCTGCGCGAACGGCTCGTCGTCGAACTCCGCCATCTCTTCGGCGAGTTGGGTACGACGGTGCTCGCCGTCACGCACGACCAGGGTGAGGCCTTCGCGCTCGCCGACCGGGTCGTGGTGATGCGCGACGGACGGATCGCCCAGTCCGGTACCCCGCTGGAGGTCTGGCAGCGGCCCGCGGACGCCTTCGTGGCCCGTTTCCTCGGTTTCGACAACGTGGTCGAGGCGGTGGTGGGCGGGACGGCGGCCGACACCCCGTGGGGCGAGGTCCCGGTGCCCGAGGGTTCGGCCCAGGGACCCGGCACGCTCCTCGTACGGCCCGCCGGCGTACGGCTCGTGGCCGCGGCGGACGGGCTGCGCTGCACGGTCGCCGCACGCACCTTCCGGGGCACGCACGTCGCGGTACAACTGCAGCCCGAGGGGGCGCCCCGCCTCGAGGCGGCGTGCGCGCTGCGGGAGGCGCCGGAGCCCGGGGCCACGGTCGGGGTGCGGTTCGACGCCGCCGAGACCGTCGTCCTCGGGGCTCCCTCGGCGCAGCCGGCCGTGAAGGGCCCGGCGCCGGGGGCCGATTGAGCGGAACGTCCGGAAAGCCGTGTGGCCCGCCCCCTGTCGAGGGGGCGGGCCACACGGTCGTTCAGGAGGTGGTTCAGCTCGCCTTCGAGGCGCCACGGCGGCGCATGCCGAAGAAGACCGCTCCGCCACCGACGAGGACGAACGCGCCGGCGATACCGGCGATCATCGGGGTGTTGGAGTTCGCACCGGTCTCGGCGAGGTTGGACTCACCGGCGGCCGCGGACGGCTGGTTGTCGCCCGGGGTGGCCGGGGCGGCGCTGCTCTCCGACTCGGAGGGGCCGGCGGCCGGGGCCGAGGGGGACTCCGAGGAGGCGGACTCCGACGGCTCGGGGCTCGCCGACGGGGACGGCGACTCCGACTTCGTGGAGCAGGCCTCGTCCTTCGTCACCAGGTTCGGGGAGATGTCCTTGTCCACGAGGCCCGGGACGCTGACGTGGATGCGGTACTCGGCCTTGGGCGCCCAGTCCTCCGAGAAGGAGATGGTGGCGCCGCTCTTGCTGCCGGTGACCTTCTGGGCCTCTCCGACCTGGTGGTCGTCGGCGCCGTTACGCTCCAGGAAGACCGTGATGGTGGCTTCCTTGGCGGAGGGGTCGACGTCGGTCACGGTGATGATGCCCTTCCCGTTGCCGTCACAGGTGGCGGCGGCCGAGAAGTCCTTGATGCTGCAAGCGAGTGCGTTGCCGGCGACGCCGAGCGCGAGCGCGGCAGAGGCGGAGGCAACGCCGAGGATTCGCACGGAACGTGCGGTGCGTCGAGATATGGACACGATTGCCCTTCACAGGTTGCGCAACTGCGGGGGGTTTTGGGGGATTTGCTGTGAATCATTCCAGCAACAGGGCCCCCAGCGGTTTCACAGGTTTATAAGCGCGGCCTAAGGCCTGTCAATGTGTGCGTCCTGTATGGCCCTCGGCTTTGCCGAGTTGTTAACCTCCCAGGTGTTTGAGCGCCTGCGGAGCGTCATCGACGTCGTCGACGAGGGCGATCCGCGACTCCATCGCACGTTCCCGGGCCAGCGACTTGAGCAGTTCCCAGGCCGGGAACCGTTCGGTCCAGTGCGCGCGGTCCACCAGGACCATGGGGGTGGGCTCGCCCCTGGACCCGTAGTAGTTGGGGGTCGCGTTGTCGAAGATCTCCTGGACGGTCCCGGCGGCGCCCGGCAGGAAGACGACACCCGCGTTCGCGCGGGCCAACAGCCCGTCCTCGCGGGTTGCGTTGGCAAAGTACTTGGCGATGTGCGCGGCGAAGGCGTTCGGCGGCTCGTGGCCGTAGAACCAGGTGGGGACGCCGACCGAGGGGCCGCCCGAGGGCCAGCGCCCGCGCACCTCGAACGCGGCGCGCGCCCAGTCGGTGACGGACGGGGTGAACGACGGGACCGCGGCCAGCACGCGCAGCGCCTCGTCGAGCATGCCGTCGTCGAACGGGGCCGCGTACGCGCCGAGGTTCGCCGCCTCCATGGCGCCGGGGCCACCGCCGGTGGCGACCGTCAGACCGGAGCGCGCGAGGGCGCGGCCGAGCCGCGCGGCCCCCGCGTAGGCCTCCGTGCCGCGGGCCGTGGCGTGGCCGCCCATCACTCCGACCACCCTTGCGCCGACGAGGAGTTCGTCGAACGCGTCCGAGACGGAGTCGTCGTGGAGGGCGCGCATCGCCGAGGCGAATATGTCGCCGTCGGCTCTGGTCCGCCGGAACCAGGCGTACGCGCGGGCGTCGGGCGTCGACTCGTACCCCGCGTCGAGCGAGGCGAAGAGTTCGGCGGGGGAGTAGAGACGGCCCCGGTAGGGATCGAGGGGAAGGTCCGGCACCGGCGGGAAGACGAGGGCGCCCGAGAGCCGGACCCGCGCGGCCGCCTCGGGCTCCATCGGGCATCCGAGGAAGACGGCGTCCGTGGTGTCCACGGCGAGCAGATCCCGCGTACGGCCCGTCAGGTCGACCGCCTGGACACGGAAACCGGCGAGCGATCCGCCGGCCGAGACGACTTCGTCGAACTCGGCGAGGGATTCGATCTCACGGTCGTGGGAGGTGTGATGAGGAGTCGGCAGCACGCGGCCATGCTAGGGGCTGCCGCCCGGGGTGCACCCGGCGTCCGGGGCCCGGCGGCACATTCCGGCCCCGGGCCTGGTCCCCCACCGGGGCGGGCGGACCTCCACGCCAACCCCCGCGCCCGGCCCGGCCCAGCTCCGCGCCCGACCCCACGTCCACGCTCGGCTCCGCGCCCGCGCCCGACTACACGTCCACGCCTGTGTTCGGGGCCGCGCCCGTACCAGGCCCCACGGCTGTGTTCGGATTCGTGCTCGGGTCCGTGCCGTGCCTGGCTCCGCGCCCTTGTCCGGCTCCATGCCCTACACCCGTGTTCGGGTCCGTGCTCGGCCCGGGTCCGTGCCCGGTTCGGGGCCGGTGCGGCGGGCCGGGCCGGGTTCGCCGAGTTGGTTCGGTTGCCGTGGCCGTGGCCGTGGCCGTGGCCGTGGCTGAGGCGGGGGCTTGGCGGTGTGGTGGCCCGCGTGGGATTCGCGGTGTCCGGTCCGGCGGGCCGGGCCGTTGTCGCGTCAGCCGGGGGCGGCCGGTGCGGGGGTGACGCTCCGGCAGGTGTCTCCTCGGCGCGGCGCGGCACGGCACGGCACGGCACGGCACGGCACGGCGGAGCGGGCCGGCCCCTCGGGTGGACGCACCGGGGCCGGCGCGCGGACCCCTGTACCGCGCGTCGGCCCCGGAACGCCGCCCGGTCCGCGGGGGGTTCAGCCCTGGACCGCCGCCGGGTCCATCCACATGACCTCCCAGGTGTGGCCGTCCAGGTCGTCGAAGGCACGGCCGTACATGAAGCCCTGGTCCTGTGCCTCGCCGGTTCCCGAACCGCCCGCCGCGATGGCGGCGTCGACCAGCTCGTCGACCTTCTCGCGGCTCTCGGCGCTCAGACACAGCAGCACCTCGCTGGTCCTCGTCGCGTCCGCGATCTCCTTCTTGGTGAAGTCCGCGTAGCGCGGCTTGCTCAGCAGCATCGCGACGATCGTGTCGCTGATCACCACGCAGGCGCAGTCGTCCGTGGAGAACTGGGGGTTGATCGTGTAGCCGAGCTCCGTGAAGAACTTCCTCGAGGCGGCGACGTCGGACACGGGCAGGTTCACGAAGATCATCTGCTGGTACATGCGAGGTTCTCCCGTCGGTGTTGTGCCGTTCGCAGGGGTAGACCGGGGGCCCGCACGGAAATCATCGCCCGGCACGGATCTTTTTCCGGCGGTCCGCGCGGTCCGCGCGGTCAGCGGGCGGACCGGCTGATCGCCCCGCGGACCGGTCAGCCGATCAGGGGAAGCGCGGCCAGTTCGGCGACCGCCCAGGTCAGCGGGGCGAACACGGCGAACAGTGCTCCGGCGCGCAGGGCCGCGGCACCGCGCAGCAGCGTGGCGGGCGCCCCCAGCCGCAGCAGGGCGGCCGTGGTGTCGGCCCGGGCCTGCCGCGCCTCGACGGCGGCGGTCGCCAGCGTCAGCAGCGTGCACCCGGCGACCAGCAGGGCGCCGAGGGTGGTCAGTGGGCCGAACGCGGGCCGGGCTCCGGTGTACAGGGCCGTCATGGCGAACCCGCCCGACGCCACCGCGCACACCACTCCCAGCGGCCGCC
Organism: Streptomyces populi; assembly: GCF_002911015.1. Lineage (GTDB taxonomy): Bacteria > Actinomycetota > Actinomycetes > Streptomycetales > Streptomycetaceae > Streptomyces > Streptomyces populi. Next base: position 105,516 of record NZ_KZ626848.1, read on the forward strand.
CGATACGACGGGCCTCCGCCTGGAGCGCCCGCCCGGCCAGCAGCCGCAGCGCGCCCGGCCGTACGGACTGGAGCAGCCATCCGCACAGATAGGTGATCGCGGGCCCGGCGAGGGCCAGACCGGCCGCCGTCAGCACCCAGCCGAGCAGTACCCCGGCCGGGCCGCCGACGAATCCGCCGGGCAGCGCGAGCGCGGGCGAGGGGCCCGAACGGCTCGCGTACGTCTCCACGGCCAGCCCCGCCGCCAGCGTGGCCGCGCCCCAGGGGAGCCCGTCGGGGCAGGACTGCGGGGGTGTCGGCCGATGCGGGCCGGCGTCGGCGCTCCGGTGCCGGTCCGGGCCCCAGGGCACGGCCGAGCCCTCGTGCGCCACGGCCACCTCGACGTACGGCACGGCCACGTCCACGTACGGCATGTCCATGAACTCGTACCGGGAAGGGGTTCCCCGCCGGCCGCGTTCTTCGTGCCGTCCGGGGGCGACGACGGCCGAACGGTCCCGGTCGGCCACCGGCAGGGTCTCCCCGGAGGCGTACGCCTCGGCGGTCCAGTGGAAGTCGAGGTCGAGGGAGCCGTCCGGTCCGGGGGCCCGCGGGTCGGGTGCCGGCAGGGAGGCGCCGTCCGCCGCCGCGCCCCGGAATCCGTCGCCCGTGCCCGTCACGGTGAGACCTTCGACCGTGCCGTCCAGGGCGAGACCGTCCGCCGCGCCGGTCGCCGCGGGCCTGCCGCGCGTGCCGTCCGCGTGCCGTCCGCCGTCGCGGGCACCGGGCCGCGGAGCGCTCGTGGCCGTGTTCTGCCGTGCCGACATCCAGGTGCGGCCGTACGGCCGTGCGGTGCGTGCCGGGCCGCCGCGCCGCGGGCGCAGGGCCAGGGCGGCCGCCCCGGATGCCGCGACCGGCACCAGGGTGAGCAGCGTCAGGGCCGCGGGCAGGGGCAGGGACAGGCCGGGGGCGAGGAAGTCCGTCGTCGAGCCGCCGAACGGGACGCCGGTCAGGTCACCGCGCAGATGGAGGAAGAGGAGCAGGGCGAGCAGCGAACCGAGGAGCGTGGACAGGGCCGTGGTGGCGGCGGAGACCGCCATCAGCCGGCCCGGACCGAGGCCGATGGCGGACAGACCGGTCCGGGGGCGGGCGGCGGGGTCGGTGCGGGCCACCGCGACGGCGAAATGGACCGTGGTGGCGAGGGGAACGGCGCACCAGGCCAGGCGCAGCGCACCGGCGGCCGAGGTGTCCGGATGACTCATCGCGTAACCCAGCGTGCACAGCAGCAGGAACCCGGTGCCCGCGGAGGCGGCGGTGACCAGGAGCCTGCGGAGCTGGACGAGGGGGCGGCCCCCGCGGACTAGACGGAGAGCGAGCACGCGGTCCGGCCTTCCGCCTCGGCGAGCGGGGGCAGGTGGACGGTGTTCACACGCCGTCCGTCGAGCAGGGAGACCGTGCGGTCGGCGAGGGCGGCGGTGTCCGGGTCGTGGGTGGCGAGGACGACGGTGATGCCGTGCGAACGGGCCGCCGAGGTGAGGGTGCGCAGCACGTGCGCCCGGTCGGCGCGGTGCAGCGGCGCCGTCGGCTCGTCGGCGAACAGCACGGTGGGGGAGGGGGCGAGGGCGCGGGCGACGGCCACCCGCTGCCGCTCGGACTGGAGGAGGGCGTGCGGGCGCTTGCGGGCGCAGCCGCCGATGTCCAGGCGCTCCAGCCACTCCCGGGCGGCGGTCTTGGCGGCCCGGCGGGTCCAGCCGCGCAGCATCAGCGGGAGGGCGGTGTTCTCCCAGGCGTTCAGCTCGGGGATCAGTGTCGGGACCGGGTCGATCCAGCCGAACCGGTCCCGTCGCAGCCGCTCGCGGGTGAGCGGGCCCATGGTGTGCACGGGCGTGCTGTTGAACCAGACCTCGCCCTCCCGCGGCAGCAGCTGGCCGGACAGGCACCGCAGGAGGGTCGTCTTGCCGCTGCCGCGCGGGCCGCCGACGGCGAGGATCTCGCCCTCACGGACGCCGAGCGAGACACCGCTGAGCGCGGGCGAGCCGTTGTGCTCGACGTGCAGGGCGCGTGCCCAGAGCACGTCGTTGTCGGGCGGGGCCACCATCGCGTACACCTCGTTCGGATCTGATGTGCAGTGCCCGGCGACCTCCTGGAGGTCGCTCGGTCCCCCGGACGAGGGAACGAAGGCAGGGCCGATCGGTTACAGGGCACGCTAAGGAGTCGGGGCCGGGAGGCCGGACAGCACGCGGCCCCGGGCCGCCCATTCTCACTCGAACGGGCGGCACCGGGGCCGGTGTCGGTCAGCCGTACGGAAGACCGGGCCCGCCCGGTGAAAGGGCGGGGCCGGGCATACGGCACGGGATCAGAGCTTGGTCCACGCCTCCGTCAGCGTCGCGCGCAGGATCTGCTCGATCTCGTCGAAGGTCTCCTGGGTGGAGATCAGCGGCGGGGCGAGCTGGACGACCGGGTCGCCGCGGTCGTCGGCACGGCAGTACAGACCGTTCTCGAACAGCGCCTTCGACAGGAAGCCGTACAGGACGCGCTCGGTCTCCTCCTCGTTGAAGGACTCCTTCGTCGCCTTGTCCTTCACCAGCTCGATGCCGTAGAAGAAGCCGTTGCCGCGGACGTCGCCGACGATCGGCAGGTCGTGCAGCTTCTGGAGGGTCTTGAGGAAGGCGCCCTCGTTGTCCAGCACGTGCTGGTTGATGCCCTCGCGCTCGAACAGGTCGAGGTTGGCGAGGCCGACGGCCGCGGAGACCGGGTGGCCGCCGAAGGTGTAGCCGTGCAGGAAGGTGTTGTCGCCCTTGTAGAACGGCTCGGCGATCCGGTCGGAGACGATGCAGGCGCCGATCGGGGAGTAGCCCGAGGTCATGCCCTTGGCACAGGTGATCATGTCCGGGACGTAGCCGAACTTGTCACAGGCGAACGTGGTGCCGAGGCGGCCGAAGGCGCAGATGACCTCGTCGGAGACGAGCAGGACGTCGTACTGGTCGCAGATCTCGCGCACGCGCTGGAAGTAGCCGGGCGGGGGCGGGAAGCAGCCGCCGGCGTTCTGCACCGGCTCCAGGAAGACCGCGGCGACGGTGTCGGGGCCCTCGAAGAGGATCTGCTGCTCGATCTGGTCGGCGGCCCAGCGGCCGAACGCCTCGGGGTCGTCGCCGTGGATCGGGGCGCGGTAGATGTTGGTGTTCGGGACCTTGTGCGCGCCCGGGACGAGCGGCTCGAAGGGCGCCTTCAGGGCCGGCAGGCCGGTGATGGACAGGGCGCCCTGCGGGGTGCCGTGGTAGGCGACCGCGCGGGAGATGACCTTGTACTTGGTGTGCTTGCCCTTGAGCTTGAAGTACTGCTTGGCGAGCTTCCACGCGGTCTCGACGGCCTCGCCGCCTCCGGTGGTGAAGAAGACCTTGTTCAGGTCGCCCGGCGCGTGGTGCGCGAGCCGCTCGGCCAGCTCGACGGCCTTGGGGTGGGCGTAGGACCACACCGGGAAGAAGGCCAGCTCGGCGGCCTGCTTGGCGGCGACCTCGGCCAGCTCGGTGCGTCCGTGGCCCGCCTGGACCACGAACAGGCCCGCGAGACCGTCGAGGTAGCGCCTGCCCTTGTCGTCGTAGATGTAGGTGCCCTCACCACGGACGATGGTGGGAACGGGCGCGTTCTCGTACGAGGACATGCGGGTGAAGTGCATCCACAGGTGGTCGTACGCGGTCTTGCTGAGGTCCTTGGTGCTCACGGCTATCGGGTTCCCCACATGTAGGTCTGCTTCTTGAGCTTCAGATAGACGAAGCTCTCGGTGGAGCGCACCCCGGGCAGGGCCCGGATGCGTTTGTTGATGACGTCCAGCAGGTGGTCGTCGTCCTCGCAGACGATCTCGGCGAGGATGTCGAACGAGCCCGCGGTCATCACCACGTACTCGACTTCCGACATGGCCGTCAGCGCTTCGGCCACCGGGTCGAGGTCGCCCTCGACGGTGACTCCGACCATCGCCTGCCGGCGGAATCCCACGGTGAGCGGGTCCGTGACGGCGACGATCTGCATGACGCCCTGGTCGAGCAGCTTCTGGACTCGCTGGCGCACGGCGGCCTCGGAGAGGCCCACGGCCTTGCCGATCGCGGCGTACGGGCGGCGTCCGTCCTGCTGGAGCTGCTCGATGATGGCGAGGGAGACGGTGTCCAACTGGGGACTGCCGTTCCTGGACTCGCGGGAGTCCCTGGGTTCCGCGCTTCGACTGGCCACGGGCTCACTCTGCACGACGTATCGACAGTTCCGCAAGGCTCCAGCGATGAAATTCGTTGTTTACGGCTACGTGTCTTGCGGATTTCGCAGCCCTGGGCCGTTCGGGGGTGTTGAAAACGTGGAGCCACGGATTAGGGTGGGGGCCAGGCATCTCAGGTAGTGGACACCTGGGTCGTTGGACATCCGACAGGAGGGCCGGGCAGTGAGCACCGAGCTGCGTCGTCTGCGCAATTACATCGACGGAGAGTTCCGCGATGCCGCCGATGGACGGACCACGGAGGTGGTCAACCCCGCGACCGGCGAGGCGTACGCGACCGCGCCGCTCTCCGGCCAGGCGGACGTGGACGCCGCGATGGCCGCCGCCGCCGCGGCCTTCCCGGCGTGGCGGGACAAGACCCCCGCCGAGCGCCAGAAGGCCCTCCTGAAGATCGCGGACGCGTTCGAGGAGCGCGCCGAGGAACTGATCGCGGCCGAGGTGGAGAACACCGGCAAGCCGATCGGTCTGACCCGGTCCGAGGAAATCCCGCCGATGGTCGACCAGATCCGCTTCTTCGCGGGTGCCGCCCGCATGCTCGAGGGCCGCTCGGCCGGCGAGTACATGGAGGGCATGACCTCGATCGTCCGCCGCGAGCCGGTCGGCGTCTGCGCCCAGGTCGCGCCGTGGAACTATCCGATGATGATGGCGGTGTGGAAGTTCGCCCCGGCCCTCGCCGCGGGCAACACGGTGGTGCTCAAGCCCTCGGACACCACCCCGGCCTCCACCGTGCTGATCGCCGACATCCTCGGCGGCATCCTGCCCAAGGGCGTCTTCAACGTCGTCTGCGGCGACCGTGACACCGGTCGCGCGATGGTCGAGCACCCGACCCCGGCGATGGCCTCCATCACCGGCTCCGTCCGCGCGGGCATCTCGGTCGCCGAGTCGGCGTCCAAGGACGTCAAGCGCGTCCACCTGGAGCTGGGCGGCAAGGCCCCGGTCGTGGTCTTCGAGGACACCGACATCGCCAAGGCCGTCGAGGACATCTCGGTCGCGGGCTTCTTCAACGCCGGCCAGGACTGTACGGCCGCCACCCGCGTCCTGGTCCAGGACTCCATCCACGACGAGTTCGTCGCCGCGCTCGCCAAGGCCGCCTCCGAGACCAAGACCGGCCAGCCGGACGACGAGGACGTGCTCTACGGCCCGCTGAACAACCCCAACCAGCTCAAGCAGGTCGCCGGGTTCATCGAGCGCCTGCCCGCGCACGCCAAGGTCGAGGCGGGCGGCCAGCAGGTCGGCGACAAGGGCTACTTCTACGCCCCGACCGTCGTCTCGGGCCTCAAGCAGGACGACGAGATCATCCAGAACGAGGTCTTCGGCCCGGTCATCACCGTCCAGTCCTTCGCGGACGAGGCGCAGGCGGTCGAGTGGGCCAACGGCGTCGACTACGCGCTGGCCTCCTCGGTCTGGACGAAGGACCACGGCCGCGCGATGCGCCTGTCCCGGTCCCTCGACTTCGGCTGCGTGTGGATCAACACCCACATCCCGCTGGTCGCCGAGATGCCGCACGGCGGCTTCAAGAAGTCCGGCTACGGCAAGGACCTGTCGGGCTACGGCTTCGAGGACTACACGCGCATCAAGCACGTGATGACGTCGCTGGACGGCTGAGCGGCCGCGCGTCGGACCGGGTGAACCACGTGGCCCCGGACGGGAGTCGATCCCGTCCGGGGCCACGCCGTTCCCCCTTCGCGCCGGATCAGGCGCTCTCGGTCACGCGGGAGAGCGTGGGCGCGCCCGGCTCCCCCTTCTCCGTGTGGAAGCCGGGCAGTCCGTCGGAGCCGCCGACGGAACCGCCGACGGAGCCCCCGCCGGAACCGGTGCCGGGCTCGCCGGGCTTGCCCGGAACGGGCAGCGGGGGCAGGCCGCCCTTCGACGAGAGGGTGATGCCGGCCTTCTTCAGGATCGGCGCGCACGCCTTCACCGCGGCCCGGTAGCTCTTGGAGTCCGGGTCGAATCCCTTGGACGCCCCGACCTGCACGCTGAACAGGATGCGGCCGTGCTTGTCCTTCGAGGCGTGGAAGGCCGGGAAGACCTTCTGGCCGTGGCCGCGCATGCAGGCCGCGAACGCGTCGTTGGCGGTGTTCACGTCCCCGGGCGCGTGGGAGGTGGGCCGGTACCCGACGGCGCCCGGGAGCCCCGCGGGGCCGCCCTTCGGCGGCTTGCCGGCCGTCGAGTGCTGGGCGGTCCGGACCTCCGCGGCGGTCCCCGCCGTCGTGGTGGAGCTGTCGGACGCCGAAGCGGCCGAGGCGCTGACGGTCCCGAGAGTGGCGGCCGAGATCAAGGCGCAGGCCAGGGCGAGTCGTCGTGGCCGGGTGGCCGGTGCACGCATGGGCTTCCTCCATGGAGTGGGCGGCGGTGCCGCCGGTTCGTACGGGTGGCGCACGACCGCGCGCCGCCGTGCCGGTCCGCGTCGTGACCCGACGGGTCGTGCCGCGCTGTGCCCGGCGTGACCCGTCGTGCCGGGAGGCGGCGTGGCGGGGTGTGCGCTGTCGTGCCGTGCTCCAGACAAGCCGGGGGGCGGTTACGGCACGGGAACGGCCGTCCTTATCGCGAACCGACAAGGAGCCGGAGTCACCGGGACTGCCCGGCCGGGAAGGGGAGTCGGGGGCCCGCCAGGGACCGTGATCCGGTCGGGGAGTACGGGGTGTGCCGGGGGTGGTCGGGGAGCGCGGGTCGGGTCGGGGAGTGCGGGGTGTGCCGGGGGTTGCGGGTCCGGCCCGGGGGTGTGGGACGGCTGGGGGCCGAGGGTTCGGTCTGGGAGTGCGTGGGCCGCCGGAGGGTGTGGTCCTGGTCGGGGAGCGTGGGAGCGGTCGGGGCCCGCACAGGGGGCGTTTATCCCCGTGTAACCGCCGGGGCGCCACACTGGCCGCCATGCGTGTGCTGGTGGTCGAGGACCATGAAGAGCTCGCCGAGACCGTGGCCGCCGGGCTGCGCCGCGAGGGCATGGCGGTCGATCTCGCGCTGGACGGGCCCACGGCGCTGGAGCGCGCCACTGTCAACGGGTACGACGTCGTCGTGCTCGACCGCGATCTGCCCGGCGTCCACGGCGACCAGGTGTGCCGGACGCTGGCCGCGGGCGGCAGCCGGGCGAGGGTGCTGATGCTGACCGCGTCCGGCACGGTGGCCGACCGGGTCATGGGGCTCGGCCTCGGTGCCGACGACTACCTGCCCAAACCGTTCGCGTTCGCCGAACTCGTCGCGCGGATACGGGCATTGGCGCGACGCGCGCAGCCCGCCCTGCCCCCCGTCCTGGTCCGCGGGGAACTGCGGCTCGACCCGGCGCGGCGGCAGGCGACCCGGGGCGGTTCGGGGCTCGCCCTCAGCCCGAAGGAGTTCGCCGTGCTCGAACTCCTGCTGGCCGCACAGGGTGCCGTGGTCTCCACCGAGGAACTCCTGGAGCGGGCCTGGGACGAGGCGGCCGACCCCTTCAGCCAGACCGTGAAGGTCACGGTGAGCCGTCTGCGCCGCAAACTGGGGGAGCCGCAACTGATCGCGACGGTGGACCGGGCGGGATACCGGATCGCATGACGGACGTATCCGCAGACGTGAACAGGCCGGGCCCGTACGGCGCGTGCCCGCCGTCCGTGCAGTCCGTGCCGTCCGAGGCGTCCGGCCGTCGCCGGTGGCGCGTCCCGCGGGCCGTCCGCGGACGGCGGGACCCGGGTGCCGGGTGGTGGCCGGCCCCGGGTGGTGCGCGGAGGCCGCCGGCCCCGGGCGGCTTCCGGTGGCGGCTGGCCCCGCGCAGCATCCGCTGGCGGCTCACCCTGATCTACAGCGCGCTGTTCATGGCCGCGGGGGCCGCCCTGCTCGGCTTCACCTACCTGCTGGCCTCGCGGGCCGCGCCGTCGACGGCGGTCGGGGGGTCGTCCTCGGTGTCCGGGATACCGGGGGGCGACGGCTACGCCCCCGATCCGCCCACGCTCACGATGTACGCCGAGGCCCTGCGCGCCGACCAGTTGCACCAGCTCCTCGTCGAGGCGGGCATCGCGCTCGCCGTGATGACCTTCGCCTCCGTGGCCCTGGGCCGGCTGATGGCAGGACGCGTCCTCGCGCCGCTGCGCACGATGACCGCCGCCGCCCGCCGGATCTCCGCGGACAACCTCCGCCAGCGGCTGGCGGTGCCCGGCCCCGAGGACGAACTGAAGGCGATGGCGGACACCTTCGACGACGTACTGGGGCGGCTGGAGGGCGCGTTCGAGGCGCAGAAGCGGTTCGTCGCCAACGCTTCGCACGAACTGCGCACTCCCCTCACGCTCCAGCAGGCGATCGTGGACGTCGCGCTCGCCGACCCCGGGGCGTCGGTGGAGAGTCTGCGGGCCGCGTGCCTGCGCGTGCGCGCCGCCGGGCAGGAACAGGCACGTCTCATCGACGCCCTGCTGACCCTCGCCCGCAGCCAGGGCGGGCTACAGCGGCGGGAGTTCGTCGACCTCGCCGACCTGGTGCGCGAACGCCTGCCGGACGGTGCGGTGGTGGCGGGCGGCTCCCACGGCACCGGGGCCGGGGCTGCCGGGCCCCAGGAGGGCGGCGGGCCCGAAAACAGTGGACCCGAAAACAGTGGGCCCGAAAACAGTGGGCCCGGGCATGGCGGGCACGAGGGCGGTGGGCCCGGGGACGGCCGGCCGCGCGTGCGGGCCGACCTCGGCTCCGCGCCCGTGCTGGGCGATCCCCAGCTGATCGAGCGGCTGGTGGTCAACCTCGCGGACAACGCCGTACGGCACAACGTCACCGAGGACGGCGAGAGTTGGGTCCGTCTGTGGACCGGGACTGAGGCGGGCCGCCCGGTCCTGCGGATCGACAACACCGGCCCGGTGATCCCGCGCGAGCAGGTGGCCGGGCTCTTCCAGCCGTTCCGGCGGCTGGGCGCGGAACGGACCCGCGTCCAGCCGCGCGGGAAGGGCCGGCCCCGTGACGGCCTGGGGCTCGGCCTGTCCATCGTCACGGCCGTCGCCACCGCCCACGGCGGCACGGTCGAGGCGTGGCCCCGTTCCCGGGGCGGTCTGTCGGTGAGGGTCACGTTCCCGCCGTGCGCACCGCCGCTCCCGGGAACCGATCGACAGGGTGTCGGGTCCGCGGGCCGGTGATCGACGCAGCGTCCATTGTCCGGACCGGGGCCGGGTCGGCATGCTTCGCGTGTGCCAGTCGACCGGAAGACCCCGTCCCCCTCCCGCCGCTCCCTGCTGCGCGCACTGGGCGGCGGCGCCGCGCTCGGAGCCCTCGCGGGATGCGGGGTGCCGGCGGCGTACGTCGGACCGGGCGACCGGGCCGGAGCCGACCTCTCGGCCACGGACAAGCGGCTGACCTGGGCGAACTGGCCGTTGTACATCGACACCGATGACGAGGACACCACCCGGCGGCCGACGCTGGAGGCCTTCGGGAAGCGCACCGGGATCTCCGTCGACTACATCGAGGAGATCAACGACAACGACGAGTTCTTCGGCAAGATCAGTCCGTCGCTGATGAACCACCAGCGGACCGGCCGCGACCTCGTCGTCGTCAGCGACTGGATGTGCGCCCGTTTCGTCCGGCTCGGCTGGGTCCAGGAGATGGACCGGTCCCGGCAGCCGAACGTCGCCAGGTACCTGGATCCGCTGCTGAGGTCGCCCGCCTTCGACCCCGGCCGCAAGTCCTCGGTGCCGTGGCAGTCCGGGATCACCGGCATCGCCTACAACCACCGCGAACTCGGCCGCGAGATGGCACGTGTCGGACCTGTGGGCCGACGACCTCAAGGGCCGGGTCACCCTGCTCTCCGGTCTGGACGAGGCGTTCGCGCTGCTCATGCAGGCCGACGGCGTCGACATCACGAAGTGGCGGGCCGACGACTTCCACCGAGTGTGCGACCAGGTCGAGAAGCAGGTGCGCCGCGGTCAGATCCGCCGCTTCACCGGCAACGACTACATCAAGGACCTCGCGAGCGGGGACGTGCTGGCCTGCCAGGCCTACTCGGGCGACGTGATCCAGCTCCAGGCCGACAACCCCGACATCCGTTTCGTCGTCCCCGAGGAGGGCGCCGAACTGTGGGCCGAGTCGCTGATGATCCCCGACCTGGCCCGGCACAAGGCCAACGCGGAAAAGCTCGTCGACTACTACTACGAGCCGGAGGTCGCCGCCGAGCTGGCCGCCTGGGTCAACTACGTCTGCCCGGTCCCGGCCGCCCAGGACGTCCTCGCCTCCTCCAAGGACAAGGACACCGCCGCCCTCGCCTAGGACCCCCTGATCTTCCCGGACGCGACCATGCGGGAGCGCCTCGCGATCGCCCGTGACATCACCTCCGCCGAACGCACGGAGTTCGCCAAGCGCTGGAACGCGATAGCCGGTCTGTGAGTCGGCAGCCGGACCGTGAGCCGGTGGCAGGCCCGCGAGCCGACGGCCTGCCCGCGAACTGACGACCGGCCCGCGAGTCGCCGTCGCCCGGTGCGCCGGGGCCGTCCGTTCCCGCCCCCGGCGCCTTTGCCATCTCTTTACAACCCCGTCCCCCGCCGGTTCGTCTCTCCGCTCGATCCGTAACACAGCCCGCCCGTTCCGACGGGCGGGCGGACCGACGAAAGAGAGCGATTCATGCGCCGAACCGTCTTCAGTGCCACGGCACTGGCGTGCACCGCCGTTCTGGTGGGCACGGTGCCCGCGTTCGCCGACGGGGGCTCCCCGCGCCCCACGGCCCGCCCGAGCGCCACCTCGGCGCCCGCCCCGGCCGACTCCACCGGGACCGGTTCGGGCGGAGGCCCGACCCCCGCTCCGGCGAGCCCCACCGCGACCCGGGCGCCGTCCCCCGTTCCCAGCGCCGCGCCGACCCGGGCGCCGCGCTCGGGGCAGGCCTCCGACACGGGACAGGTCTCCGTCCGGCCGAACGGAGCGCCCGACACGGGTGTGGCGTCGACCGACGCGTCTTCCTCGGGTCCGGGCGGGCTCGTCGGCGGGAGTGCCGCCGCGGTGGTCGCCGCGGGCGCGGTCGTCCTCGTCGTACGCCGCCGGCGGGCGACCGGGGCATGACGTCCCGCTCCAGGCGCGCGTTCGTCGCCACGGCGGTGGCCGCGCTCCTCGTGGGCTGCGGCGGCCATCCCTCCGGTCCCTCCGCCGGTGCGCGGTCCGGCGGCGCACCCGCGACCGCACGCTCCGGCGAAGCCTCCGCGGCCGCGCCGTCCGCCGTGGAACCGGCGCGCGCGCTGGGGCGTTCGGTCCCGGTCGGGCTGCGGATACCGGCCATCGGGGTCAACACCCGATTGACACGGCTCGGGCTGACCCCGGACGGCCGTGCCCAGGTGCCCCCGATCACGGCCCACGACCGGGCCGGCTGGTACCGGTACTCGCCGACGCCGGGTCAGAAGGGCCCGTCCGTGATCCTCGGTCATGTCACCGTCGGCTCGTACGGCGACGGCGTCTTCCGGCACCTCGCGCGGCTGCGCCACGGCGACCGGATCGTGGTGCGCCTGGAGAACGGCGGGTCGGCGGTGTTCGCCGTCACCGAGGTCCGCACGGTCGCCAAGGCCGACTTCCCCGCGGACGCGGTCTACGGCGACGTGGACCGCCCGGAGCTGCGGCTCATCACCTGTGGAGGGCCCCGCTCCGGGAGCGGCTACCTCGACAACGTGATCGTGTTCGCGGTGCTGACCTCCGCGAGCCCCTGACCCCCCGGCCGGCCGGCGGTCCGGGATCCTGGGCCGGCGGACGTAACACCCCGCGGCCCGGGATCCCCCGGCCGGCACCGTCACGACCATGGAGAACGTTGAAAGGGTCCCGTGAGAAGGCAGCGTCCGAGCTGTTCGCCGCCCTCTATCCGAGCCTCGCCGGCTGGTGCCGCCGTCTCGTCGACGACGACGGGACGGCCCACGAGATCGCCTCGGAGGCGTTCACCCGGCTCTGGTCCCGCTGGACCGCCGTGGCCGAGCCGCGGGGGTTCCTCTACGTCACGGCGGCCAACCTCGTCCGGGACCACTGGCGCAAGCTGGAGCGGGAGCGCCGGGCCGTGCGCCGGGCCACCGCCGAGGCCGCCGTCGGTCCGCGCAACGAACAGGCCGACCCGTCCGTACGCCTGCTCGTGCAGTCCCTGCCCGGACGGCTGCGCGTCCCGATCCTGCTGCACTACTACGCTGACATGCCGATCCGGGAGGTGGCCGCGCTGACCGGGCGCAAGGAAGGAACGATCAAGGCCGATCTCCACGCGGCCCGCGAACTGCTCCGCGCCCACCTGAGGAGAAGCCTTGATCACACACTCTGACGACGACCCGGACTTCGGACCCGACGACCCGCTCGCCGTCATCATGCGGCCCCCCGCCGAGTACCTCTCGCCACCGCCCGGCCGTTACGAGGCGATCCGCCGGGGCGCGGCCCGGCGTCGGCTGCTGCGCGCCGCGGCCGGGACGGCGGTGGCGTGTGCCGTCGGCGCCCTCTTCGTGCTGCCGCTGCGGTCGGCCGCACCGGAGGCGCCCGTGTCCCCGGTCGTCCCGCTGGCCCCGCCGTCCCCCGCGAGCAGTCCGCCGGCCGAGCCCACGCCCTCGGCGTCTCCCGGGCCCGCGGACCGGGGTTCCGGCGGGAGCGGCCTCGGCGACCGGACCTCGGCTCCGAGCACCGCACCCGTTCCCACCGCGCGGCCTTCCGGCGTGCCCACCTTCACCCGCGTGCCGTCGGCCGGGCAGGACTCCGCGACCGCGACCGCCCGTCCGTCCGCCGCCCGGACCGGGGCGGCCGTCCCCACCCCGGCCAGGGGGACCCAGCGGTAGCGGGTGCGGGTCCCCCCGTTCGGGGCCCGTACCAGGGGGTGCCGGAAGGGCGGGTTCCCCGCCGTGCGAGGGTGGTGGGCGCCACTCATAAAGAGGTCCTTCAGTACCCATAAGTCAGCCTTATGAGGTCATAGCCCGGACCCGCCTACTGACTTAGGTTTGCCTCAGTTTAGGCTTCCCGTCGAGTCCCCCGCCCCTGCTCGAAGGGAACCTGATCATGCCTCGCCCCCTGCGGGTAGCCATTGTCGGAGCCGGCCCCGCCGGAATCTACGCCGCCGACGCGCTGCTGAAATCCGCAGTGGCCGCCGATCCCGGTGTGTCCATCGACCTCTTCGAGCGGATGCCGGCCCCGTTCGGTCTCATCCGCTACGGCGTCGCCCCCGACCATCCCCGGATCAAGGGCATCATCACCGCCCTGCACCAGGTGCTCGACAAGCCGCAGATCCGTCTCTTCGGCAACGTCGACTACCCGCGCGACATCAGCCTGGACGATCTGCGCGCCTTCTACGACGCGGTGATCTTCTCCACGGGCGCGACGGCCGACCGGGCCCTCGACATCCCCGGCATCGACCTCGACGGCTCGTACGGCGCGGCCGACTTCGTCTCCTGGTACGACGGTCACCCGGACGTCCCGCGCACCTGGCCGCTGGAGGCCGAGAAGGTCGCCGTCCTCGGCGTCGGCAACGTCGCGCTGGACGTGGCCCGCATCCTCGCCAAGACCGCGGACGAACTGCTGCCCACCGAGATCCCGCCGAACGTCTACGACGGGCTCAAGGCCAACAAGGCCCTGGAGGTCCACGTCTTCGGCCGCCGCGGACCGGCGCAGGCGAAGTTCAGCCCGATGGAGCTGCGCGAGCTGGACCACTCGCCGAACATCGAGGTCATCGTCGACCCCGAGGACATCGACTACGACGAGGGCTCGATCGCCACCCGGCGCGGCAACAAGCAGGCCGACATGGTCGCCAAGACGCTGGAGAACTGGGCGATCCGCGACACCGGTGACCGCCCGCACAAGCTGTTCCTGCACTTCTTCGAGTCGCCCACCGAGATCCTCGGCGAGAACGGCGAGGTCGTCGGCCTGCGCACCGAGCGCACCGCCCTCGACGGCACCGGGAACGTCAAGGGCACCGGCGAGTTCAAGGACTGGGACGTCAGCGCGGTCTACCGCGCCGTCGGCTACCTCTCCGACAGCCTGCCCAAGCTGCCCTGGGACGTCGAGTCGGGCACGGTGCCGGACGCGGCCGGCCGGGTGCTGGAGGACTCGGGCGAGCACCTGGCGTCCACCTACGTCACCGGCTGGATCCGGCGCGGTCCCATCGGTCTGATCGGTCACACCAAGGGCGACGCCAACGAGACGGTCGCGAGCCTGCTCGACGACCACGCGAACGGCCGTCTGCTCACGCCCACTTCGCCCGAGCCGGAGGCCGTCGACGCCTTCCTCGGCGAGCGGGACGTCCGTTTCACCACGTGGGAGGGCTGGTACAAGCTCGACGCGGCGGAGAAGGCGCTGGGCGAACCGCAGGGCCGCGAGCGCGTGAAGCTCGTGGAGCGCGAGGACATGCTGCGGGAGAGCGGCGCCTGAGTCGCCGATGCCCCGGACGGGGGCGGTTTTGAACACGTTCAAGTCGGGGCGTACGCTCCCGGTATGAGCGACAGAGCCGCCCTGCTCCGGGGCATCCGTGCGTGGCTTGCCTTCTTCGTCGTCAGCCTGGTGCTCAGTGGCGCCACGGCCTTCCCCCTGGTGCACGAACTGCACTGGACCGAGGACCTGTTGAAGGCCCTGTCCGTGCCGGAGCACCTGCCCGCCCTGGCGGACTGGATCGAACGCGTCCGGCGCGGCCTCGACACCGCCGACGCCGACTACCCCTTCCTGCTCTACGGAACGGACTGGCTGGCGTTCGCGCACCTGGTGATCGCGGTCGCGTTCTACGGCCCGTACCGCGATCCGGTCCGCAACATCTGGGTCGTCGAGTTCGGGATGATCGCCTGTGCCGGCATCGTCCCGCTGGCCCTGATCTGCGGACCGGTCCGCGGAATCCCCTTCTGGTGGTCGGTCCTCGACATGTCCTTCGGGGTCTTCGGGGTGATCCCGCTGTACGTCGTCCGGAAGAGGATCAAGCGTCTGGAGGCGCTCGGCGCCGGCCCGACGCCCGTGCCGGTGCCCGCTACTTGAGCGCGGCCAGGGCGATCCGCCGGGCCACCGGGTTCATCTCCTCGCCCTTGGCGTCGGTGGAGCCGACCGAGTAGACGACCGTGCGCGACAGGTCCCGGGTGGCCGCGATCACGGTGCTGTATCCGTACCGGGCACCCGACTTGAGCCAGTAGACCGTGCCCCCGTACTCGAAGCGCTGGAGTCCCGCGCTCATGTCGGCGCCCTCGATGTCCGAGGGCACGGTGAACATCTCCTCCAACTGCCGCGCCGGGACCAGGTCGCCCCGGAACAGGTGCGTGACCAGCCGCTCCAGGTCCGCCGTGGTGGAGATCATGTCGCCCGCCGCCCAGCGGTCCGCCTGGTTCCAGTCGGTGACGTCCACGAACGCGGTCGTGCCGTCGGGCCGGGGAACCGCCTGGTACCCGTGGTTGTGCGGCCCGTGGATGCGCGGGTCGGTGCCGGGGAAGTACGTGTGGCGCATCCCGGCCGGACCGAGGATCCGCCGGGCCGCCTCGTGCTCGTAGCTGTGACCGGTCACCTTCTCGATCAGCAGGCCGAGGACCGTGTAGTTGATGTTCAGGTAGTCCTGCCGGGTGCCCGGCGCGAACTCCGGTCCCTTCGCCACGGCGGAGGCCACGACCCGGCGCGGGGTGAGGGTGTCGAAGCGGTGCGCGTACGCGTCCTCGAAGGCGTCGCCGAAGCCGTCCCCGGCCCGGATGCCGCTCGTGTGGTTGAGCAACTGCCGTACGGTGACCGGCTCGAAGGAGGACGGCAGCAGCCCGGGGAGGTACTTCTGCACCGGAGTCCCCAGCCCGATCCGGCCCTCGGCCGCGAGCTGGAGGACGACCGCCGCCGTGACGACCTTCGTCGTGGAACCGGCGCGGAAGCGGGCGTCCGGATCGGCCGCGCGCCCGCTCTCCAGGTCGTGCACCCCGGCGCTGCCGCGCCAGGTGCCGTCGCTGCCCCCGACCCGTACGAGCGCCGCCGTCGCGTCCGCGTCCGGGAGTCCGGCGAGCGCGGCGCGCAGCGCGGCGGCGTCGGGCCCGGTGGACGTCCGCGCCGCCACGGGTGCGGGGGAGGCGGAGGCCGGAGCGACCAGCGGTCCGGCCGCGAGACCGAGGGCGAGAGCGGCGGCGAGGACGACTGCGGTACGGCGTACGGGCATCGAGTGCTCCTGAGGAGGTTGTGCCGGAAGGGGACACCGCTCATCCTCGGCCGGTGCGCCCGCCCCGGGATCCTCACCAGGCAGGGCACCGCCCCCCGTATCCGTGCCGGGGTCGCCCCTAGGGGGACGGCGTCAACTCCCTTTGGTCAAACACCTCTTGAGTTCGCTCCGGACCCCCGCTCAGTCCCCGCGCAGGGCCGTCAGCGCGTCGATGCGGTTGGTCGTGATCGAGTCGACCCCCGCGTCGAGCAGCCGGCGCATGGAGCGACGGGTGTCCGGGGTCCACACGGAGAGCAGGTGGCCGTCGCGGTGGACGCGGTCCGCCAGCTCCCGGTCCACCAGCGGGAAGCGGTAGTTGAGCCAGCGCGGGCGTACGACGTCGAGCAGGCCGGGGCGTGGCGGTGCCAGGGTCGTCCAGGTCAGCGCGATCTCCGCGGACGGGTCGGCGGCCCGTACCGCGAGCATGGCGGGGGCGGCGGCGCAGTAGTACACCCGCTCCCCGGCCCCGCACGCCCGCACCACGTCCACGACCTCGCGCGCGACCCTCACGTCCACCTGTCCCGGCAGGTCGACCATGACCCGGCTGCCGCCGGTCGCCCCGAGCGCCTCCGCCAGCGTCGGCACACCGCCCGCGGTGAGTCCGCTCACCTCGTCGCCGGAGAGCGAGCTCAGCGGCCGGTCGTGTCCCCACAGGCGCTTGAGCGTCGCGTCGTGCAGCAGGACGGGTACGCGGTCGCGCGTGAGCCGTACGTCGATCTCGACGGCGTCCGCGCCCCGGCGGAGCGCGGAACGCAGCGAGTCGACCGTGTTCTCACGGGCGCGATAGGGGTCGCCGCGGTGGGCGACTGCGGTCAGGGTGCGCATGGGGCCATTGTGGTGGGTCAGGGCGCGAGCCAGGTCGCGGCGTACGTGTCGATCTCCGCGACGAGTTCGGTCTTCTCCGCGTCGCCGAGGAACGAGGCGTTGACCGCGTTCTTCGCGAGCCCGGCGACGCCCTGCTCGTCGAGGCCGAGGAGGCGGGCGGTGACCGCGTACTCGGTGTTGAGGTCGGTGCCGAACATCGGCGGGTCGTCGGAGTTGACGGTGACCGTCACCCCGGCCGCCACGAACTCCTTGACGGGGTGTTCGCCGAGGGTGCGGACCGCGCGGGTGGCGATGTTCGACGTCGGGCAGACCTCGAGCGCGATGCCGTTCTCGGCGAGATGGGCGAGCAGCCTCGGGTCCCGCGCGGAACTCGTGCCGTGGCCGATGCGTTCGGCGCCGAGGAAGTTCAGCGCGTCCCAGACCGTCTCCGGACCTGTCGTCTCACCGGCGTGCGGCACCGACCGCAGTCCCGCCGCGCGGGCACGGTCGAAGTACGGCTTGAACTGGGGCCTCGGCACGCCGATCTCGGGACCGCCGAGCCCGAAGGAGAGGAGCCCCTCCGGCCGCAGCCGGTCGTCGGTCGCGAGCCGCATGGTCTCCTCGGCGGCCTCCAGACCGGCCTCGCCGGGGATGTCGAAGCACCAGCGCAGGACGACACCGAGCTCCTTCTCGGCCCCCTTGCGGGCGTCCTCGATCGCGTCCATGAAGGCGCGCTCGTCGATCCCGCGCCGCGTGGACGACCACGGAGTGATCGTCAGCTCGGCGTAGCGCACCTGCTGGCGCGCCATGTCGCGGGCGACCTCGTACGTCAGCAGCCGGACGTCCTCGGGCGTGCGGATGAGGTCGACGACGGACAGGTACACGTCGATGAAGTGGGCGAAGTCCGTGAACGTGAAGTAGTCCACGAGCGCCTCGGCGTCGGTCGGCACCCGGGAGTCGCGGTGGTTGGCGGCGAGCTCGGCCACGATGCGCGGGGAGGCGGAGCCGACGTGGTGGACGTGCAGTTCGGCCTTGGGCAGCCCGGCGATGAAGGTGCCCAGGTCACGGGCGTCGTCACGTGCGGTGATGTGCTCGGTCAACGGGTTCCTCCCCGGAACGGCGTCCCCGTGCCGTGTTCGGCGGGACGCGGGTGATCGGCTGATCGACGGTTCGGGATCATCGTAGGCGTCCGCCGCCGTCCGGGCCCGGTGCGTTCTGCCGGGAGGTGCGGGCCCGTACGACGGAGATCCACGGAGGAGCACGGGCCGTAGCATGACGGAACGTACGAGAGAGGGGACCTCGCGCATGTCCGACGACGCCCAGAGGCCGGCAGCCCCGCGCGACGCGGGTGCGTGGGCTCCGCCCGGCGGGGCGGACCCGGCGTCCGCGCGGGCCGGGTCGGCCGGGACGGGCGCCGCCGCGGACTCCGGTCCCGCCGCGGACGCGATACCCGGCGCGGATCGCGCGTCCGCCACCGGTCCTGACCACGTGACACCTGCCGCCGGTCCGGACCACACGGTGCCTTCGCCGGACGGCGGCCGGGACGGGCACCCGGACGGTGACCGGGGCGGAGAAGCGGGCGGCGACCGCGACGGTGGTCCGGGTCCCGGGCCCGAGGGGAGCACGCCTCGGACGGACGGCGCGTCCGTGACGGGCGGTGTGTCCGGCGACGAGCCGAGGGGCTCCGTGCCCGCGCAGGGCACCGCGCCACTCGCCGCCGCTCCCGCCCCCGACGCCAAGGTCTCCCTGGGGAAGCGGGACGCGGGCGGGGAGCCCGGGTTCGACCCCTGGGCGCCGCCCGAGGAGACCTCTCCGTCCGGGAGGGCCGCACGGGGGAGCG
Source organism: Streptomyces populi (assembly GCF_002911015.1). GTDB lineage: Bacteria > Actinomycetota > Actinomycetes > Streptomycetales > Streptomycetaceae > Streptomyces > Streptomyces populi. The sequence goes on from NZ_KZ626848.1 coordinate 124,463, forward strand.
CCGCGCCTCCTCCGGCGTACGGCCTTCCGGCGATCACCTCGCTGCCCGGCGCACCGGTCCCGCCCGGACCGGGAGGCCCCGGCGGTCCCTCCTGGGGCAACCCCTTCGCCCCGCCGACGGGGAACAACCCCTTCGCGGCGCCGACGGTCCCCACCCCCTACCCGCAGCCCGTTCCCGGCGAGCCCGTCCCCCCGCCGCCGATCGCCCCCGGCGGCCCGGGCCTTCCGTACGGCTACGGCCCCCCGGGGTACTCCGGCGCTCCGGGCTACGGCTGGCCCCTGATGCAGCCGATGCCGAGCAACGGCATGGGAACCGCCGGGCTCGTGCTGGGCATCATCGCGGCGGTGCTGTTCGTCGTGTGGCCGCTGGCGATCGTGCTGGGCGTCCTCGCGGTGGTCTTCGGGCTGATCGGCGGGGCCAAGGCCCGCCGCGGCGAGGCCACGAACTCCGGGCAGGCACTGGCCGGGGTCATCTGCGGAGCCGTCGGGCTCGTCCTCGCCGTCGCCGTGTTCGTCCTCATCATCGTCTTCGCCCCGAACGACAGGGGCGGTGACCCGGGCGACGGCGACGGCTTCTCCACGTCGTTGCTGACACACCGGCGATGACCTGCGGCCGGCCCGCCCGCGGGCCGGTCCGACGGCGGTGTCAGCCGGCGGGCGGGGGGTCGTCCCGCGCCGCCGTACCCCCTCGGCCCCCGGGGTGGCGCAGGGCGCAGAAGAACGCGACGGCGAGCGCGATCGCCATGCCGTAGAAGACCCACTGGTTGGCCTCGGCGAAGTCCGTGCGGACGTCGGCCATCACCTCGCGCATGGTCGACGCGGCGGCGCCGGTCCCCGTCGGCTGCCGTGCGTCGGCGTTGCCGGTGACGGCCTGGGCGATGTCGTCGGCGACGTCGTGGGCCCTGGCCGACGACAGGCCGTGGGACGTGAGCGTCGAGACGACGTTGTCCGTCATCCTGTGCGTCAGGATCGTCCCGAAGACGGCCAGCCCGACACTGGCCGCGTAGTTGCGGACGGTCTGGGTGATGCCGGTGACCTCGCCGTAGGAGGCGCCGATGGACCGGTTGACGGCGTCGGTGGACGCGGGCGCCAGGATGAAGCCGATGCCCGCTCCCGCGAGGGCGACGTAGGGCCACTGGTCGTGCATGGACAGGTCGGTCAGCTTGCCGGCCCAGAGGTAGAACCCGACCGCGCCCAGGACGGCGCCGATCTTCATGGGCGGCCGCGCGCCCTTCTTGTCCAGCATGCGGCCGCCCCACTGGGAGGCGATCGCGAAGCCCGCGAAGAAGTACAGGAGGTAGAGCGCCGCCTGGTTCGGCGAGGCGCTGAGGGAGACCTGCGCGTACACCGAGGCGAAGAAGAAGACCGGGACGAAGGCGAGCATGGCGAAGAAGAGCACCAGGGCGTCCACGGTGAACGCCTTGTCCCGGAAGACCGCCAGGTTGACCAGCGGATGGCGCCGGTCCCGTTCGTAGCGGCAGAACAGGACCAGGACGACGAGGCCGCCCACGATGCAGACCCAGGTCGCCACGCTGCCCCAGCCCCAGGACGCGGCCTGCTGGAATCCGAGGACGCTCAGGCCCATGCCCACCGCGATGAGCACGGCCCCGACGACGTCCAGCGACTCGTCGCGCCGCCGGTCGGGAATGCGGGCCAGCACGGTCAGCACGAGCGCCACGACCGCGACGGGCACGTTGACCCAGAAGATCGCCCGCCAGGTCCACGCCGTGAGCCAGCCGCCCAGCAGCGGGCCGACGGCCGTCAGCGCTCCCGACAGTCCGAAGAACAGCGCCAGGGCCCGGCCGCGCCGGTCCACCGGGAACACGGCCACGACCACGGCGAGCGCCGCGGGGAAGAGGAGGGCGGCCCCCAGGCCCTGCGTCGCCCTGAAGACGATCAGCCAGGTCTGGGCGAGGTCCCCCTCGGGCACACAGCCGCACAGCACCGACGAGACGACGAACACGAGCGTGCCGACGACCACGACACGGCGTGGCCCGAGCAGGTCGGCCAGCCGCCCGCCGAGGGCGAAGAAGGCGGCCAGCGACAGCAGGTAGGCGTTCACCACCCACTGCATGCCGGACGCCGAGAGCCCCAGCTCGCGCACGATGTCCGGTGCGGCGATGGAGACGATCGTCTGGTCGATGAAGGTCATCGACACCGCGAAGAGCATCGCCGCCAGGGCGAGCGACTGGTTCGGGGTGCGGGGTCCTGTGGCCGCGGTGTCGTCCCGCGACGCATCGATGCCGGTCACGGGCACAGTCTCAGCCGGTTCGCCCGCCGCTGCATCCGGGCCGCCGCACGACCGGGCGCGTGCCGAGACGTGCCGAGGGCACCCGCGGAGCCGTGCCGGGGCCCGTGGGGAACCGTCGAGTACGCCCGCGGAGGACCGTCGAGGGGCGTCCGCGGAGCCGCCCTGCCGCCCGGCCCTTCTCGTGCCGGGCGCCCCGCTTCCCCCCCGGCACCGTGAAGCCCCCGCCGAGCCGGGGCCGTCGGCCGCCGCGCGGACCCGGTGGCAGGACCGGGGCGGCGGCACCCGCCGCGCGGAGCGCCGCCACGTGGAACCCGGGGCGCGGTGGCCCCTGGTTCCCGCGTCCGGGTCCCCTGTTCAGGCCGGCTGCCGACGCAGCCGCTCGCGTGCCTCCATCAGGGCGAAACCCAGCAGGTTCGCGCCCCGCCAGCGCCGGGGGTCGTGGGCGCCCTGGTCGGTGGCGGCGAGGCCGATGCCCCAGACCCGGTCCATGGGGCTCGCCTCGACCAGCACCCGCCCGCCCGTGCCCAGCAGGAACGCCCGCAGGTCGGGGTGGGCGGCGAACTTGTGGACGCTGCCCTCGACGACGATCCCGAACCGCTCCCGCTCCCACACGGTCTCGTCGAAGCCGCGCACCAGCCGCCCCGCCTTCTTGGCGAGCGCGGGGTTCGCCGCGGCGACGGCCTGCCGCTCGGCCTCGGCGTCGCGGAAGAGGCGTGCCTTGGACGCCATCATCCAGTGCTCCGCCGTCGCGTACTCGACCCCTTCGACCACGAAGGGTGACGGCCACCACTGGCTGAGACAGCCCGCCCCCACCGAGCCGTCGGCCCTCGGGCGGTGTCCCCAGAAGTGCAGGTACTTCACCGGCGTGCCCGACGCGACCGCGCTGATCAGCGCATCGCGTGTATCGATCTTCCCCATGCACGCCACTTTGGCACGCACCACTGACACACCGTCCCGCCTTTTTCGGGAGGACTCGACACCTGGTCAAAGGATTCCGTCGCGTAACCAAAAGGCAACAACGGAATCACTTGTTGGAGTCCCTTTGCTCTGTCAGGATCGGCACTCAAATCGATCTGGAGCTACGCCGGCCCCGTCTCGACGGGGAGAACGGCGGAGGAGAGCGACATGCACAATCCGGGCCATCGCTTCCAGGCGCAGGACCGCCTCGCGGACGGCGCGCAGTACATCGGGGGCCGTCTCGTCGAGGGCACCTCCGGTCGTACGCACGCGGTCGTGGACCCCGCCACCGGCGAGGAGGTGTACACCTACGAGCTGGCGAGCACCGCCGACGTGGACGCCGCCGTCGCGGCCGCCCGCGCGGCGTTCCCCGGCTGGGCGGCCACCACCCCCGGGGAGCGGTCCGACGCGCTGCACCGGTTCGCCGCCGTGCTCGCCGAGCGGGCCGAGGAGTTCGCGCAGGCCGAGTCGCTACAGTGCGGAAAGCCCCTCAAGCTCACCCGTGAGTTCGACGTCCCGGGAACCATCGACAACACCGCGTTCTTCGCGGGCGCCGCCCGGCACTTGCAGGGCCAGTCGGCCGGTGAGTACTCCGGCGACCACACCTCGTACGTACGCCGCGAGCCCATCGGCGTCGTCGGCTCCATCGCGCCCTGGAACTACCCGCTCCAGATGGCCGCCTGGAAGATCCTCCCCGCGATCGCGGCCGGCAACACGATCGTGCTGAAGCCCGCCGAGCTGACCCCGCTGACCTCCCTGCTGTTCGCCGAGGCGGCCACGCACGCGGGCATCCCGGACGGTGTGATCAACATCGTGACGGGGCTGGGCAAGGAGGCCGGCGAACACCTCGTCGGACACCCCGACGTCGCCATGACCTCCTTCACCGGATCGACCGCCGTCGGCAAGCGCGTCGCCGAGATCGCCACCTCGACCGTCAAGCGCCTGCACCTGGAGCTCGGCGGCAAGGCCCCCTTCCTCGTCTTCGACGACGCGGACCTGGAGGCCGCCGTGCAGGGCGCGGTCGCCGGCTCGCTCATCAACACCGGCCAGGACTGCACCGCCGCCACGCGCGCGTACGTGCAGCGGCCGCTGTACGACGCGTTCGTGGAGCGCACCGCCGCCCTGATGGCGAGCGTCCGCGTGGGCGACCCGTTCGCGCCCGGCACCGACCTCGGCCCGATGGTCTCGCACGCCCAGCGCGACCGCGTGGCCGGATTCGTCGACCGGGCCCGCGGCTACGCGCGCGTGGTGACCGGCGGCGAGGCCCCGCAGGGGGACCTGAAGAGCGGCGCCTACTACGCGCCCACGCTCGTCGCCGACGCCGCGCAGGACAGCGAGATCGTGCAGGCCGAGATCTTCGGCCCGGTGCTCGTGGTGCTGCCCTTCGACACCGACGACGAGGGCATCGCGCTGGCCAACGACACCCCGTACGGACTCGCCGCCTCCGCCTGGAGCCGGGACGTCTACCGCGCCAACCGCGCCACCCGCGAGATCAAGGCCGGCTGCGTGTGGGTCAACGACCACATCCCGATCATCAGCGAGATGCCGCACGGCGGATACAAGGCCTCCGGCTTCGGCAAGGACATGTCCGCCTACTCCTTCGAGGAGTACACACAGGTCAAGCACGTCATGTTCGACAACACCGCGGTCGCCAGGAAGGACTGGCACCGCACGGTCTTCGGGGACCGGCCGTAGCCCCTCCACCGGCTACGGCCCAGTGGCACACCAGGCCGCGACCACGGCCGCGACCCTTCCGAAAGGGCACCAGAGCATGGAGCAGTACGAGCCCGAACGCCTGTCCCCGGTACAACTGGCCGCCATGCGGCGCAGTCTCCGCAGCGGCAGGGCGTCCCTCACCCGCCGTTCGCTGCTGCGCGCCTCGGCGGGCGGCGCGCTGGCCGTCGGCGGACTCGGGGCGCTGACCGGCTGCGGGATCCCCGCGGCCGGCCGGACGCAGGGCGGCACGTCCGCCCAGGACCACTCGGCCACGGAGAAGACCCTCAGCTTCTCCAACTGGACCGAGTACATCGACCTCGACGACAGCGGCAAGCACCACCCGACGCTGGAGACCTTCCGCAAGCGGACGGGCATCTCGGTCAAGTACACCGAGGACATCAACGACAACAACGAGTTCTTCGCGAAGATCAAGCCGCAGCTCGCCGCGGGCCAGGACACCGGCCGCGACCTGATCGTCCTCACCGACTGGCTGGCCGCGCGCGTGATCCGCCTGGGCTGGGTGCAGAAGCTGGACCCGTCCAACCTGCCGCACGCCTACACCAACCTGTCGCCGCAGTTCCGCAACCCGGACTGGGACCCGGGCCGCGCCTACTCGTACCCGTGGCAGGGTATCCCCACGATCGTCGCCTTCAACAAGAAGGCGCTCGACGGGATCGAGGTGAAGTCGGTCTCCGACCTCCTCGACAACCCGAAGCTCAAGGGCCGCGTCTCCTTCCTGTCCGAGATGCGCGACACCATGGGCATGACCCTGCTCGACATGGGCAAGGACCCGGCGAAGTTCACCGACGACGACTACGACGCGGCGATCGCCCGGCTCCAGAAGGCCGTCGACAAGGGCCAGATCCGCCGCTTCACGGGCAACGACTACACGTCCGACCTCACCAAGGGCGACATCGCCGCCTGTGTCGCGTGGGCCGGCGACATCGTCCAGCTCAAGAACGACAGCCCGGACGTCGACTTCGTCATCCCGGACAGCGGCTACATGACGTCGACCGACAACCTGCTGGTCCCCAACAAGGCGCGTCACAAGACGAACGCCGAGCGGCTGATCGACTTCTACTACGAGCCGGAGCAGGCCGCCGAACTCGCCGCGTACATCAACTACGCGACGCCGGTCGAAGGCGTGAAGCCCTACCTTGCCAAGATCGACCAGGACGCGGCGAACAACCCGCTGATCGTCCCCGACAAGGCCATGCAGGCCAGGTCCCACTCCTTCCGCGCGCTGAGCCAGAAGGAAGAGACGGCCTACGAAGAGAAGTTCGCGAAGCTCACAGGGGCGTGACGATGATGACGACACAGACCAGCGGCGACGTCCGCCTCAGCGGGATCAGCAAGACCTACGACAACGGCTTCACCGCCGTGCAACCGCTCGACCTGACCGTGCCGCAGGGCTCCTTCTTCGCCCTGCTCGGCGCCTCGGGCTGCGGCAAGACGACCACCCTGCGCATGATCGCCGGTCTGGAGGAACCTTCCTCCGGCACCGTGCACCTCGGCGACCAGGAGGTGACGCACCTGCCGCCCTACAAGCGGCCGGTGAACACCGTCTTCCAGTCGTACGCGCTCTTCCCGCACCTGGACATCTTCGAGAACGTCGCCTTCGGCCTGCGCCGACGCGGCATCAAGAGCGTCAAGAAGCAGGTCGACGAGATGCTCGACCTGGTCCAGCTCGGTGAGCAGGCGCGCAAGAAACCCCACCAGCTCTCCGGTGGCCAGCAGCAGCGCGTCGCGGTCGCCCGCGCACTGATCAACCACCCCAAGGTGCTGCTCCTCGACGAGCCGCTGGGCGCCCTCGACCTCAAGCTGCGCCGCCAGATGCAGCTGGAGCTCAAGCGGATCCAGACCGAGGTGGGCATCACCTTCGTGCACGTCACGCACGACCAGGAGGAGGCCATGACCATGGCCGACACGGTCGCGGTGATGAACGGGGGCCGGGTCGAGCAGCTCGGCTCGCCCACCGACCTGTACGAGAACCCGCGGACCACGTTCGTGGCCAACTTCCTCGGCACCTCGAACCTCATCGAGGCCGAGGTCGACACCAGGAGCGGCGAGGACATCGTGCTCAAGGCGGGCGGCGGCAAGCTGGTGCTGCCCGGGGCGCGATGTTCCGCCCCGGCGCAGGCGGGCGGCAAGGTCCTCGTGGGCATCCGCCCGGAGAAGATATCCCTCACCCACGCGGACGACGCGGGCGAGATACCCGCCGGCCGGAACCGGATCACCGGCAAGATCGCCCACTCCAGCTTCATCGGCGTCTCCACGCAGTACGTCGTCGACAGCGCCGTCTGCCCCGAGTTCGAGGTCTACGCGCAGAACGTCGACCGGGACCCCCGGCTGGTCCCCGGCGCGGACGTCGTCCTGCACTGGAGCCCGGCGCACACCTTCGGCCTCGACGCGGCTCAGGACATCGACGCCGGCGTCGAGACGGCCGGGGAGGAGGCCGCCTGATGGCCACCGTCACCGAGGCCGAAGCGCCGCCGCTCGCGCCGGAGACCGACCCGAAGCCGCCGAGGAAGCGGGGCCGTCTGGTCCCGTACTGGCTGCTCCTGCCCGGACTCCTGTGGCTCGTGATCTTCTTCGCGCTGCCGATGATCTACCAGGCCTCCACGTCCGTGCAGACGGGCTCCCTGGAGGAGGGCTACAAGGTCACCTGGCACTTCGCGACCTACTGGGACTCGCTCACCGAGTACTGGCCGCAGTTCCTGCGCTCGGTCTCCTACGCGGCCGCCGCCACGGTCCTGTGCCTGCTGCTCGGCTACCCGCTGGCGTACCTCATCGCCTTCCGGGCGGGCCGCTGGCGCAACCTGATCATGATCCTGGTGATCGCCCCCTTCTTCACCAGCTTCCTGATCCGCACCCTGGCCTGGAAGACGATCCTCGCCGACAGCGGCCCGGTCGTCGGCGCGCTCAACACGCTGCACGTGCTCGACGTCACCACCTGGCTCGGCTGGACCGCGGGAGACCGCGTCCTCGCGACGCCACTGGCCGTCGTGTGCGGTCTGACGTACAACTTCCTGCCGTTCATGATCCTGCCGCTCTACACCTCGCTGGAGCGCATCGACGGCCGGCTGCACGAGGCCGCGGGAGACCTGTACGCCCGGCCCTGGACGACCTTCCGCAAGGTCACCTTCCCGCTGTCGATGCCGGGCGTGGTCTCCGGGACCCTGCTCACCTTCATCCCGGCGGCCGGTGACTACGTCAACGCCGAGCTCCTCGGCTCGACCGACACCCGCATGATCGGCAACGTCATCCAGACCCAGTTCCTGAGGATCCTGGACTACCCGACGGCCGCCGCCCTCTCCTTCATCCTCATGGCCGCGATCCTCCTCATGGTCACGGTCTACATCCGCCGGTCCGGGACGGAGGACCTGGTCTAAATGCCCTTCGTCAACTGGCTCAAGCGTCATCTCGTCGTCATCGCGGGACTGCTGACGCTCTCCTACCTGCTGCTGCCCAACGTCGTCGTCACCGTGTTCTCCTTCAACAAACCGAAGGGGCGCTTCAACTACGAGTGGCAGCAGTTCTCCACGGACGCCTGGAAGGACCCGTGCGGGGTCGCCGACATGTGCGGCTCGCTCGGGCTCAGCCTCCAGATCGCCGTCTGGGCGACGCTCGGGGCCACCGTCCTCGGCACGATGATCGCCTTCGCGCTGGTCCGCTACCGCTTCCGCGCGCGTGGCGCCGTGAACTCGCTGATCTTCCTGCCGATGGCGATGCCCGAGGTCGTCATGGCCGCCTCGCTGCTCACCCTGTTCCTCAACATGGGCGCCCAGCTCGGCTTCTGGACGATCCTGATCGCCCACATCATGTTCTGCCTCAGCTTCGTCGTCACGGCCGTCAAGGCCCGTGTGATGTCGATGGACCCGAGGCTCGAACAGGCCGCCCAGGACCTCTACGCGGGACCCGCGCAGACCTTCCTGCGGGTCACCCTGCCCATCGCCGCCCCCGGAATCGCCGCGGGCGCGCTGCTCGCCTTCGCGCTCTCCTTCGACGATTTCATCATCACCAATTTCAACGCGGGCTCGACCGTCACGTTCCCCATGTTCGTCTGGGGTTCGGCACAGCGCGGAACGCCCGTCCAGATCAATGTCATCGGTACGGCCATGTTCCTCGTCGCCGTGCTGTTCGTCCTGGCCGGAATGATCATCGGAAATCGCCGGAACAGGCAGAAGGCATAACGTTCTCCACCTTTGTAGGGAGTTGAAATCATGGCCCCAAGCGCCATGACCCGTGGTAATCAGTGGACCAAATCCCTTTCCGACGCCCAGCCGGTCCCGTACTGGCTGGACGACCCCGGCAGGCCCCGCCCCGAGCCCGCGCTCACCGGTGCCGAGACCTGCGACCTGCTCGTCGTCGGCGGCGGCTACAGCGGGCTGTGGACCGCGCTGATCGCCAAGGAGCGCGACCCCGGGCGGGACGTCGTCCTGGTGGAGGGCCGTGAGGTGGGCTGGGCCGCCTCGGGCCGCAACGGCGGCTTCTGCGCAGCCTCCCTCACCCACGGTCTGGCCAACGGGCTCGCCCGCTGGCCGGACGAGATCGGGAAGCTGGAGGAGCTGGGCGCCCGCAACCTCGACGAGATCGAGGCGGCCGTCGCCCGCTACTCCCTCGACTGCGACTTCGAGCGCAGCGGCGAGATCGACGTCGCCACCGAGCCGCACCAGGCGGCCGAGCTGCGCGAGTGGTACCAGGAACTGGAGCGGCGGGGCCTCGCCGAGGGCATCGAGTTCCTCGACACCGGGGCGGTACGCGAACAGGTCGACTCCCCGACCTTCCTGGCCGGGCTGCACGACCGCCGCGGGGTCGCCATGCTCCACCCGGCGAAACTGGCCTGGGGCCTCAAGCGCGCGTGCGTGGAGCTCGGGGTGCGGGTGTACGAGCACACGCCCGCCCTCGCCCTGAAGCCGTACGGCGCCGGCATGGTCGTCCGCACCCCGTACGGCTCGGTCCGCGCCCGCCGGGTGGCCCTCGGCACCAACATCTTCCCCAACCTGGTCAAGCGCGTCCGTCCGTTCACCGTCCCGGTCTACGACTACGCGCTGATGACCGAACCGCTCACCGCCGAGCAGCTCGCGTCCGTCGGCTGGAAGAACCGCCAGGGGCTCGGCGACTCGGCGAACCAGTTCCACTACTTCCGGCTGTCGGCCGACAACCGCGTCCTGTGGGGCGGTTACGACGCGATCTACCCGTACGGCGGCCGGGTGCGCGCCGAGTACGACGACCGCCCGGAGACGTACGCCAAGCTCGCCGAGCACTTCTTCACCTGCTTCCCGCAGCTCGAGGGCGTCCGTTTCTCGCACGCCTGGGGCGGCGCGATCGACACCTGCTCCCGGTTCTCGGCGTTCTTCGGCAGCGCCCACCACGGCAAGGTCGCCTACGCGGCCGGCTACACGGGTCTCGGTGTGGGCGCCACCCGGTTCGGCGCGGAGGTGATGCTCGACCTGCTGGCGGGGGAGCGCACCGAACGCACCGAGCTGGAGATGGTCCGCAGGAAGCCGCTGCCGTTCCCGCCCGAGCCGTTCGCCTGGACCGGCATCGCGCTCACCAAGTGGTCGCTGGCACGGGCGGACACGCACGGCGGCCGGCGCAATCTGTGGCTCAAGGTGATGGACAGACTGGGCCTCGGCTTCGACAGCTAGGGCGTGTTTCGAAAGTCCCGTCTGGCTCGCGACGCCTGGTACGGCACCTCGCTGCGTTGTCGGGATCGCCCGAGTACGCCCAGTACGCGGGCGACCCTCCGCCTTGCGATGCACCGCACCAGGCGCCGCGAGCCCCGCCCTCCGGGCGGACGACGCCACTTTCGAAACACGCCCTAGGGCCGCGGCGGGCGGCGCCCGCTCCGCGTGGGCCGATGAGCCGGTGAGTTGAACTTCTTTCAAGTCGTCGCCCGAACCCGCGTAATGAACCGCCCGGACCTCCCTCTCCCCCGTGACGCGACCCGCGTCGACACGAGAGGGAGGTTCCGTCATGACAGGGCCCAAGGCGGCGGTCCAGTGGCTGGCATCCGTGGCTCCGGATCCCGAGGCCTGCCGCTGGGAGTGGGAGCGCGATCCGCGCGGGATCGCGCTGCTGCCCGCGGGGAGGGCCTGGGACGTCCTGATCCTGCCGGCCGAGCTCGGCTATCCGACCCTCGACGTGCTGACCCGGGTGCTCGACCTGCCCGGGCCGGTGCTCGTCGACTTCGGCGACGCCCGGACGGGCTTCTTCGTGCCCGCGGGCACCGCGGCTCGGTGGCTGGGCACGGGGGTGCGCACGGCGGGCCACGGCACATGGATCGTGGTGCCGTATCCGGGGCGGTCGACCGGTGGGGTCCGCTGGCTGGTCCCGCCGGACGGCTCGGGCACCCTCACCGACCCGGCACTGCTCGAACTGGCCATGCACGAGGCCGCGGCGGGCCTCGCGGGGAGACGGGAGGGGTGGGGTGAGCGCCGGTCCCGATGAGGGCGGCGGCGGGGACCGGTGGGGGTGAGGGGCGGGGGTGAGGGGCGGTTCCGGTCGCGGTGAGGGGCCCGGTTCCGGCGGCTGTCCAGGAGTCGTTCCGGTGGAAGCGTGAACTCCGGTACGTGCCGGGGGACTTGACAACCGAATTGGTCTGGACCAAGTTGGGCGCGCCCCACCCTCCAACTCCCCCTGCCCGGAGGCACTCATGGCCCCCACCAGACACGACAGACCCCTCGCGCACCGTCGCCGACGGCTGCTCGCCGCCTGCGCGGCCACCGTCCTGGCCGTTCCCGGCCTGGTCGCGCTCTCCTCGGCCGCCCAGGCCGCGGACGTCGACCTCGTGAAGAACGGCGGCTTCGAGTCGGGCCTGGGCAACTGGGCCTGCACGGCATCCGCGGTCGTCAACTCACCTGTGCACGGCGGAAGTTCGGCGATGACGGCGACCCCGGCCAGCAGCGACTACGCGCAGTGCTCGCAGACCGTGACGGTGAAGCCCGACGCGCAGTACACCCTCTCCGGCTACGTCCGCGGTGCCTACGTCTACCTCGGCGCGACCGGCACCGGCACGACCGACGTCAGCACCTGGACCCCGTCCGCCGCCGACTGGCAGCACCTCAGCACCACCTTCCGCACCGGCGCCGCCACCACCCAGGTCACGATCTACACGCACGGCTGGTACGGCACCGGTTCCTACTGGGCCGACGACCTCTCGCTGACCGGCCCCGGCGTCGACGCGGGACAGCCGCCGGCCGCGCCCACCGGTCTGAGGACCGGCACGGTCACGTCCTCGTCGGTCGGTCTGTCCTGGACGGCGGTGTCCGGCGCGACCGGCTACTCCGTCTACCGCGACGGGGCGAAGGTCCAGAGCGTCACCGGGACCTCGGCCACCGTGAGCGGGCTCTCGGCCTCCACCGCGTACTCCTTCCAGGTCACCGCGACCAACGACGCGGGCGAGTCCGCGAAGTCGGCGACCGTCACCGCGACCACTTCGGCGGGCTCCGGCGGGGGCGGCGGCTCCTCCGACCTGCCCACGCACGCGCTCGTCGGCTACCTCCACGCGAGCTTCGCCAACGGAGCCGGATACACGCGCATGGCCGACGTGCCCGACAGCTGGGACGTCATCGACCTGGCCTTCGGCGAGCCGACCTCCGTCACCTCGGGGGACATCCGCTTCAACCGCTGCCCGGTCACCGAGTGCCCCACGGTCGAGAGCGACGCCGACTTCAAGGCCGCGATCAAGGCCAAGCAGGCGGCCGGCAAGAAGGTGCTGATCTCGATCGGCGGCCAGAACGGCCAGGTCCAGCTGAGCACCACGGCCGCCCGTGACACCTTCGTCTCCTCGGTCTCGAAGATCATCGACACCTATGGCCTGGACGGCCTGGACATCGACTTCGAGGGCCACTCGCTCTCCCTCGACGCGAGCGACACGAACTTCAAGAGCCCGACCACCCCGGTGATCGTCAACCTCATCTCGGCCCTGAAGACCCTGAAGGCCAAGTACGGTTCGAAGTTCGTGCTGAGCATGGCCCCGGAGACGTTCTTCGTCCAGCTCGGCTACCAGTACTACGGCACCGGCAAGTGGGGCGGCCAGGACCCGCGCGCCGGGGCGTACCTCCCGGTGATCCACGCGCTGCGGGACGACCTGACCCTCCTGCACGTCCAGGACTACAACTCCGGGTCGATCATGGGCCTCGACAACCAGTACCACTCCATGGGCGGCGCCGACTTCCACGTCGCGATGACCGACATGCTGCTGACCGGCTTCCCGGTGGCGGGCGACGCGAACAACGTCTTCCCGCCCCTGCGGCCCGACCAGATAGCGATCGGCATGCCCGCCACCACCAACGCGGGCAACGGCTACGTCGCCCCGGCCGAGGTCACCAAGACCCTGAACTGCCTCACGAAGAAGACCGACTGCGGCTCGTACGCGACCCACGGCACCTGGCCGGGCCTGCGCGGCCTGATGACGTGGTCGGTCAACTGGGACCGGTTCGGAGGCTGGGAGTTCTCGCGGAACTTCGACGCGTACTTCGGCTGAGGAAGAGCCACAGGCAGGACAGCAGCATCGCGCAGAGGCACCAACTGGCCACGACGTCCAGTGGCCAGTGGTAGCCGCGCCGGACCAGGCCGAAGGCCACGCACGCGTTCAGGGCCGCGCAGACGCACAGCAGCGCGCCCCGGGCACCGGCGGTGCGGAGCAGCGGGAGCAGGAGCAGGGTCGCCGCCCCGTACGCGACGAAGGCGGTGGCGGTGTGGCCCGAGGGGTAGAAGCCGGTGCCGGGTCCCATGACCGGGGGACCCGGCCGGGCGACGAGTTCCTTCAGGGGCACGACCACCGCGGGGACCAGGAGCATCAGGACCGCGGCGGCGGCCGGGGGCAGCCACCAGCGGTCCAGGCCGGTGGCACGGTTCCGCCGGGCGACGAGGACCAGCGCCAGGGCGAGGAGCGGCACCGCCACCTGGACACTGCCCAGGTCGGCGAACAGTTCGGAGAACCGGTCCGGGTGGACGAGGGTGCCGCTCAGCCGCTCGTCCAGGCGCACGAGGGGGCCGCCCGCCACGACCTGCCAGGTGACGAGCGTGAAGCAGAGGGCGGGCAGGCCGAACATCAGGGGTGCGCGGGGCATGGGGGAC